>DYEI01000271.1 GCA_020725765.1 Anaerolinea sp. | reverse complement strand
TCAGCAGATTCGCGGTCAGGCAGCCTGCCGGGGACGCTCTGCCGGCGACCGGGCCTTACGCTTTGCACAAGCCCGGTGCGAGACCTTTTGCTGGGGGTCTGGCGGTTGGCGCGCCTGGCCGCCCCGAGGGCGGCCAGGCGCGCCAACCGCCAGACCCCCGGCCCGGGATAGGGCCGGACTGTGGCCCAGCAAAACACCCGGCTGCAGCCCAGGCAGTGACGCATCTTGGATGCACCCAGACCGGGAAAGAAGCCGGACTGATATGTGGGAAGATGCTGGGCACTTACCCGGCAACCGAAGCACTCAGGAGTCCCTTTCGTCCGCAATCAGGTCGCAATTGGGTCGAATTGGGGCTCTATCGGACGCGCCACTCACCAGCGCAGGACCGGGCCGTGCTTTGGATTGCATCGGATTGCATCAGAATTGCGTCGAATTGCGTTTTTCGGGTCCCGCGTACCAGCGCGCGCCCTTGGTCACCCCTTCCACCCGGATCTTGGCCTCACGCCTGAGCTCGCGAAGCAGAGTCTGAATCTGGCCGCGGCTCAATCCCGGCAACACCTGCTGCAGCTCGAACAGGCTGGCCCCGCCACGGCCCGAGTCCCTTATATGCTGCAGAAGCAGTTCCTTAGGCAACTGCATCCGGGCCAGAGCCGACGCTCAGCGTCTGAAGCCTGGCAATCGCAACGAGAACGTGGTCCTCGGGACAGTCGTGCGACGAGGGTGCCTCGTCCCGCATGACGGTGACGGGGCGCCCCAGCCCGCGGAGTCAACCGGAGCTGACATCGGCCGGCGCTCCGTGCACAGGGAATGCGTAAGGGTTGCACCTCTCCGGATGCAGAAAGAGCGGTGACCTGCCCGGTGCCCGTTCACTTGGGGCCGCAAGCGCATCGATTGCTGACGGCCCGACCGGGCCCACAGCCCTACATCATCGTAGCCGCAGCCGACGAGAACACCCTCCGTCGGCTGTCTGCCGATGGCGGCGCCGGCAAAGCCGAAGAGTACCACGACTGCCCAGAGAGCGCTAGCTGCGCCCACCACCGCCTCGCCAGGCTTGTAGCGGCGCGATGGCGCTGCCCGGGCGAAAGGCCCTCCTCAGACGCCTGCAGTGATACGGACCTGGGGCCCAGGACACATCTGTGCACACTCACCGCGTCTCTTCGCAGCCGCGCAGCAACGCAACCGGCGCCTACGGGCGCCCCGGGCCGCACCAGAGAAACCGCCTCAGCCCCGCAAGGGCTTGGGCCGCTTTTCAGCGCGGGGCTTCCCGCCCCGCGCGACCTCGCCGCCCGTCCCCCACCCGTCACTGCCAGCCGGCCCTACGGGCCGCCGAAGCGATCCCGCCCTGCCGCTACCACAGCGCCCGCAGCAGCTCGGCGCTGGCGATGATCTCCTCCGTCGGGTCGCGGTCCGGCGTTTCGATCTCAATCGAGAGCCACCCGTCGTACCCGACGGCCTTTAGCTCGCGGACCACGCCCCTCACGTCCACAATCCCCTTACCGAGGGCCACGCAGTCATGCGCCCCGACCGCCGGCACATCCTTGAAATGCACGTGCACGAGCCTTCCCGCCAGCTCTCGCACCGCCCGGACCGGGTCTCCTCCCTGCGCCGCCAGGTTCCCGGTGTCCAGGTTTGCCCCCAGCCAGGGGCCGCCCTCGCGGATCACCGCGATGATCTCCGAGACGTCCCTCTCGTGCCCGTTCTCGAACCCCAGCCGCACGCCGTACCGCTCGCAGTAGGGGCCCAGCCGTGGGACGATACCTGCCGGCAGATGCCCGGCGATGAGGGGCGCGTGGAGCATCTGCGTCACCTGGAAGAGCTCCTCGCATCCGTCCGGGTCCATCGCCGGGTCCGGCAGCCCACCCGCACAGGCGCAGCAGGCCATCCCCCGCGCGGCGAGGCGACGACGTACGACGCTGGCGAGGGAGGGCGTGACCTTGGCCGGCCACACGTGAGGGAACCACAGCTCGATGCCGTCGAGCCTTGCCGGCGCGAGCCGCTCCAGCATCCCATCGATCGTGCCGAGAAGCGGCGCCTGGGCCGCCCTCTGGCTGGCCTCGCCCCAGTCGATAGCGCCGGGGTAGCCGAGAAGGTCTGCCACATAGCTTGCCGTCACGCAGGAGAGCTTCATGGTCTGTCCTTTCTGAGGTTGGGCGATGCCGCCGTGATGGCTATGCACCGAGGGTGACTGCAGGTTCTCTGCAATCGTAGCACTGGAGGTGAGGGACGTCAATGTCGGGTGGCGGGAGGGTGCGACCAGGCTCGGCCAGCAGAGTGGCAGTCGGGCAGCCTGCCGAGGGCGCTCTGCCAGCGACCGGGCTTCACGCGTCGCACAAGCCCGGTGCAAGACCTCTTGTTGGGGGTTTGGCGGGTTGGCGCGTCTGGCCGCCCCGGGGCGGCCAGACGCGCCAACCCGCCAAACCCCTACCTGGGCAGGGCCAGGCTGCAGCCTAGCAAAACACCCAGCTGCAGCCCAGGCAGTGACGCATCTTGGACGCACCCGGGTAAGACGGGTGTGGTGCATGCTGGGGGCAGGCTCAGCTGTGCTGGTGATGAAGGCGCCCACCCCCTCGCCGGGGCTCCATCCGTCTTCACCTCCGTTCATTTATGTGCTACAATGTCCTCACACACCGGGCAGCACATTCAAGGAGCAGGCCATGGCTGCGCAACGACGTGACGAAAAGAGCGAAAAGGCCGAGGAGAAGCAGGAAGAAAAGGGGCGCGAGAAAGGACAGGGCGAAAAGTGGCGCCGCGACCCGATCAGCGCCATCGCCTGGGCGCTGATCCTGATCTGGGCCGGCCTGGTCCTCCTCGCCGACTCGCTCGGGACGCTGGCAACCCTTGTGGCCCTGCCGGCCTGGTCGGTGATCCTGATCGGTGCCGGGGTGATCCTTCTCCTCGAGGCGGCCTTCCGCCTGCTGGTGCCCGCCTACCGGCGGCCCGTCGGTGGCATCGTGGTGCTGGCGATCATCCTGATCGCCATCGGGCTGAGCAGCGCCTTCGGCATCCTGACCATCCTGCCGCTCGCCCTGGTGATCATCGGCCTCTATCTGCTGATCCGAGGCCTGACCGGGCGGTGACGGCGCCGCCCTCGCCGGGGCGGCGCGCACGGCTCGACCGCACGCCCGCAGGGGCACGCAGCCCTGCCCCTACAGGCGCCCGAGGTTGAGGCTTGCCAGCTCGCCCCAGGCGTACTGGAGCACGGTCCACCACCGCTCCCGGCCGATGCAGCGAAAGTAGGGCGGGCGCAGCGCCAGGATCAGGTCGCCGATCCGGTAGCGCGCCAGCGCCGGCGTCGAGACGATCAGGCTGCCCAGCTCGCCGGGGCGCATCTCGTGCAGCATCTTGAGGCCCGAGCGGGTGTGCACCTCAAAAAAGTACAAGTCATAGTTGGGGACCCACGCCCGGTTCTCATCCAGTTGCTGGCCGAACATGCCTTCCGTCGTGCCATAGATCTCGCGGATGGCCACCGGCCCATAGAGGGCCCGCAGGGCAGGGGCATAGTGTGTGTTGATGCCCGGGACCGAACCCAGCGTCATGATACGCGTCTGCCACAGGTCCTTGGGATAGACCCGATGCGTGCGCTTGAGATAGCGCGCAAACAGAATTGCCGTCGGGGCCACCCCACCCACGAGGGTGACATTCTCGCCCCGGCAACGCTCGTAGGCCAGCTCGAAGCGGGCCTCCCAGTCGCGGATGGTCTTGCCGCCGCCGAGAGAGTCGATCTCTTCCTGCGATGGGAGGGAGCGGATGGGCGTTGAAGCCGAGACGTGCCGGGTGTAGATGCCCGAGGAGTAGCCATACTGGACCTCGCGCTCGCCGACGCGTATCGTGCCGACGACCGACGGAAAGTTCAGGTTGAGGTTCACGCCCTGGAAGAGGTCGTAACGGCCTGTGCTCTGCACATAGTTGAGCATCGCCCGGGCGGCACTCACGCGCATGCGCAGGTCCGTCGGCGTCATGGGGATGAACTTGGACTCGCCCCCCGTCGTACCGCGGGTGATCGCCCAGCCGATAGGGTCTTCGGTGAGCAAGAGGTCGACCTCGCCCGCCATGACCCGGCGGATGAGCGGCTCGTACTGCTCGTAGGTCATGACCGGGAAGGCCCGTCGGTACTCCGCGATGCTCCCGACTGCCGCCGCCCCGTGCTGACGGCCATAGCCGGTCTGCGCGTACAGCGCGAGCAGCCGTCGCAGGGTCTGCTCCTGGGCCGCCGCAGGCGCGGCGACGGCCTGGTGCCAGGGGGTCAGATAGGCCTGCAGGGCCTCTGCAGGCGAACCGGGATGGCTTGCGCCCATAGGATCACCTCCTGGCCGACAGATGTGCGGTACCGGGCCGAAGTAAATGTACTGAAGGCGCTGTCGCCTGGCAAACCCGATCGGGCCATTCACCGGGGCCCGGCCTGGGAGGGCGCGCCCGCCGGGAGGAGGGCTCAGGGGTAGGGGCACCATCGCGCCACGGGAAGCCTGCATTGAGGCAGGCAGCGCACCACGCGGGCTTATCGCCGCGACAGGAACAGACTCTCGATGGGTACGGACCAACGGATGCACGAGCTTGAGAGAGAACTACAACAAAAGATCGCCCAGCTCGCCGCCCTGCGCGAGATCGGCCGGGCGATCAACGCCGCCTGGGAGCTCAAGGCCACCCTCGACCTGATCACCCGGCGCACCGCCGAAGTGATGGACGTGGACTCCTGCTCGATCTACCTCCTGGACGAGAGCGGGCAGTTCCTCGTCCTCAAGGCCACCACCGGGCTGGCCGGCGCCGCCGTCGGCCATGCCCGGCTGCGCCTTGGCGAAGGGCTCACCGGCTGGGCCGCCCAGCAGGGGCAGGCGGTCGCCGTCGCCGATGCGGCGGGCGATCCGCGCTACAAGTACCTGCCCGAGACTGGCGAGCGCCTCTTCCGCTCGCTCCTCGCCGTGCCGCTGGTCAATCAGGGCCGGGTCATCGGCGCCGTGAACGTCCAGACGCGGAACTACCACGAGTACACCTCCGACGAGGTCGAGCTCCTCTCCCTTATCGCCGACCTCGCCGCCGGCGCCCTCGAGAAGGCCATGCTCTACGATCAGATGCAGCGCCAGATCGCCGAGCTCTCGACCCTCGCCGAGGTGAGCGAGACGGTCACCTCCCCTCTATACCCTGATGAGATGCTCGAGCTGATCGTGGAGATGGCCGCCCGCGTGATGCATGCCAAGGCCTGCTCGCTGCTCCTCCTCGACGAGGAGCGGGGCGAGCTCGTCCCGCGCGCCATCCGCGGCCTGAACCCCGCCTACCGCAGTCAGGAGCCAATCCGCGTCGGCGAGGGCATCGCCGGCCTTGTCGCCGAGACGGGCCAGCTCATCGCCGTCGACGACGTGCGCCGCGACCGCCGCTACCGCTACCGCGCCTTCGCCCGGCAGGAGGGCCTTTGCTCGCTCTTGTGCGTGCCGCTCCGCGTCCGCGAGCGGGTCATCGGCGTCTTCAACTGCTACACCGGCGAGCCCCACCACTTCACCCGGGAGGAAATCGCCCTCTTCTCGACCCTGGCCAACCAGACCGCGCTGGCCATCGAGAACGCCCGTCTCGCGACCTCGGCAGCCGTCGTACGCGAGATGCACCACCGCATCAAGAACAACCTCCAGAGCGTGATCATGCTGCTCCGTCTGCAGATGGCCGAGGGACGGCACGTCCCGCCCGAGGAGCTGCTGCAGGAGGCGATCAACCGCGTCCAGAGCATCGCCGCCGTCCACGAGGTCCTCTCCCATCGGGGCCTGCAGATGGTCGACGTCAAGGAGCTGCTCGCGCGCGTCGCCGGGGGCGTCGTCCAGAACATGGCACCACCCGACGCACAGATCGACCTGACCATCGCGGGCGAGACGTTCGCCCTCCCGTCGCGGCCGGCCACTACGCTGGCGCTAGTGATCAACGAGCTGGTGCAGAACGCCATGGAGCATGCCTTCGTCGGTCGCGACCGCGGGCGGATATCGGTCGAGTTGGGGCAGGAGGAAGACCACTGGCGCATCGCCGTCCGCGATGACGGCGTCGGACTGCCGGATGCCTCTGCCCCCCAGAGCGGCCTGCAGATCGCCGAGACCCTCGTCGCCGAGGACCTTCACGGCGAGCTCCGCTTCGAGCGACGGGAGGGCACGACGGCCACGATACGCATCCCGCGCCAGCTCTCTGGCGCGGCCTGAGCTCCGCCTTGGAGCTGGCGACGGTTCTTGCAGGTGAGGAGGCCTGCCATGCGCATCCTCATCGCCGATGATGAGGCGATCATCCGCCTGGGGTTGAGGGCCTCGCTTGAGGCCATGGGCCACGAGGTCGTCGCCATTGCTGCTGATGGCCTCTCGGCCGTCGAGCTTGCGCGCACGGCGCACCCAGACCTGGTCATCCTTGATATCAAGATGCCCGGCATCGATGGCCTCGAGGCCGCCGAGGCGATCAGCCGCGAACGGCCGGTGCCCATCGTCATCCTGACCGCCTACTCTAGCCGCGACCTCGTGGAGAGAGCGGCCGGCCTGCGGGTGCACGCCTACCTCGTCAAGCCGATCCGCCCGGTAGAGCTGGGGCCCGCCCTCGAGATCGCCATCAGCCGGTTTCAGGAGGAGCAGGCGCTGCGGCAGGAGGCGGCCGACCTGCAGGAAGCGCTGCGCAGTCGCGACCTCGTGCAGCAGGCCAAGCGGCGGCTGATGGAGGTCCACGGGCTGGGCGAAGAGGAGGCCCTGCGCTGGCTTCGGGCACGGGCGCGCCGCGGCCGCCGCTCGATGCGCGAGGTGAGCGAGGAGATACTGCGAGGGATGCCACCGTTTGACAATACCCCCTCGGCGTAGTATGCTCCCCGCAAAGAGTGCCCGCACGAGCGGTCCCCGGACCATCGGCGGCGCCAATCCAGCCACCATCAGCGGAGCGATGGAGCTTTCGGCCACGAAGCCCCTGGACGCGAGCGGGCAGGCTCGCCCTGAGGGCTTTTTTTCGTGCGCGACGCGCTGCGACCAGAGTACCGGCAGGCTGGCAGCGAGACTGGGAAGACCCGAACCATTACAGGAGGTCGGCTGTGCGCATCCTGATTGCAGACGACGAGGGGATCATTCGTCTCGGCCTCACGGCTTCGCTCGAAGAGATGGGGCACGAGGTCGTTGCCGCCGTCAGCGATGGCAGGCAGGCGGTCGAGATGGCGCGCGCCACACGGCCGGATCTGGTGATCCTCGACATCAAGATGCCGCAGATGGACGGCCTCGACGCCGCCGAGGCGATCACCGCCGAGCGGCCAGTGCCCGTGATCATTCTCACCGCCTACTCTAGCCCCGACCTTGTCGCCCGCGCTGCGAGCCTCGCCGTCCACGCCTACCTGGCCAAGCCGGTGCGCCCGGTCGACCTCGCCCCCGCCCTCGAGATTGCCCTCGCCCGCTTCGAGGAGACGCAGGCCCTCCGCCGCGAGGCTGCCGATCTGCAGTCCGCGATGCGCATCCTGCAGGTCCTCGAGGAGGCGAAACGAGTGCTCATGAAAACGCACGGCTGGCGCGAGGCGGAGGCCTCCCACTACCTCCAGGCCAAGGCAGTGCGCGAGCGCCGCTCCATCCGCGATGTCAGCGAGGAGGTGCTGCGAACCGAAGGCCGCAGCTAGCCGCTCCGCCGTGAGCGCCCGTCCAAGGTGTGCCGCGCTTATGTACAGTGCTCTATCAGGGGGCTCCAGAGCGTGACCGCTCCGCTCGACCTCTTCCCGATCACCGCCAGGATCGATCGCGGCGGCCGGCTGTGGCTTGGCGGTTGCCTCGCCCGCGACCTGGCACGCGAGTTCGGCACGCCCCTCTACGTCTACGACGCAGAGACCCTCCTCGCCCGCGCGCGCGAGGCCCGCTCGGCGCTGGACGCTTACCCCGGCCCCCACCGCCTGGCCTATGCCGGCAAGGCGTTTCTGTGCCTCGGCCTGGCGCAGATACTCCAGCGCGAGGGCCTCGACCTCGACGTTACCTCAGCCGGTGAGATGGCCGTTGCCCGAGCCGCCGGCTTTCCGCCGGAGCGTGTGCACCTGCATGGCAACAGCAAGAACGTGGCCGAGCTCACTGCGGCCCTCGAGTGGGGCATTGGCACGATCGTTGTCGACAACTTGCACGAGCTGAGGCTGCTCGGCCAGCTGACGGCAGGCCGACAGGCACCGCAGAGGGTATGGCTGCGCGTGGCGCCGGGGATTGACGTCCACACGCACCCACATCGCAAGACGGGGCTCCTCGACTCCAAGTTCGGCCTTACCCTTGAGACGGGCGAGGCGGCGGCTGCCCTGGAGCAGGCCCAGCGCATGGCCGGCCTGCAGGTTACGGGGCTCCACGCCCACATCGGCTCGCAGGTCTTTGAACCGGAACCCTTTGCCCGGGCGACCGGCCTGCTCCTCGACCTTGCGGCCAGCGTCGGCTTCACCCCGCAGGAGCTGAGCCCCGGCGGGGGCTGGGGCACGGCCACCGGGCCTGCCGAGCTCGACCTCCCCCTCGCCGCCTACGGTGAGGCGATCGCCCGGACCGCGGTCGAGCGGTGCACACGCCACGGCTTTCCGCTGCCGACGCTGGTGATCGAGCTCGGTCGGGCCATCGTGGGCCCCGCGGGGGTGGCCCTGTATCGGGTAGGAAGCCGCAAGGAGATACCCGGGGTGCGCACATACCTCGCCCTCGACGGCGGCATGGGAGATAATATCCGCCCTGCGCTCTATGGCGCCCGCTACACCGCCCTCGCCGCCGACCGGGCCTCCGCACCCCCGGAGGAGATCGTAACCCTCGCCGGCCGCTACTGTGAGTCCGGAGACATCATCGCCCGGGACGTCCCCCTCCCCCGACTCCAGCCTGAGGATCTGATAGCCGTGCCGAGGGCCGGCGCCTACTGCCTGGCCATGTCCTCCAACTATAACCTGGTCCCCCGACCTGCCGTCGTCATTGTCCGCGATGGGAAGGTTCTTTCCCTCCAGCGCCGCGAGACAGCGCCAGACCTTCTGGCGCGGGACCTTCCTTTGCCCCCGGACTGGGATCAATAGGAGGCTCCGGAGGCCCCTTGGGGGTGCTGCGCCGCCCCCGCACCAACCGTCCCAGGACGCGCGCTGCCCTTTCACGCACGGAACGGCTGATCGGGCGGCCCTGCTGGTAGTACGCGCCGGCACAGGGCGAGGTCCCCCGGTTTAGGGCGACGCCGAGGAGTTGCGCTCGAGCCGGCTGCAGCGCTGTGACGGCCTCCGCCAGCGCCTCCGACCGCGTAGCGCGTGCCTCGACGACGAGGAGCACAGCGTCGGCGCATTGCGCCAGGATGACTGCGTCAGACACCCCCAGAACCGCTGGGCTGTCGAGCAGCACATAGTCGGCCTCCGAGCGTAGCTCCCTCAGAAGCGCTCCTATCCCCGGTCGGTCCAGTAACTCCGCCACACTCGCGGGCGGGCGGCCAGCCGTGAGCACCCTCAGCCTCGGCACCGACGCCTCCCGCACGACATCACCGTGGAGCGCGTCGCCATCCGAGCCGAGCAGTGTTACCAGCCCGGGCTCAAGCGGGAGCCCAAAGGTCTGATGCAGGCCGGGGTTGCGGAGGTTCGCGTCAACCAGCAGCACCCGCTTGCCGCTCTGGGCCAGAGCAACTCCCAGGTTGGCAAGGGTCGTGGTCTTGCCCTCACAGGGCATCGCGCTCGTGACCAGCAGGATTCTGCCAGCCTTGCCCCTCAGAGGGGCTGCCGCCGAGATGGCTGCCCGCAGCAGGCGATAGCCTTCGGCCTCCGGCGAGCCGGGACAGACCGCCATGAGCGGACCCGCCGGCCCCTCGCCCAGGCGCGAGCTGCCAATCGTCGCCAGAGTAGGCAGCCGCACGGCCCGCGCAACATCGCGCGCCGAGCTGACCGTATCATTCAGGTGCTCCGACAGCAGGGCGGCACCGGCCGCCAACGCCACGCCGAGCAGACCGGCCGCTGCCGCGTTGAGCACAGGCCGGGGAGCAACCGGCGCCCCCGGCTGCGACGCCGGCTCGACCACGCTGATCGTCTGCCCGCCGGAGGCCCGCGCCATGGACAGTTCCTCATAGCTCTGCAGCAGGCTGCTGTAGTTCGTCCGGTGCTGAGAGAGCACCGCTTCCAGCCGCGCCAGCTCGGCACTGTCGGTCGGCTGGGTGCCGCGCACCTTCTGGATCTGGGCCTCGGTGTCGCTCATAGCCTTCTGCAGGGAGCTCATCTGGCTCGAGACGGCCTCCATGGCGGCCGTCAGCCGTGCCGCCTGCCTCCGCGCATTCTGCTCGATAAAGACCTGGCAGATGGTGTTGGCGAGGCGCGCAGCCATCTCAGCGCTGGCGGACCGCACCCGGAGGCGGAGCAACTGCGTGTCGCGCACCGGTTGGACGTCGACCATTCGGTTGAGCGCTGCTGCATCCGTCAAGGCCAGCCGGTCCCGGACCTCAGAGAGCACCGCCCCGCCCTTCAGCAGCTCGGCGTAGGTCGTGACCAGGCGCTCGCTCACTAGGACGGCGTCATAGTCTGGCCCGGTCGGCTTCTGACCCTCGTGGACGAGCAGCAAGGCCGTCGCTTCGTAGACCGGTGTCGACCGCGCGCTGACTGCGTAAGCCACGCCCGCACCGAGGGCCGCACACAGCACCGCCAGCCATGCCCAGCGCCGCAGCAGGGCCAGTAGCTGCCTGACAGCGAGTGCTCCCGTTTGCTGATCTTCCACTTCCCCCTCTCCCTTGCTGCTTCAGGGGCGGACAGGCTGCTCTAGCCGCCATTCCTCGGCCCTTGCCGGGGGTACCCCATCCCCCCGTCCTCCTGCCTCGCCGCCGAGGCGGCGGCGAAGGGGGCGTCCTATGCTGTGGAGAGCCATTCTGGATTCCCCGCCCCCACGGCGCGGGGCGAGGTTAGGGGTGGGGGGCCCTCGATGGGCCATGCCCTGGCCCTACGACCGAAGAAGACTGGCCGCCCTTGAGCCCTTGCTGCACAGGGCGTTCATTCGGCCGGCCCCACAACCCGTTCCGGCCGACAACGGCCCTCTCAGACGGGAGTCCGCCGCGTCGGCACAGGGCGTGGGGCGGGTTCGCGCGGGTGGGCGCGCTTACCCGAGTGCACGAGGATGCGCGCCCCCTCGAAATCAAAGCGGAACTCCATGCGCCTCAGGCCACGCGCCTCCAGGGCGTGCGTCACCGCCTCCTGGAAGGGTGGCTCGCAGTACACCATCAGGAAGCCTCCGCCACCGGCGCCCGTGATCTTGCCCCCGATAGCCCCAGCTCTCAGCGCCGCCTCATAGCATTCGTCGATCAGCGGGTTGGAGATCCCAGGTGCAAGCTGCTTCTTCCGCTGCCAGGACTCGTGCAGCAGCCGCCCATAGCGGGCGAGGTCGCCCGTCTCCAGGCAAACGAGGGTTTCCTTTGCCATCGCCTTGATGGCGTGCAGCGACTCGATCACCCGCGGCTCGTCGCGGGCGCTCGAATCCCGCTGCCGCGAGAGGATATCGGCCGAGTTGCGCGCCGTCCCGGTGAAGAAGAGCAGGATGTTGCGCTCCAGAGTGTGGATCACCTCCAGCCTGGCCCTCACCGGCTCCACGACCACCCCCTGCCGGCTGAAGGTGATGGCGTTCAGCCCGCCGAAAGCCGCGGCGTACTGGTCCTGCTTGCCGATGGGCATGCCCATCTTCTCGATCTCCACGGTGCACGCCAGCTCGGCGACCTCTTGTGGGCTGAGCGGCGACCCTCGCAGCGCCGATAGCGCCGTGATCATGGCGACGGCCACGGTACTTGAGGAGCCGAGACCCGTCCCCGGCGGCACTTCGGAGGCCAGGAAGACGGAGAGCCCACGGTCCAGGCCGAAGTGGTGGAGTATCGTCCTGGGAAGTGCCAGGTCCCCATTCCAGATAAACCCGGCATCCGGCCCCTGGCGGTAAAAGGTGTGATAGTCCGCGGAGCTGATCTGCAGCCCCTCATACCCTCCGACGTTCAGAAACACGTAGAAGTACTTGTCGATGGCCGCACTGACCACCATGCCACCGTATCGTTCGTAGTATGCGGGCAGGTCGGTGCCTCCACCGGCAAAGCTGATGCGCACAGGCGCCCGGGCGATGAGCATGCTCATATCCACTCGTCACCATCCGGTGCCTCTTTAGCAAGAGGCGAGCCACGAGTACAAGTGGCACCCGGCATGCGGCGCGAGAGTGCGGCAGGTCTCGATCCGCCCCATCTTTGGCAGCAGTCTGCTCAGGTTGTGCGAATCCCAGCCAGCTCCAAGGCCTCGGGCCTGCGCTCGAAAAAGGCCTCGACCGCCTCCACCACGCGTGCGCGCTGCTCCGCCGTCAGCTCCGGGTACATCGGCAGCGAGAGCACCTCCGCGGCCACCCGCTCAGTCACGGGCAAGTCTCCTTTCCTGTAGCCCAGCCGTCGCAGGGCTGGCTGCAGGTGGCAGGGCACCGGATAGTGCACGCCCGCTCCAACGCCCTGCTCGCGCAGGAAGGCCAGCAGCTCATCCCGCTGCGGCACACGCACCACGTAGAGGTGATAGACGTGCTCCGCGTAGCTCGCCTCACGCGGCACAGTGACCGCCTGGTTTCCCGCGAGGAGTGTACCATAGTGGGCTGCATGGCTGCGCCGCTGGCTGTTCCACTGCGGCATGTGCGGCAGCTTCACCCGGAGTATCGCAGCCTGTATCTCGTCGAGCCGGCCATTGAGCCCGATCAGCTCGTGGCGGTATCGCTCTGGCGAGCCGTGATCCCGCAGCATCCGTGCACGCTCGGCGAGGGTGGCATCGTTGGTGGTGAGCATCCCGGCTTCGCCGTAGGCACCGAGGTTTTTCGAGCAGTAGAAGCTAAAGGCGGCCATGTGGCCGAGGCTGCCGACCAGCCGGCCCTTGTACCGCGCCCCGTGGGCCTGGCAGGCATCCTCGATCACGCAGAGTCCGTGCCGGGTCGCCAGCTCCATGATGGGGTCCATGTCCGCTGGCTGACCGTACAGGTGGACGGGGATGATGGCGCGCGTCCGGGGCGTGATCTGCTCCTCGACGCCTGATACGTCTATCGTGTATGTCTCGGGATCGATATCGACAAAGACCGGCCGCGCCCCGACGAGGACGATGGCCTCCGCGGTCGCGACAAAGGTGTGAGCCACCGTGATCACCTCATCCCCGGCGCCCACCCCGCAGGCCATCAGCGCGATCTGCAGGGCCGTCGTACCATCGGAGACGCCCACCGCATACGCCGTACCGGCATGCGCCGCGAACTCGCGCTCGAGCGCCTGCACGTTGGGCCCGAGAAAGAGCTGCATCCCTTCGAGGACCTCGGCCACGCGGCTCAGTATCTCTGCCTTCAGCGGGCGGTACTGGGCCCCAAGATCCACCAGCGGAATGCTCATTGCCCCTCCTCTGCTCCCGCAGTGCCTGCGGAAGTCCCTGCTGCAGCCACGCCCTCAACAGCCGAGCCGGCCTCGGAGGAGGCGTCGAGGTAGCGCAGGACCCGGGCCGGCACGCCGGCCACGATCGCCCTTGGGGGTACGTCGTGCGTCACCACGCTGCCCGCGCCCACGATCGCCTCCTCGCCGATCTCCACCCCGCACAGGATGGTGGCATTGCTGCCTATCGACGCCCGCCTCCGAACCACCGTCGGCACGCAGGTCCAGTCGCCATCGCCCTGCAGGTTGCCTTCTGCCGTGGTCGCCCGGGGATAGCGATCGTTGGTGAACATCACCCCATGGCCAATGAACACCTCATCCTCGATAGTCACACCCTCGCAGATGAACGTGTGACTCGACACTTTGGCCCGCCTTCCGATCTTTGCACCCTTCTGGACCTCCACAAAGGTGCCGATGCGGGTCCCGTCGCCGATCTCACAGCCATAGAGGTTGGCGAAGGCACGGATGACGACGCCCCGTCCGAGCGCGACGTCGGGCGCAACCCGCGCGGTCTCGTCCACTACCACTCGATCTCCTCCCAGACCTGGCCGTTGTGGAGTGATCGCTGGGCCGCCTGCAGGACCCTGACAACCCTCGCACCGACCTCACCACTGCTCCGCGGCTCCCTGCCCTCCCGGATACACTGCAGGAAGTGCTGGCACTCTGCCTTCAGCGGCTCGACCCATGTGACCGGGTAGGGCACCGCCTCTCCGTAGCGGTAAGAGAGGTGAAACTCTTCCTCCGTGTCCGAGTACGGGGGGAGATCAACCCCCTTGTCGTAGATCAGTATCTTGTCCGGCGCGATGTCGTCATAGACCAGCATCTTGTGGCTGCCGACGATGGTGTAGCGGCGGATCTTGCACGGGTCAAGCCAGCTCACGTGTACCTCGGCCAGGACGCCCTCGGGGAAGAACAGCGCGAGATAGGCCACGTCGTGGATTCCCTTACGCCATTGCACATAGGCGTTGCCCCATGCGCTTACCCTGATCGGATCCGCGCCGAGAATGAACCGCAGGATCGACACATCGTGCGGCGCCAGGTCCCAGAGGACGTTGATGTCGCTCTGGAAGACCCCCAGGTTGACGCGCGTGGCATTGACGTAGTAGATGCGGCCAAGCTCGCCCCTCTCGATGATCTCCCGTACCGCTTCGACCGCCGGGTTGTACTCAAAGGTGTGCCCGACCATGAGCACGCGCCCCTGCTGCCTCGCCTCGGCCACCATCTCCTCGGCCTGCGCAAGGTCGGCCGCCAGAGGCTTTTCGACGAGCACATGCTTGCCCGCGGCCAGCGCCTCCATCGCCAGCCCGTAGTGCGTGGCGACCGGTGTGGCCACGACGACCGCATCGACATCGGAGCTGAGGACATCGCGGTAGTCCCGCGTGGCCTCGGCCT
Source organism: Anaerolinea sp. (assembly GCA_020725765.1). GTDB lineage: Bacteria > Chloroflexota > Anaerolineae > SpSt-313 > SpSt-313 > SpSt-313. The sequence goes on along the minus strand of DYEI01000271.1, from coordinate 21,974 downwards.
CCGGATACAGGCTCTTGACGTGCTCGAGCCGCTCCTGACAGAGGTCGCAGAGCCAGGCAAGCCGCGACCCGGGCAACTCGTGAAAGTTCCGCGCATGCTTCGGGCCCCAGTACCCACACCCGATCACGCCCACGGTTACTCTGTCGCCCACCAGACCTCCTCCCCAAGCCCGGGCTCAGCCCGCCCCCCGACCGCTCAGCACGGCCAGGGGCGTGCGCGCCAGGATCTTCAGGTCCAGCCAGAAGGACTGCTCCTCAATGTACCGCAGATCGAGGCGCACCATCTCGTCAAAGCTGACCCGGTTGCGCGCCTCGACCTGCCACAGCCCGGTGATACCCGGGAGCGCCTCCAGGCGTCGGCGGTGCCAGTCCCTGTATAGCGCCACCTCATAGGGCAGCGGCGGCCTCGGGCCCACCAGGCTCATCTCTCCCCTCAGTACGTTGACCAACTGCGGCAACTCGTCCAGGCTGAGCTTGCGCAGGACCCGACCGACTCGGGTGATCCGCGGGTCGTTGCGCATCTTCAGTGTCTCTCCTGAACCATTGCCGGGTTCATTCAGCCGCAGGTTCCCTCCGATCAGCTTCGCCACGTGTGCCATATGAAGGGCCGGGTCGGCATCCACTCGCATGGAGCGAAACTTGAGCATCACAAACGGTCTGCCGTTCTCGCCAACCCGCTCCTGCCGATACAGGATCGGACCCGGGGAGTCCAGACGGACCGCCACCGCTATCGCAGCCATGAGCGGAGCGAGCACCACCAGCGCCAGAGCGCTGATCGTGACGTCGAACAGACGCTTCCAGAGCCGCCGCCTGCCTCCAGCGGCCGGGCGGCTCAGCGCCAACACGGCAATGCCACCAGAGAGGATAGAGACCTCCAGAGAAGCCTTGTAGGGCAGGCCCTCCCCATGGTTCAGAAAGAGCAGGACCGCTGCGGCCATTGCCATGACGCAGCAGACCCACATCAGCTTGCGGTGACCGTGCAGCATACCTCTATCCCGCCAGCTTGCTACGAAACATAGTATGCGGGCTCCAGAACGGGCCTCCCGGCCTCCCATTCGCCATCGGCTGCCGTGATCCGACCAATCGTCGCACCTTCCGGCACGGCTGCCTCTCCAACACGGCCCGCCGCACCGGCAATCCAGCTCATCCGGGTGCGCCACCAGCGCGCTACTTCGGCCGGGAGCGCATGCCAGAGATCTCCCTGTCGCCTGACCTCGGCCAGCAGCCGCTCATACACCGCCAGGTAGTCCGGCCGGCGCAGATAGTCCGGATGGGTATCGATCAGGGCCATGCCGCAGTGCTCGCGCAGGAAGTCGACCTTGCGCAGCCACAGCTCAGGGGTAACCTGCCCGAGCACCCTCAGAAGGGTGTGGTCCTGCGCCAGGGTGTAGGGCAGCTCCACAAAGCGCCCCATTATGAAGGGCCAGATGCTCATCGTACCGCCCGGCATGGGCTCGAAGGGATCGGTGTCGAAGAACGAGCTGTCGTACTCGATCTCGAGAGACTGCATCCAGTACGGGTTGCGGTGCGTCATCGGCGAGCGAAAGCCGACCGCCTGCCACGCCCGGAGGTAGCGGTTGATGGATACCGCGCGCTTCTCGAACACCTCCCGCGAGGCAAAGAGCCGGCCGTCGTGCCTGAGCCCATGCACGCCGACCTCAAAGCCGCGCCGGCGCAGGTCAGCGAGCAGGGTGGCGTCCACCTCATACCCTTCCGGCACAAAGTTGAAGGATGAACGAAAGCCGTAGCGCTCCTCCAGGTCGGCGAGGGCCGGCACAAAGCGCATTCCCTCAGCCGTCTCGACATCGTGCGTCAGCACAAAGGCGAAGCGACGGCCGCCAGGCCAAAAGTGCACATACGGCACCGAGCGCAGCCCCCGCTTCTGGCACAGCCTGCACACCACCTCGGCCACGAACCTCACATAGCGATCCTCGACCGGCCAGCGCAGGAGCGCCCCCTTCCGTGCCCGGGCCGCCATCAGCCGCTGAAGCCCGATGCGTGCCGGCCGGGGAATGAGCCGGCGCAGCGCATAGTAGGCCCAGCCGCCGGTCCCGAGCCGCCAGCGATCCGGGCCGAGCTGCTCCTCGCTCAGCACCGAACCCACAATCCCGGCGGCGTCCGGGAGTCCGGCCGCGGGCAGCCCCTCCAGGCAGCTCCGCGCCTCCTGCGCTGCCAGCTCCCACTCCGCCTCGGAGAGGCCCTGCTGCAGGACGCCCCACAGCCTCCAGGGTGTGTTGCCCCCTGCCAGATAGCCATCGTCAGCCAAAGTGCGCATAGAGCAACTCGCCCATGCCCCGGCACACAATGGCCGGGGAGCGTCTGATCAGGGTCCCCAGCGCACGGTCTGCCCAGGTGTGGGTGGGGTGCCAGGGCTCACCCCCGATCCACGAATACGTGAGGGGCTCCTCGACCGGGCGAAAGTGGTGCTTGAACTCCCGCAGTCCCTGCTGGCTTGCATCGGTCCGCCCAAAGTCCAGCGCGGGAAAACCCCGCTCACACGCCCACTCGATCGCCTTCCACACGGCGAACCGGACGATCGGCAGGGCCTTGCAGCGAGGGTCGTAGGCCACGTACTTGATCATCGCCGCGCGGCCGTGATACAGCGACAGTGCACCGGCCACCACGCTATCTCCCTCGGCGGCGAGCACGATGTTCCCCTGTCCGGGTCGGATCAGCCGCTCCCACAGCCTCAGGAAGAACCGCCTCGGCTGCACCGGCACGCCCAGATTGCGCCGGGTCAGGACCTGCAGGCGGTAGAGGCATTCCACGTCCCGGCGATCCCCAAAGGAGACGAGGTGCACGCCCTGCTTCTCGGCCTGCTTGATCTTCTGGCGCGTCGTCCTCTCAAAGGCCATGAGCTGGCTCTGGGGATCCGCCCTCAGAGGCAGAGTGTGGATGACGTAGGGTTGCCGCGCGTGCACGCCGTGCCGCTCCGGGAGCGCCCAGCGAACCTCGACCGGCGGGATAGCCCCTGCTGCATGCCTCTCCACCAGCCAGCCGATCAGGTCGGCGAGAGCACCTTCGCTGCTTGCGAGGGGAATACAGTGGTCGGTGAACGGCAGCGAGACCCACCGCCGCCCCGTCAGCCGGCTCCGCATCTCCATCATGGGCATGCCGGCTGCGATCCGGCCCGAGCGGTCCGCGAGGACAAGCGCAAAGGCCCGATGGCCGTAGCACTCTGCCAGGAGCTGCGCCCAGACCGGCTGATGGAAGAGGGTCGCAGACGGATGGCCGCCGGCAAAGGTTGCCCAGGCTGGCGAGTCGATGGGCATCTCGATCATGCCACTTGCCTCCCGGCCTGCCCGACGAGCAGGTCGTATACTCCGAGATAGCGTTCCTTCATCACCTGCCACCGGTACTCCTGATAGCGCTCCCAGGCGCGCTCGGCCCGCTCTCGCATCTCTGGGGGATGGCCGATGGCCCACGCGATGGCCCGGGCCAGATCAGCAGCATCACCGGTTCGAAAGTAGAGCACCTCATCGTCGCCAAAATGCTGGCGAAAGGTCTGCCGATCCGAAGCAATGACCGGCACCCCAAGGGCCACAAACTCGAACATCTTGTTCGGCGACTGGTACTCGAAGAGCATCGGCACGAGGCCTATGTCCGCCTGAGCCAGTAGCTCGAGAAGCCGCTCCCTGGTCACAAAACCGTGGAACTCGACCTGCTCCTCGACACCCAGCCGGCGGGCCAGTGCCTCCAGAGCCGGCCGGTACTCGCCCTGCCCCACGATGTCGAAGTGAACTCTGTGCCGCGGCCCGAGCCGCCTGAGCGCCTCGAGCACCACCTGTATGCCATAGTTCTCGGTGATGGTGCCGTGTTGCACCAGCCGCAGCACGTGCCCACTGTGCTCACGCGTCCTCAATCCCCGGTGAAACATGCGCTCATCCGGCACATTCAGGACCGCGGTGACCTTGTGTTCCGGCACACTGTGCTGCACCAGCACATTTCGGGCCATCTCGTGGCAGCAGATGACCGCGTCGGCTGCCGCGCAGGAGGCCCGCTCCTGCCAGCGCAGTAGCCTCGCCATCCAGTGGGTCATCGGCACGCCCTGCTTCTGGGCCCACAGCTCGGGCATGCTCTCAAACAGGTAGAGGATCAGCCGGGCCCCTGCGAGGCGCGGCACGAGCCCGGCAAAGGCGAGCGCATCCGGCATAGAGTCCGCCTCGACCACGGCGTACGGATGGCGCAGATGCAGCCAGGCAACGGTGGCCGCGGCAAGGAGAAAGAACCCTCCGTACTCCGCCAGGTACAGGGGCAGGCCTCCCCTCCGCGCCCTCACGGGCAGACGGTAGACGGCGACACCATCGACGACCTCCCGCGCCGGCTCCCCGGGCCCGCGGAGGCACACCACGTCCACATCGTAGCCAGCCTCGACCAGGGTCTCCGCGTTGCGCCGAAGGTGCGACTCTGCCGGATAGTACGAGCGCCTGATGATGCAGCACCGCTTCCTCGTCATCGCGCCCGCTCCCCCATCACATCCTCATAGACCTGCACGATGCGCCTGGCGATGGCCGGGAGGTCATATCTTCGGGTCCGCTCCCGCCCGTTCGTGCGCTCGCGGCGCTCGAGCACCTGCGCCACCTTCGCGGCGATATCCTCCGCATCCCGCCGGCAGATGTGGCACCCCGCGACCCCCGCCAGCACCTCGGCCACGTCGCCAACCTCCGTACAGACGACGGGAAGATTGCAGGCCATGGCCTCCTTAACGACCTGCGGCGACCCCTCCCACTCGGAGGGGAGCACCAGCACGTCACAGGCGTTCATGTACAGCGGAATGCTCTCGTACGGCTGCTTGTGAGCGACCACCAGGTCCACATCCAGCCCTCCCGCATGCAGGCGCCTGACCGCCTCCTGCACGAGGTCGAAGCGCTTCAGACGCTTGGAGACGTCACCCACAAACAGGACCAGACCCTTCCGCGGCGACAGGCCCAGCCGTGCCCGGGCTTCCTCCTGGGGAATCGGCCTGAACAGGTCAAAGTCGACGCCGCACGGCACCACCATCGCGCTCTCCAGGCCGATCGCCTGCTTCATCTGCTCGCTCACCACGATGGTTCTGCTCGCCAACCGCGATATCGCCCAGCAGAGGGGAGCCTGCCAGCCGTGCAGGGTCTCATCGCCATGGTGTGTGATCACCAGGGGGTACCGGAACTGCATGCGCGCCACTATGCCTGCGAACACATAGTGCGCATGTACCAGATCGTAGCGCTCCCTGAGCACCTGGCCGACCAGGGGCACGACGCTAGCCGGGTACCGCCACTTGGAGCGCTTGACGTCGACGTGCAGGACGTCCACGTCGACCCCCTCCCGCCGCAGCGAGAGCACCTGCTGCTGCACGAACACCCCATTCTCGGGATGCTGTGGCACAGGATACATGTGCGTGAAGACAAGCACCCTCATCCGCCAACCTCCGCCGCCTGCTCGATGGTCGGCAGCGCACACAGCAGTCCCACGAATATCCAGTGGTACGCGTAGAGCTGGAAGTAGCCTATCAGGTTGTCGGTGAGCGACATGAGTGCAAAAGCCACCTGCACGGCCAGCAGGGCAAGCGCAACCCGGCGATAGAGAGGAGCACGCAGCCTCCTCCACGCTCGCAGGCTCGCGCCGATCAGGGCCGCCTGCAGCCAGAGCTGCGTTGCCAGCCCCAGCACCCCGCCGTCGATCAGGGCAGCCAGGTAGTCGTTGTGCGCATCGAAGCCCAGCAGCTCAGAGGCGGCGTTTGCACCATGCCCAAGGAGCAATCCCCCTTCGAGGGCCTTCGCACTCTGGCGCCACGCCGCCAGGCGCCACTCGATCGAGTTTCCACCGAGCCCCGGCGCCTGCCACCGGACCGCCTGCACTTCTGCCAGCCGCTTGTATGCCGTCGGCACAAGCACAAGCACGAGCGCAGCCACCAGCGCCAGCCCGAGCAATATCCAGGGGTTCTTCCTCAGGGCGGAAATCACCAGCACGACGGGGATCAGGCCAAGCCAGGTGATCCGCGTGTACGTCAGGAAGAGGCACCCAAGTACCAGTGCACACCAGGCCCCGCCCAGCAGCCTGTCGCGCCACGCGCGCGCATCGAGCAGCGTCACCAGAGCGAGGGAAAAGACCATGAGCAGATAAAAGCTGTAGGGATTCGGGTGATTCCACGTGCCGTAGACGCGGCTTATGTCTCCCCGGACAAGCTCGCTGCTCCCCGTGCCGCTGACGGCCTGATACAGTCCTGCCCCGATGGGGATGAGCGATGCCCAGGAAAAGAGCGCCACCGCCCACCGAACCTGTCGCTCTTCCGTAAAGCTGGCAGCGGCGAGGAGAAGGAGGACCAGAAAGCCCAGACTGCGAACCCAGGTGGCGATGTTGTCGGTCCCCAGGCGCCCCGCAGCAACCGACGCTGCGGCGAGGAGCACGTTGCCCACGACCAGGGGGACGAGGATCGGCCGCAGCGCAGCCATGGGCAGCGGGCGCCCCAGAAGCGCCAGGGCACCGAGCGCGATGATGACCAGGCCCAGGAGCTCGCTCGGGTTCAGCGCGACAGAGCCGACAGAGACTGCCGCACTCCGTGAGAAAGCGTTGATGAACGCGTTGACGGAGATGATCCCCAGCACAAATGCCGCCGACCGCCAGAGGATGAAGAGCGCCGCCGCGCACCCCCCCAGCAAGAGGCTGACGGCCGGCAGCCCCGTCTTCGCGATGAGTGCGCCGTCGAGCGCCGCCGCCGTGAGGGCGCATGCGCAAAGAAACATCGCTGCCAGAGGTGGCCGGCGGCCCACCAGGTGAAGCTCGCGCAAGCCCGACCTACACCTCCCTCCCGGGCCATGCATCCTCCCGGCCCAGCTCCTCAGTCACAGCAAGGACCTCGGCAAAGAGCCTGTCCCACGAGCGGGTCTCGGCGAAGGCGAGCCGCTGCTGCACTCTTGCCTCCGTGTTCTCCTCGAGAGCCCTCTCCACCTGCGACACATAGTCCTCCGGGCCACGAGCCACATAGACCAGACCCGCCAGCCGCTCCATCGCCGGCAGTCCCGAGAGCACCACCGGCCTGCCCGCCGCGAGGTACTCGTACACCTTCAGGGGATCGGCAGCAGTCGCCAGCTCGCCCGGCCGGAAGGGGCTGATGCAGGCGTCGAACGCTTTGAGGTAGCCCGGCAGGCTCTCCTTGGGCCGCATGCCCAAGAGCCGCACGTTTCCAAAGCGCTCCAGGGTGTGGACCTCCCCAGCACGCTTTGCGGGCCCGATCAGCACTATCGACCATGAGGGGCGCCGCTCCGCCAGCGCGCGGATCGCCTCGAAGTCGATCCATTCGGCCAGCGCCCCAACAAAGCCGATGACCGGACGGGAAAGCCCTGCCACATCGTCGGGCACTTCGGTCTCGGGAAGGGTAGCCCGCCGCAGGTGCTCCGCATCGACCCCGTTGGGCACGAGGTGCACCCGTGCCGCGAGACGCCCTGCCCGCTCCAGCAGGGCCTCGCTGGTTACGAATACCACATCGGCCCTGCGCAGGAGGTCTTCCTCCATGCCGTCCACATACCTGCCCATGCCGGGATACTGGCCTTGAGCATCGACACAGTCGTACACGAGCCGACAACCGCCGAGGGAGGATATCCGGCTGCCGACCAGGGGCGTGTACGTCCAGACTATGGGCGCGCGCATACCAAGGGTCTCCATGTGCCGCCTGATGATCGCGACGGCCCACCACTGATTGAGCCAGTTGAGAAGACTGAAGCGGTGCGAGAAGGGCAGCATCACGGGGAGGGATAGCACGTGCAGGTTGGGCCTGACCTCGCGGAGCCGCGCCCTGAGGCCAAGGCTCTGATTGTACCCCGGCCCTTTCAGCTGCCACAACAAGGGCTCGATCGGCTCTACGTACAGGACGCGATAGCCCGCATGCGCAAAGCGGTCCATAAAGCGTTGCTTGCGCGTCCAGAGGTAGCTCCACGCCTGGGTCGAGATGCACACGATATCCCGATTCGCGGTCATTTGCACCTCATCGAGCGTGTGCGGCGCACCGCTTCCCCGACCTGCCGGCGCGGTCAATCCTTCACCTCAGGCCACCGAGCGGTGGCGACCACGGCTTGCGCCGCGTCCCGTGATGTCCTCGCCTCCCCGGCCCGCAACGGCACCAGAACCATCAGGAACTCGACCGGCAGCGTCGCCGAGACCGATACGCTGACAACCGGTGCACGCCGCCTCACCCCATAGGAGGGCGAGATCTCTCCCTCCTCCAGCGCCAGTCCTGCCCCTTCCGGAGCGAGGAAGAAGACGTCCAGCGCCCCGTGACCGTCCTCAAGCCGCACACCCGCCGGAAGCCGGGCAGCCTCAGCGCTGGTCCTCACCGGAGCAAGGTGCAGGCGCAGAGTCAGCCGGTGCGAGCCCCGGCCGGTCAGGACGTCCCGGATCGCCCAGAGGCCCCGTTCCTTGTCCAGGTACACCTGCCGCCGACACAGGACCGGCTCCCTGAGACGCGCGTACCCCGTGTGACCGGCATCCAGCAGGTCGTATCCCACAGTGCTTCTCCAGTCATACACCCGGGGCATTGCGTCTTCACAGAGCCCAAAGGGTCCCGGCCGGAAGCGATTGATCTCCTGCCCGTCGACCTGCACGACGTTATGGCTGGCCGTCCCGCGGAAGCGGTCGCGCGCATAATAGTCCGCCGTGTAGACATAGGTGCCGGGATCCACGATCCACGATCGCCCGCCAGCAAAGAGTTCAAAGCTCAGCGTGTCGTTGTGCGCGTGCCCTCCGTACCCGTTCTGGCCGTTGGGCCCCGCATGCACAGTCATGTGGAGGTCCCGACTGCGCAGGATGTAGAAGCCGCCATCCCGGAAGGCTCGTGAGGGCAGGCTCAGCCCCGCTGAATGCACCGGGTGCGCCCTGGCGACGTGGGTTGCCCGCGTTCCGAGCAGCCACAGGGCCTCCTGCCACTGGTCTCCGGCGGCCCGCGCCAGATCGTCCCGACCCAACACAACCGCCCCGATGGCCAGCAGGTGGCGGTAATCCGTCCATTCCCGTTCAGCATCCGGCCACACGGCGAGCCGCAGGAGCCGCCCGTTGTCCGCGTCGCCAAAGGCCGGAACTGTCCCATCCGGCCTGGTGCACCACAGGATGAACTCGAGCATCCTCTCCAGCCTGCCTATCACCGGGTCGGGCACGGCCACCCCATGGCGCAGGCAGAGCGCAACGGCCGACAGGGCCATCTCGGTCGCGAGCCGGTGATACGCGGTAGAGGCCTCAAAGTACACCCCATCGGGCCACACCTGCCGCTCGATGGCCGCCCACAGCTCGCGCAGGGCAAAGCCGCGCCACGAAGCCGCCTCGTCGGCCCACGGACACAGCATCCCCAGATGCAGGAGGCCGATCAGATCGGCCAGATAGTGGTTGTTGGAGAATCGACCCTGCTTCTCCAGGTTCTGCAAGATGTGGCGCCCGTGCTCAAGCAGGCTGGCGCAGAGCGTGCGAGTGAAGGGGCCACTCACAGCCCGCGCGCCCCTGAGCAGGTGAAACGCCCACAGCCAGTTGACGGCCCGGATGGCAGACTCCATGGCGCAGGCCCAGTTGACGCCCCATGGTCGGGGATTGGCGGCCATCCATCCCTCCACCTGCGCCACGAACTCGCGGGCGTAGGCCTCGTCCCCGGTGAGCCACCAGGCCTGACCAAGGCGCACCAGATGCTGACAGCGGCTCAGCTCCCAGGGCACCTTGATGTCGTACCCGCCCGGGTAGGGCGCAGGCCGTATCCACCTGAAGAGCCTGCGTTGGGGCCAGCGATGTCCGCTCTTGAAATCCCGGTGCCAGTCGATGTGTGCGCCGAGCGCGACTGGACCTGACCCGAGGAGGTCGACCTCGTGCCGACATATCCGCTGCGCCTCGGCCACGACCTGAGCCGGGATGTCAGGCGCCAGCAGCCGCAGGGCTGCCACGACCTGCTCCCTCTCGGCCCTGTCGAGCGCTAAGTGCCCTTCCATGGCCCCGTGCGGCAGCTCACGCGCCAGCCCAGTTGCCACACCGCGACCCACCGCCCACACCGCGTACGCGAGCGCCGAGGCCGTGGCCCGCAGGGGCTCGGCCAGGATGGCCTTGGCTCTGCTCGCCACGCCGCGCGTCAGCCCCATGGCGGCCCCAACCCATCGGCCGGGAAGGGCTTTCGCATCACCGCACCTCCCGCCGGGCAAAGATGAAATGGTGAAGCGCAAGCTGCCGGACGACCAGGCTGATGACCATGGCCACCGCTGTAGCCCAGGCAGCCCCCATCAAGCCCCAGCGCCGGATGAAGAGCAGATTGAGTGCCACGGTCACGACGGCCGCGACCAACCCTGATGCGAAAGTGAGGTCCGTGCGCCCGAGAGCATCCAGGTAGGTGTTGTCCAGCACGTACAGGCTGCGCGCCAGAAAGCCGAGCAGCAGCACGCGGAAGGGGGGCACCGATGCGGCGAACTCGTGGCCCAGCAGCGGAAAGAACCACGGGCAGAGGAACCATGCAACGGCGCTCATCCCTGCCGACATGAGGCCGATCTTGCGAAAAAGCTCCCAGTACCGCTGCCTCAGGCGTGGCAGATCGTGGTGGTTCTGCGCCACAAAGGGGAAGACGACCGTGAGCACCGCACCCGGCACCGCCATCATCTGCTGCGCCACCAGGGCAGCGCTGTTGTACACACCGGTCGCGGCCGCGTCCCCCAGGATGCCGCTCACCGAGAGCGTATCGAACTGCAGGAGCAGCGTGCCGACAAGCTGCGCCAGGAAGGCAAAGCTCCCGATCGTCCCCACCCTCACGGCGATGCCCCGATTCCAGTCCAGCCCCAGCACCGGCCGAAGGAGCCACGCGTACCCCGCAAAGCCGCCGACGATCACCAGCATCTGGTTGAGGAGCCAGCCATTGAGGCCCCAGAGATAGGCCATCGGCACGGCAACGGCGACCCCAGCAGCCGCCAGGGCCATGTCCACGCCCGCCGCCGCCCTCATCCGCCGCTGCCCCATGAGGGCATTGTGCAGGACCTCTGAGAAGATCATCAGTGGGAGCAGCGGCAACAGCATGCGCAGTAGCCGGGTTGCGACCGGGCTGTTGATCCAGGTCGTGCGGGCCAGCACGCCCCAGGCGACGGCGCCAACGACCACCGTGGTCCCGCTGTTGACCCACAGAGAGGTGCCAACAACCTGCCGCTGCGCACCCGGATCGCCCGTGCTCTCCGCCACCAGCTTGTTGACGACGGTGAAGGTCCCCACACCCGCCGGGAGGCGGACAATGTTGAGGACCGACGTCACTACCGCCACGTGCCCGATGCCCTCGGCCCCAAGGATGCGGGCCAGGAGTACACGCTGGGCCATCTGCGCCAGGCGGACGACCCAGCTCGAGACCCCGATGTGGACTGCACCGGCACGCCACAGGCGGCGGAGGTCGGTTGCCAGGCTCTGCAAGGCACCCTCCGCCCTCTCCTGCAACAGCCTCATGGGCTCCACCCGGCCAGCCTCCGAAGCCCCCTGCGGGCCGCTCCCAGGGTGCACCTGAGCACAAAGGGGCTCACGAGCCACTTGCAGAACTGCAGGAAGTGGCGCAGGCCATACCGCCCAACGCGTACCCGCCAGCTTTCCAGGTTTCCTGAGATATACGTCCAGCCGATCTCCTCCATCACAAACCCCGATCTCAGGCCCTCCCCTACCCGGCGAGATAGCTCCGCCAGCTCCTGCATGAACGCCTCGCGCTCCGCCCCGGTCAGCGGGGCAGGACGATAGTCGGGTCCCAACCGAATGGCCTCCGGCACGCAGCGCAGCTCGTCGCCTCTGAGCTCAAAGCAGGCTACGAGCCCGCGCGATGTGCTATCCTCCATCCTGCATGCTATCTGGCAGTTCCCCAGCGAGTACACGATCTGCCCGCCCCGGTAGCTCTCGATTCCCTGCACCACATGGGGTCCGTGCCCCAGCACAAGAAGGGCCCCAGCGTCAATGATCCTGCGCGCGAGCGCCTGCTGCTCGGGAAGCGGCCAGCGCGCCCCCTCGATCCCCCAGTGCAGCGAGACGGCGACGATGTCGACTTCTCTGCTCAGCTGGCGGACGTTTCCGATGATGGTCCGCGGATCGTCGCGCGCCACCGCCACGGAGCCTTTGCCGGTGGCTGGAGGCACATTCCCCGCCGAGGAGAACCCCAGGAAGCCGATCCGCACCCCATCCCGCTCCAGGATCGCCGGCGCCAGCGCCTCACCACAGGTCCGGCCGGCCCCGATGTGGGCAATCCCACGTGCCTCGAGCGCCGCGACCGTGCCCAGCAGGCAGTCGGGGCCAAAATCAAGGATGTGGTTGTTCGCCAGGTTCACCACGTCAAAGCCAGCACCTGCCAGGAAGGCCGCATAGGAAGCAGGCGCCCGGAACACATAGTGCTTTTCGGCAGGCACAGCGTCCTGACGATCCGACAGGACCGTCTCGAGGTTACCAAAGACCACCGCGCCGCCCCGCAGCATGTTGGCAATGCTATCGAGGGGGTTGCCCATGGGGGGCGCGTCGAAGGCGATATCCCCAACGGCAGTCAGCCGTAGCATCTGAAAACCCCACGTTGCTCACGTGTTGCCGCCAGTCGGCGGTGAGGCCGGCCTGCTACATCTGTGCCAGGTGCTCCCGGGCAATGAGCGACCTGACGAGGCTGTGCTTGGCCCCCGCAGGCCGCTCGATCCCATCAAGAAGCACAGGCCGCACCGTGATGGGCTCGCCAATGAGACTGTGCAGGAACGCCACGAACCTGTCCACATCCTCCATCGCAAAGCCCTCGTCGGGTACCATCAGTACCTCCAGCGCGTCCCTGTCGGTCTGCACGATCTGCAGGTCCCGGCAGCTCGGGCTGCGCATCATGGCAAACTCGAGCACCGTTGGCGAAAGGAGCCGGCCGGATGGCGCGACGACATAGTCGCCCGCTCGCCCGACGATCTCGTCAACGCGGGGGTAGCTTCGCCCGCACGGGCAAGGGCCCGGCGCGGCGGACAGCCGCACCCAGTCTCCGGTCCGATAGCGGATCATGGGAAACGCCCTGCTGTGAAAGCCGGTTGCCACGACCTCAGCCTCCCCCTCGCTGACAGGCTCACCATCACGCCCGATGAACTCTACCAGGCCGTACTCCTGAATGACATGATAGCCCTGCATGGCCTCGCACTGCTGCATGAGAGCAAGCCGCTCGGCGTGCCCATAGCTATCCACCACCCTGCAGCGAAAGGCGGCCACGATCTCGTCGCGCTGGTAGCCATAGAGCTTTTCCGAGTTGGTGAATATGACCTCGAGAGAGGGGCAGTCTGCCTCGGGACCGTACCGGTTGATCAGGCGAGCGAACGCATAGATCAAGGTCGGGTACCCACGCATGGCCTTCGGCCGGAAGCGCCGGATGACGTCCATATAGTCCGCGACTTTCGCGGGCGTGATCACGGGGTTCTGCAGGACCAGCGTTCTGGTCGAGGGCTCATACTGGAATCGGTCCCCCGCTCGCAGCACTCCGGTGATGTAGATACTCCGATCTCCCCTATGGTAGCCGTGCCATGCCCACATGCGCTCGAAGAAGGCGCGCTCTATGGCCGCGCTCCTGCCCGGCTCCCGCCAGAAATGGAGCGGGGCTCCCGAGGTGCCACTGGTGCGGGCTGACTCGAGGTCACGCCGCCGGTGGGCCCTGCTCAGGAAATCCTCCCTGCGCCCCTTGATCACCTCCCTCGTCAGCAGGGGTAGCCTGCGGATTGACCCTGCGTCCCTGATCTCGTCGGGTCTCAGGTTGCACCGATCGAAAAGCTCGCGATAGTAGGGGACGTACTCATAGGCGTGCCTCACCAGCCTGGCTAGCTCGGCATTCTGGTACGCCTCGAGCTCTCCCGCCTCCCACCACTGAGAGGCCTGCAGCAGCTCCGACATCTCGAAGTAGGCCCTGTTCATCCGGTAGCGGAGGGGGATCATGGAGTACGCGTAGCGAACGGCCAGGACCAATGGCCGGGGCACATACATCATCCAGGGCCGCACTCTATCCAGCACGTCGCCTCCTCTCCGGTAGGCTCGATGGGCACCCGCTTGCCCTTGACCAACCCTGTCGGCCGCGAGCCGTGAGCCCGCAGCCAGCCCGGCGGGCCCGGCACGCGCATCAGGCTCCCTTCGGGACCTCTTCGCCCCAGAACCGGCCCTCGATCACACCTCAACGGCCGCTTCCCAACAGTCGGTGCTCAGCGTCCGGCGTCCCCAGCCTGCCCTTGAGGGCACATCGGCTGTCGATCACCAGGGGGCGCCGCATGAGCCGAAGGTCCTCGGGGCTCAGCGCGCGGAACTCGGCGTGGTCGGTGAGGATGACGGCACAGTCCGCCCGACGCAGCGCCTCAGAGACCGGCAGCAGCCGGCCGTAGGCCTCGGGCAGGGCGCGCACATGCGGATCACAGGCGAGGACCTCAAAGCCCTCGGCCTTGAGCAGCTCGAGGACCCTGAGCGCCGGGCTCTCCCTGACGTCATCGACATCGGCCTTGTAGGTCAGCCCCAGGCAGGCGATCACCGGCCGCTCGACCCCGGCCACGGCCTGCCTGACAAGCTCCACGACGTGTGCAGGCATCCCATCGTTGACGCGGCGGGCCGTCTGGATCAGTGGGGTGAGGTCGGGCGCGGCCTGGACGACGAACCAGGGGTCCACGGCGATGCAGTGTCCTCCCACGCCCGGGCCGGGGCGGAGCATCTTGACCCGCGGGTGCCGGTTCGCAAGGTCGATCGCCTCCCACACGTCGACGCCCACCCGCTCGGCGACCAGGGCGAACTCGTTGGCGAGGGCGATGTTGACGTCGCGGTGGGTGTTCTCCATGAGCTTGACCAGTTCGGCAGTCGTGGCGTCGGTCAGCAGCATCTCCCCCTCGACGAACGAGGCGTATAGCTCCCTTGCCGCCTCGGCCGACCTCTGGTCGACGCCCCCGATCACCCGGCTGTTACCCACCAGCTCGGCCAGGATGCGCCCGGGAAGCACCCGCTCCGGGCAGTGTGCCACGAGGAGGTCACGGACTCCTGAGCGCCGCAGGATCGGCGCCACGACATCCTCAGTCGTGCGGGGCGGGACGGTGGACTCGAGGATGACCAGGTTGCCCGGCTGCAGGTGGGGGACGATCGCCTCTGCCGCGGAGATGACATAGCTCAGATCGGCCACAGGCGACCCCTGAGGCGCGCCCTCCGCCAGTGCCTGTTCCTCGCGCACGATGGGAGTGGGAACAGCGATGATGAAAGCATCAGCCGGCTCCGGCCCCTCGGCGATCCGCAGGTGTCCGCTCTTGAGGGCCGCCCGCACCAGGCTCCTCAAGCCGGCTTCGTGGATGTGGACCTCGCCATTGTGCAGCCTGTCCAACACCTGCCGGCTGACGTCCACGCCGAGCACCTCATGGCCGTGGGTGGCCAGCATCGCCGCCGTCGGCAGGCCAACGTACCCGAGGCCGAGAACACAGATTCTCTCCATCGATCCCCTGCAGCGCGCATGATGGGGCGAGAGGTCAGATGACGCATCGCCAGGTCTGCCGCATAGCCTCCGGGCACCGCCGCAGGGCCCGGCACAGACCTCTTGGGGGCGCTAGCAACAAACATGCCAGGAGAGGAAGGGTGCTGAGAGCGGCGCACGTCGCCAGGAGCCTGGTGCCGCGGCCGCCCTCTTGCCTGATGACACCTTTGGATGCTCTGCGGAATATGGGGCATGGGACGGACGCAACCCCCCGAATGAATTCGGGGCTATCGGGGCCTTGCGTCTGGCCTTTTCGAGCAGCGCCCTACATGCGGAAGGGAAAACGCACAGCGACTCCCAGGTCCAGAGCCTTCCTGGACGCACCACAGGGCGGAGGTTTACCACAACCGCGAAAAGGCCAGACTCGAGGCCGGCCGTCGACCTGCGTCGATGGGGAACGGCCGCGCCTGCGAAGGCGGGAGGTTGGCGCTGCAGGAGCCTCTGGCGCGAAGCGCGCCCAACGCGGTTCCAGTAGCCGGCTTCGCTGCGCCTGGCCCGCGTGGTCATCAGTCCCCAACGGACATGTGGATCACATCAGAGGCGTGCCCGCGGGAGCCTGTCCAGATCGAGCTTGGCCTTGCAGGAGGGACAGATTCCACCTGCCTGCTGGACCTGCTGCACCGAGAAATCAAGGTAGCAGTGCGGACAGATCACATACTCCTCCCGTGGCTCCTTGGTGCCCTTGTCCTCCTGCGGTTTCTTCTTGCCGAAGAGAGGCATCCACGCACCTCCTGTAGATAGCAAGGGCGCTCCCGCCTGTCCACCTGCAGGAGCGCCCTGCGAGCTATACCTCGCCGCGAGACCCTACATCAGAATGATGGCGACAATCGTCGCCGCTCCTACACCCGCCACGCACGGCCAAAAGTTCTTGCGGCACAGGTCGATCGCCGGGACGCCGGTGATGGCCGAGACGGGGAGCACCGCCCAGGGGACGATCGTTCCACCGCCGATCCAGATCATCGAGATCTGGCCGAGGGCAGCCAGTGTTGCCGTCTTCAGACCCAGCGCCTGCCCCCAGGATGCGGCCAGCGCCCCCATCAGGGGCAGGTCGTTAAAGCCCGAGCCGTCTAGCCCCGTGATGCCAGAGAGGATCGTATGCATGATCCCGACGATCGCCTTGTTTACCGGAATGGCGCTGGACAGCGCGCGGATGATGTCGATGATCAGCGGCCTGGCGGCATCACCAAAGATCGCCTCAGCATGACCGGGCACACCCATCAGGTAAAAGCCGGCTACGATGAACACCGGCGCAAAGACCTTCATCCCGAACATAAAGCCTTCGCGCAGGCAGTTCGTGATCTGCTCGGCCCCCTTGCTCCAGCCGTGCTCCCAGAAGCAAAAGATCCCGAGCAGCACGAGCGAGGTCCCGCCCAGCACCGCGGTAGCGTCGCCGCCACGGATCCCGAGCGCGACCAGAAGGATCACGTCCACCAGGAAGACCAGCGGCACCAGCCAGGCGGCGACCCTCGCCATGGTCGTGTATTTGCGGACCTCGGCTTCGGCCGCTTCCTCCTTGAGCCGCAGGTACTCCGTCTCGGTGACCGTGTGCGCCTTGATGTCCTTGCGTACCACCAGGAACCAGGCCACCGCCAGCGCCACCACGGAGGCGACAATGTTCAGGGGGGTGCTTGCGGCGATGATGTCGCTGACGGGCACTCCGGCGGCCTCCGCCGTCAGCTTGGGCGCACCCTGGATAACATAGTCCGTCGACAGGCACGCACCATGCCCAAAGAGGTTCATGGCCATCGCCGCCGAGATCGCCGGCAGCCCGACAGCCTGCCCCGCGGGGAATAGGATGGCTCCTACCAGGGCTGTCGCTGGCGAAGGCCAGATGAACAGCGCGGCGATGTACATCACCACGCCGATGATCCAGAAGGCCAGAGCCGGGCTGCGCATCAGGGTCCGGGCAGGTCGCACCATCAGGTACAGCGCTCCCATCCCCTCCAGCCCCTTGGCCAGCGATACGACAATGGATATGATGAACACGATGTCCAGGAGGACCGTGCCCGACCGCAGCATGCCGTTAAAGATCGCCTGGAGCCCCCCGATCGGGTTTCGCAACAGGATGCAGCCCAGGACGAACATACCTGCCAATGCTACGATCGAGGTATCCTTCCGGAGGGCGAGGGTGACGAAGATCAGGACCACGAAAAGGGCATAGACCCAGTGGGCAGCGGTCAGTTGGACTATCTCCCCCATCTTGGACCTCCTCCCTGTGCGTGGGGGCTACCGGCCTGCTGGCCGGTGTCTCATGCTCTGCCTACTGCCAGACCCTCTCGTGCCTCAGACGTGCACCCAACGCGGCGGTTCTTCCACCTCCGTATCCTTCTGCACCTCCTTTCTCTCACAGTACGTGGCGCGGACAGGGGTTCCCCGACGCCTGCCGACATCCGCCTCGGCGCGGCCCGGCAGGTCGCCGCGCCACAGCTAGCCCAGCTTCCGGGCAAAGAAATCGGCAAACCCGGCAGCAGCGACCCTGTGCTGTATGGTGGGAATATCGGTGGTGTAGAGGCCCAGCGCCTTCATCCGTTGGAAATAGACTGCACCCGAGAAGGTATACTTCTGCGCCATCCCTTCTTCGGTCTGCATCTGCTCGCGCACGAACGATATTGCGTCACCCACTGCCGTCGTGCGAGGGATGGTCACAGTCGGCTGCCTCAAGGCCAGCCTTACTGCGTTGTGCCCGGCAAGCACACCGGTGCAGATGGCCTCGGTATGCCCCACGAGCAGCCCTGCCTTTTCCCCGGCACAGAACAGATTGTCCACACCCTCCACTTTGAGGGTATCGTCCCGGGGCGAGAGGGCGAGATAGCGGATCGAGTTACCCTTTCCGCCCGCATAGGGATCCTCGTAGCGGGCGTTGGCCATGCCCGGCACGCGCCGGAGCTCCTCCAGGGGAAAGAATGAGGTCATCAGCTTGACGTGCCCCGTGTCCAGCAGGACGAGGTTCTCCGCATACTCGGGCAACGCGTACTGCTGGCAGGCCTTCGCGGCCAGCTTGTCGGCATGTACGAGCTCGCGAGGGATGGGAACGACCACCACTCCGTTGCGGTCCAGCTCGGCGGCGATCGCCGGATCCACCGATCCTTTGTGCAGCTTGCAGGAGCCGCTCATGGCTCCATACGAGCCGTCGGGGCGGCGCCCCATGCTCTCGGCGACGCCGGCCCGCGCTGCGATGCTCACCCGGCCACCCCAGCTGGGGCAGCGCAGGATGCACATGGCACAGCCGTTGCCGTACTTGGCGCAGTTGCCCTGGGGGCCTGCCGTCCCCGTCGCCTCCACGAAAACGTCCGCCTCCAGAGCTTCGCCCCCTGCGAGGACGACCGCCTCAAGCCGGCTTTCCCGCAGCCGCACGTCACACGCCCTCGCCATCATCCGCAGCTGGACGCCCTGCTCCAGCAGGTAGCTGCGTACGGCTGGCTCAATCAGGGCCACGTCGTAAAGGCTGGCATGCCTGTGTCCTGGGAACTCGACGTTGGTGTGTCGGGCAACGCTATCGGCAAGGCGGAACAGGTCGCCCCCACCCATGGCGAACATCTCCTCGGCAGCAGTGTAGCGACCGTTGTTGCGGAAGATGCCGCCCACGAGCCCTGTGCCAAGGAGGCAGTCGGTCCTCTCCACCAGCACGACCTCGGCTCCCGCCTTGCGTGCCGACAGCGCAGCTGCGCAGCCCGCCCATCCGCCCCCGATCACGGCAACCCGCGGCATGTCTGGCCCCCTTTCTCCTGCCATACCTTCTGCCACCTGGAAACAGGCGGCAGTTCCGTGGTCTCGCACTCGGTCACGATGTCCACGAAGGTCGGCACGTCGGCGACCAGCGCCTCGCGCAGCACCGGCTCCACCTGCTCCGGGTCCTCGACCCGCACCCCTCGCAGGCCAAAGCCCCGGGCGATGGACGCATAGTCCACATCCGTAAAGTCAACAGCGAAGTAGCGCCCGCCGTGGTAGAGTTGCTGGTTGACCTTGATCCAGCCGAAACATCCGTTGCTGAACTGAACGATGGTGACCGGCAACCCAAGGCGTGCCACGGTCTCGAGGTCTCCCGCGCTCATGCCAAAGCTACCGTCACCCATCAGCCCGACGACTGTCGCCTGTGGGCGGGCCAGCTTGGCCCCCAGCACCCCGGGAATGGCGAAGCCGAGGCCTCCATGGCCCCGAGGGATGATGACCCGCCGGCCGGCGCCTGTGCGGAAGTAGGCAGCCGTGAACGGGGTGGGAGTGCCTGCATCGGCGATGACGATCGAGTCCTCCGGGAGGAGCCGCGAGAGCACCTCGATCACCCGCTGTGGCTTGATGGGCCTTGTGCTCGCGGCTGCTCTCGCCGCCAGGTCCGCCCAGAAGGCCAGAACCTCGCCGGCCCGCTCGACAAGCGGGTTGGGCCGTGGCGGAATGCCCCGCCTGCGCACCGCTGCAACGAGATCGGCAAGGCCAAGCCGCGCGTCCCCCACCAGCCCCAAGGCCACGGGGTAGTTGCGCCCTATCTCGGCCGGGTCCACATCGAGATGGAGGATGAGCTGGCCGCTGTCCCGGGGGGGAAGATCCCAGCCGTCAGTAGTTACCGAGTCGGTCTTGCAGCCCACGTAGAGGATGAGGTCTGCCTCCCGCAGCAGCGCATTCGCGTATGGCCTGCCCCCGTTGCCGCCGACGACGCCGAGGCTCAGGGGATGCTGCTCTGAGATTGCCCCCTTGCCGCAGATGGAGGTGCCAACGGGAGCCCCCAACAGCTCGGCCAGCATCGCCAGCTCCTCGTGCGCCCCGGAAGTGACTGCACCACCCCCGGCGACGATGACCGGCCGCGCGGCACGGGTGAGCAGGTCGGCCGCCTCCTCCACAGCCGCAGGATCGGGCCGGGTGCGGTATGCGGGAAAGCCCCGACATGGAGCCTCAGCGTGCAGCAGAGGCACATCCGCCTCTTCGGCCAGCACGTCCGCCGGGAGCGTGACCTGCACGGCACCCGGGCGGCCGCTCGTGGCCATTCGGAAGGCGAGGCGCATGGCGTCCGGTATCTGCTCGACGCGCTTGACGAGGGTCCGCCACTTGGTAACGGGGGCAAACAGCGCAGGCTGGTCGAGGGCGGTCAGCACATTCCGGCCCTCGTCTCGCAGAGGCGTGTCGGAGATCAGAGCGACCACTGCGATGGATGAGGCCTGCGCCTCAGCCAGGCCAGGCACCAGGTAGGTGGCTCCAGCGCCGCTCGGCGCCTCGCAGACGCCCGGCCGCGAACTCACACGGGCATAGGCGTCAGCCATGAAAGCCGCCGCCCGCTCGTCCCGCGCCAGCACGTGGGTGATCTCGCCACGCAGCTCGTATAGCGCATCGTAGAGGGCCAGACTTGTCTCGCCGGGGACGCCAAACAGATACTCCACTCGATAGGCCCTCAGCATCTGCGCGACGAGCTGTCCCCCACTCAGACGCATGGCGTCCCTCCTCCGATTGGCACGGGCCTATCCTGCAGGCGCCTGCCCTCCCGAATGGGTCAGGTCCTGCAGTACACTCTCCAGATGCTGGCGCATGGCCTGCTCAGCGCGCTCTCCGTCACGATCATAGAGCGCGGCGAGGACCCGCCGATGCTCGGCGATGGATTTGCCCAGCCTGCCCGCAATGCGGTCCGACAGGGCGCGGAAGCGGCGCACATGCTCGTCAAGGTTGCGGTTGATGAGAAGAAGGCGCTGGTTGTCGGCCTTGCCGATGATCGCCTCGTGCAGGGCCTGGCCGTGCAGCGAGCAGGCTGGCACATCACCCGCCGCCCAGGCACGCTCCGCGGCATCCAGGCGCGAGGCGATCGCGTCCAACTCCTGCTGGGTGAAGACGGGAGCAGCAAGACGTGCCGCCAGCCCCTCCAGCACAGCCCTCAGCTGGAAGACCTCCGTGACATCCTTCATGGTCACGTCGGTGACGTAGGTTCCCTTGAACAGGATGCGCGTGACAAAGCCCTCGCGCTCCAGCTCCTGGAGCGCATCGCGGACTGGAGTCTTGCTGATGCCAAGCTGCTGCGCGAGCTCGCTCTCGACCAGGAGCGTGCCGGGCTCCAGCCTGAGGGTGAGGATGGCCTCCTTGATGGCCCGGTGCGCCATGTCCTTGAGCGAGGAGACGCCATCGAGCCTGTCGAGCTGGTACGAATCCCTCATCCCATCACCCTTTGGCGTATCGTATACCATATACAATTATACTGGATTCTGCCGAATTCGTCAACGAGCCCGGCGAGCG
Source organism: Anaerolinea sp. (assembly GCA_020725765.1). Classification (GTDB taxonomy): domain Bacteria; phylum Chloroflexota; class Anaerolineae; order SpSt-313; family SpSt-313; genus SpSt-313. The sequence continues at coordinate 323 of DYEI01000271.1, read as the reverse complement.
GTTCAGGTCCGGGACGGGGCCCGGCCACGCTCCGTGCGCCCCCTCCTCTCTCCTCCTCAGGCGGGCGCGGCATCCGCCTGAGGCAGCTGTTCAGACTCGTATCCTGGCAGCGCCGGCTGCCACGTGCCGCCCCCACCCTGCTCTCTTGTCTCGAGCGGGCATCCCGTCCCCGCTCGGGTTCAAGAGCGGACAGCCTTCTTCGGTCGTAGAGCGAGGGCGTGGCCCGTTGAGGCACCCCACCCCTGGGGCATTCCCCACTTTGCCCGCTGGGCAAAGCGGGGTTAAGCCCCTGACCCCACCCCCGCGCCGCGCTACGCATTACC
>DYEI01000270.1 GCA_020725765.1 Anaerolinea sp. | reverse complement strand
TGATGCCGGGGGACAACGTCACGGTCGAGGTGGAGCTGATCGTGCCGGTGGCGCTGGAGGCGGGTTCGCGCTTTGCCATTCGCGAGGGTGGCCATACCGTCGGCGCTGGCGTCATCGCCTCGGTGATCGAGTAGGCTGCCCGAGATAGATCAGCCTGGAGTGATAGTCGATGGCAAAGAAGGAAAACCGTCTGGTGATCACACTCGCCTGCGCCGAGTGCAAAGAGCGCAACTATACGACCGAGAAGAACCGGAAGAACGACTCCGGTCGAATCGAGCTGAGCAAGTACTGTCCGCGCTGCCGTAAGCACACGACGCACCGCGAGACCAAGTAGGCATGGCTCGTTCGCCCGCGGCGGCAGCAGGCGCTGTCGCCCGGGCATTACACAGGCCAGTAGCTCAATTGGCAGAGCAACGGTCTCCAAAACCGTAGGTTGCGGGTTCAAGTCCTGCCTGGCCTGCCTTGATGACTGAGACACCCCGCCTTGCGATGGTGTCTCAGATTATTCCCCACGGGCGTGTCGGGGTGGGAGGAGACATCCGAGTGGAGCGGGTTTCACGAGAGAACCGGATCGTCCGCTACTTTCGCGAGACGCGGGCCGAGCTGCGCAAGGTCGTCTGGCCGAGCCGCCGAGAGGCGACGCGGCTCAGCCTGATCGTTGTCAGTGTCACGCTGGCCATGAGCGTCTTTCTCGGAATCATTGACTGGGTATTCTCCCGCCTCATTGGTCTGATCGTCCGTTAGCCAGTGAAGGGCGTTAGCTGCACTTATGGAGTTTGAAGAGGACCGCCTCGAGGAAGAGTTCGAGGCAGAGGAAGCGGAGGAGACAATCGAAGAGGCACCGCGCCCGGGCACCCGGCGCAGAGCCCAATCCCAGCACGTCGAGGAGTCGCCTGAGGTGCAGGCTTTTCTCGATGAGGCTGAGGAGGCGGCTGTTGCGCGTCCGGAGGAGGCGACGGCCGAGGAGGAGCCTCCGAAGCGGGCCTGGTACGTGGTGCATTCCTACTCGGGGTACGAGAACAAGGTCAAGAAGAACCTGGAGCAGCGGATCGAGTCCATGGGCATGCAGGACCAGATCTTCCAGGTCATCGTGCCCACGGAGGAGGAAGTTGAGATCCGGGATGGGCATCGGCGCACCACGCGCCGGCGTGTGTTCCCGGGCTACCTCCTCGTCGACATGATCCTGAACGACGACTCCTGGTATGTGGTCCGCAACACGCCCGGCGTGACCGGGTTCGTGGGCTCCGGCACCCGCCCGACCCCCCTGCGCCAGGAAGAGGTCGACAAGATTCTGAAGCGCATGGAGAGCGAGGCGCCGCGGGTCCGCGTGACTTTCCGCGAGGGCCAGCGGGTTCGGATCATCGAGGGGCCGTTTGCCGACTTTATCGGCACCGTTGACGAGTTGGATGTGGACCGCGGGAAGGTGCGGGTGCTCGTGTCCTTCTTTGGTCGCGAGACCCCGGTGGAGCTGGACTTCCTGCAGGTAGAGCGGGCCTAGCGCGTTCATCCGAAGCACTCCGCCATCAGCCTCTCCTTTCCCAGGTAAGCATCTTCGCAGGCTGTGAGCCCCGGGCTGATCGTCAGGCGTGGTGGCGGCATGCTGATCGCTGTGGGAGCTACCGATGGCGAAAAAAGTCAGAGCAATCGTCAAGCTGCAGATACCGGCCGGCAAGGCGAGCCCGGCACCTCCCGTGGGCCCGGCCCTTGGCCAGCACGGGATCAACATCATGCAGTTCGTCAAAGAGTACAACGCGCGGACGGCCGCGATGACGGGCTCGATCGTCCCGGTCGAGATCACCGTGTACGCGGACCGCTCCTTCACCTTTGTCACCAAGACGCCCCCGGTCGTCGATCTCTTGCGCAAGGCGGCCGGGGTCGAGAAGGGCTCCAGCGCCCCCAACCGCGATAAGGTGGGCACCGTCACCCGCCAGCAGATCCGCGAGATCGCGCAGACCAAGATGCCCGACCTCAATGCCAACGACATTGAGGCCGCGATGCGCATGGTCGAGGGGACGGCCCGCAGCATGGGCATCCGCATCGCCGACTGAAGGCGGTGCTCGTGGCTCCCTTCCGTGGGAGGGTGCACGCCCGATAGCACCACAGAGGAGAGAGACAGATGGTACATCGTGGCAAGAAGTATCAGGCGGAAGCCGCCACCGTAGAGCGTGACCGGCTCTACACCCCCGAAGAAGCGTTCGCCCTGGTCAAGCAGAACGCACGCGCCAACTTTGACGAGACCGTTGAGGTACACCTGCGCACCAACCTCGACCCCCGGCAGGCCGATCAGCAGATCCGCGGCGTCGTTAACCTCCCCTCCGGAACGGGCAAGCCCGTTCGCATCCTGGTTTTCGCCGAGGGTGAGGCGGAGCGCATCGCCCGCGAGGCCGGCGCCGACTATGTCGGCAGCGACGAGCTCGTGCAAAAGATCCGCAACGAGAGCTGGACCGACTTTGACGTGGCTATCGCTGTGCCGCAGGTAATGGGCAAGGTCGGGCCCCTCGGCCGTATCCTCGGCCCTCGCGGGCTGATGCCCAACCCGCGGGCCGGCACGATTGTGCAGCCTGAGGACCTGCCGCGCGTCATCCGTGAGACGCGCCAGGGCCGCGTAGAGTACCGCCTTGACCGTACCGGCAACGTGCATGTGCCCATCGGCAAGGCCTCCTTCACCGTCGAGCAGCTCATGGCGAACTTTGCCGCGCTGATGGAGGCCATCGTCCGCGCCCGGCCGGCCAGCCTCAAGGGCCAGTACATCCGTAGGGTGACAGTGACCTCCACGATGGGGCCCGGGGTGCGGGTCGATCCGGCAGCGGCCATGGCAGTGCGGGCCTCGTAGCTGGATCTGCCCCGGCTGGGGTCGAGGCGCACCGACCAGGGCAGCGCATGGAGGAGCTTCCCCCCCGCAGGGTGGGCTACGCGGGCGTTCAGTCTTGGGGCATTTCGCACTCTGCCAGCCGTGATCAGCCCCTCCCTCGGGGCCCTGCCAGCAGCGCAGATGAGCCTGCCCCAAGGCGAACTGCACCCGGCTGCGCGGGTGTATCCCAGAATCGTCGGTGCAGACTGCAACCATTTCGTGACTGCCGGAGGCCAGATTGGTTCGCCAGTCCTGCGAGCTGGCTAC
>DYEI01000269.1 GCA_020725765.1 Anaerolinea sp. | reverse complement strand
TACCGCGGGTCGTGCTCCGAAAGGCCAAAGTCGAGCCAAGCCCCGTCCTGGGCCAGGGCCGGGCTGCTGCACAGCAGAACGTCCAGCTGCAGCCCACGCATTGACGCATCTTGGATGCACCCTGTATCCGCTCATTGTTGACTTTGTGTATTCCTCGGGCTACAATCTGCTGGTGACGGGTGTGCTCGCAGAGGACCGTCATCGCCCCCGCTGTTCCGGTGCCATTCCGGCGGCCATCGCCGGATGGGGGCGCGGGCCTCGGCGACCGGTTGCGGCACAGATGGTCTTGGTCAGCCCCCACCCAATGGGAGGACGCCATGTTCGGAAAAAGCCGCATTCTGCTGGCCCTGCTGCTGTTCGCGGCTACCGGCTGTGCAGGGACGAGCGGCAAGGGTCCATCGGAGCCCTTGCCTTCTGCAGCGAAGGAGGACACGCCCGTGGCTACCGTCGAAACGGAACCGGCCTTTGCTCAGAACCGGCGTTTGGGCCGGGGTGTGAACCTCGGCAATGCTCTCGAGGCCCCCAGCGAGGGCGCCTGGGGGGTCTACCTGCGGGAGGAGTACTTTGACCGCATCAAGGAGGCAGGATTCGACTCGGTCCGCATCCCGATCCGCTGGTCGGCCCATGCGCTGAGCGATCCACCCTACACGATCAACGACAGGTTCTTCGCCCGGGTCGACTGGGCGGTGAACCAGGCCCTGTCCCGAGGGCTCGTAGCGGTCATCAACACCCACCACTACAACGAGCTCTGCGCGCACCCGGAGGGCCATCGGGAGCGCTTTCTGGCGCTGTGGGCGCAGATTGCGGCCCACTACAAGGACTATCCGGACGAGCTCATGTTTGAGCCCCTGAACGAGCCCTTCGACCGGCTGACAACCCGGGTGTGGAACTCGCTCTTGCGCGAGGCCATCACCACCATTCGCCAGACCAACCCGACCCGCACCCTGGTTATCGGACCGGCCAACTGGAACAATGTCGATTCCCTCAGCAGCCTCGAGCTGCCCGAGGAGGACCGCAACATCATCGTCACCTTCCACTACTACAATCCCTTCCAGTTCACCCATCAAGGGGCCGAGTGGGTGCAGGGCTCAACGCCCTGGCTGGGCACCGCCTGGCCGGGCAAAGCCGGCGGCGAGGGGGATGTCATCCGCGACCTCGATCGGGCGGCGGCCTGGGCGGAGGCACACAAGCGGCCTCTCTACATGGGCGAGTTCGGCGCCTACGGCAAGGCCGACATGGACTCGCGTGTCCGCTGGACGGCGTTTGTCGCCCGGCAGGCCGAGGCCCGGGGGATCAGTTGGGCTTACTGGGAGTTCTGCTCCGGGTTTGGCGTGTACGACAGCGCCCTCAAGCGCTGGAATGAGCCGCTCCTGCAGGCGCTCATACCCCGGGAGTGAACTGACGCCGGCCCGATGCCGGTTCGCGTGGGTGCCGGAGAGCTCTGCTGAGACCTCTCCGGCACCCACGCTGTTCTGCGCGCCCCGCGGCTTCCCTCCTCTGGCACGAAACTTGCTCCCCGAAAGAAAGCAGACACTCCGGATGTCGCGCCCCGGCCATCCGCCAGAGGACACGAGCATGCCCCAAGAGCCGGTCATCGTCCTCGACTCGGTCACCCGCCGCTTCGGGCGCACCACGGCTGTACAGAACCTGTCGCTCTCCATCGAGGCTGGTCAGCTCATCGGCCTGGTCGGGCCGAGTGGCAGCGGGAAGACTACCACCGTGCGTATGCTCTGCGGCATCCTCCCACCTTCGGAGGGAACCATCCGCGTGTTCGGCAGGGACCCACTTCGCTTCGACTGTGCGGATCGGGCGCGCATCGGTTACCTGCCCCAGCACTTCCTGCTCTATCCGAACCTGTCGGTCGCCGCCAACATTGGCTTTGTGGCCGGGCTGTACGGCCTCGGGATTCGCCAGCGGCACCGGCGAATCCGCGAGGTGCTCGAGCTGGTCGAGCTATGGCCCGAGCGCTCGAAGCAGGCGTCCGAGCTCTCCGGTGGTATGCAGCGCCGCCTGGCCCTCGCCGCCACCCTCCTGCACGACCCGGAGCTGCTCTTTCTGGACGAGCCCACCGTAGGGCAGGACCCGATCCTCCGGCGCAAGATCTGGGACTGGCTCCGAGCCCTCGAGCGCAAGGGCCGCACCCTGTTCGTAACCACCCACTACGTGGCTGACGCCGAGATGTGCACCAGGGTGGCGCTGATGGACCTCGGCCGCCTCATCGCCTTCGACACCCCCGAAAGGCTCCGCCGACGCGCCTTTGGCGGCGATATGATCGAGGTGATCGCACGGCAGAACATCCACGCCTTTCTGCGCAGCCTCGAGCGCATGCGCCAGGTCCGCGCCATTGAGGTGCGCAGTCAGGACCGGCTGACCGCTATCGTGGACGACGCCGGCAAGGCGCTGCCCGATATCGCCTCCGGCCTCCGCTCGGAAGGCCTCGCGCCCGACTCCCTGCGCGAGGCGCTTCCCCCCTTCGAAGATGTGTTCGAGCGGCTGATCCGCCAGCACAATCGCCTGGAGCGCCGGACGTGAAGCCCGTCTATCGCATTCTGGCGTTCATCGGAAAAGAGATGCAGAGCATCTTCGTCCAGCCCCAGCTGCTGCTCCTGCTGGTAGCAGGTCCGTTTGCCGTGCTCCTCGCCTTTGGCCTCGGATACCGGCCGGCCGGACCCGAGCTGGAGACGATCGTCGTCCAGCCACCCTCCGATGTGCAGGAGGAGGCGGTGGGACACTACCTCGAGGGCGTCGGGCCACCGCTGCACGTGGTCGAGCGAACCGACGATCTCACTGCCGCGCTCGGCCGCCTGCAGGCGCGGCAGGTCGACCTCGTGGCCGTGATCCCGCCCGACGTTCACGAGACGCTGCTCGAGGGGAAGAACGCGCGGCTCGTCTTCTTCCATAACGCCATCGACCCTACGCGGATTGGCTATATCACGGCCGTCGTCGATGGTGCCACCAGCCAGATCAACCGGGCTATCGTGCGGCAGGTTGTCGGCGAGCAGCAGGCCAGCGCCGCCGACTATGAGCGGGTGCTCGTGGACCTGCGGGAGGCACTGGCCCAGATGCGCGGTGCGCTGCAGGGGAACGACCGGCAACGTGCGCAGGACCTCTCCCAGACGGTGCGTCTGAACAGCGGCCTGGTAGCGGGCCTGTGGCTTCTCGGGGCCGACCCGCTCAGCACCGATCCACCCCCTGCGGCGGACCTGGCGCGGCGGGCGCGCGAGCTGGATGCGCTGCTGGCTGATCCGGAGAGCGATGCCGCGGCGCTCGACGAGTCGCTGGCACGCATGGAAGAGGATACCGGCCGTCTGCTCGAGGCGCTGCAGCGCACGCGCCGCACGCCGCCAGAGGTCTTTGTGGCGCCCCTGATCTGGGATGTTCAGGGCGTCAGCACCTACCAGCCCGGCTATGTGGCCTATCACTCCCCCACGGTGCTTGCCCTCCTGATACAGCACCTTGGCATCACCCTGGCGGCGCTTTCGCTGGTCGATGAGCGCAGCGCCGGGGCCATCGAGCTGTTCCGGGCCGCGCCGGTGCGGGCCCCCGAGGTGCTGGTCGGCAAGTTTGCGGCGTACCTGCTCCTGATCGCCGGCACCTCCGCGGGGCTGGTAGGCCTCCTGACGATCGCGCTGCACGTGCCGCTCCTCGGGGACTGGCGGTGGCTTATGGCCGTTCTCGCTGCCCTGATCGCTCACTCGCTCAGCCTGGGCTTCCTCATCTCGGCGCTGGCCAACAGCCGCAGCCAGGCTATCCAGATGTCCATGCTCGTCCTCCTCGGCTCCATCTTTTTCAGCGGCTTCTTTGTGCCCCTGCAGGACTTTGCCCTCCCGGTGCGCGTCCTGTCGTTCAGCCTTCCCGTAACCTATGGCATTGAGACTCTGCAGGAGGTCGTGCTGCGCGGCGAGGCGCCCTACCTGCCCTACGTCGCCATCATGGCCCTCTGGGCCATCGGGCTGTGGGCCGTCTCGGTTCGCCTGCTGCGGCGCCTGTTTATCGGAAGCTGACAGGCCCGCGCCCAAGCCAGCATCTATCCTGGTACACCTCAGGGAGGCGTCCAAAGGCGGAGGTTGCGCCGGGGATGCAGCGAGTCTGCCCGCGCAGCTACCGCCGAATATGCGGACGCCTGACCCCTCGCCATCCTTCCCACGCCTCGAGGGCGGGCAGACGCTTGCGATGAGGACGAGGCCTTCTGATATGGTAGCCCACAAGTAGCCAGGCCAGACGTGGCAGCGCAGTTCGCCGACGTCCCCCCTCCGACCGGGCGATAGCCCGCGCCCTTCCGCCCCCGCCCCCTTCAGGGGCGCACAGGCTGCTATGGCCGCCGTCCCTCGGCCCCTGTCCGAGGGCACCCCATCCCGCCGTTCCCCTTCCCCGCCATCGAGGCGGCGGGGAAGGGGGCCGGGGGGATGGGGTACCCTCCGTCAAGGGCCGAGGGACGGCGGCTAAAGGAGCCTGTCCGCCCCTGAACCCCTGCCCCTGCCCCAGGCAGGCGCCGGGCGCCTGCCTGGGGCAGGGGTGATGACAGATGGGCGGTTTCGGGCGGT
>DYEI01000268.1 GCA_020725765.1 Anaerolinea sp. | reverse complement strand
CCGGGCTTGTGCAAAGCGTAAGGCCCCGGTCGCCGGCTGAGCGTCCCCGGCAGGCTGCCTGACCGCAAATCTGCTGACTGATCTTGGATGCACCCGAGCTTCTCCCGGGCTTTACCCTGTAGCGAGGGTGTGCTACAATAGCCACGAAACAGGCGGCCGCCCGGCCGCCAGCAAGAATGGTTGGTTAGCTATGAGACAACGCACGCACGGTCGTGAATGGACCTTTGAGGAAGCGCTCGCCCTGATCTGCGATCCCGGGCAGCCACTGTCGCGCGCCATCATCTCTTTCCTCAGCGGAAGTGGCCGCGCTGAGGTCCGCCAGTTCGCCGAATGCTGGCAGCAGCTCTCCGCCGAGCGCCGTCGCGAGCTGATCGCCACTATGGTGGAGATGGCCGAGGCGGACTTTCAGCTGGACTTTAACGGCATCTTTCGCTGGGCACTGCAGTCTGAGGACCCGCAGGTGCGCGAGCACGCCATCGAGGGCCTGTGGGAGGACGACTCCCCCGGCCTCATCGAGCCCCTGCTGCGCCTGATGCGCACCGACCCTGAGCCCGCCGTCCGTGCCCGGGCAGCCTCGCTGCTCGGCCACTTTGCACTTCTGGGCGAGCTGGGGGATATCCCCGAGGAACGCACCTCTCGCCTGCGCGAGGGGCTGCTTGAGACTATCGACAACCCCCGCGAGGACGCTGAAGTGCGTCGCCGGGCCATCGAGTCGGTAGCCTACCTGAGCTCGGCCCCGGTGCGCGAGATCATAGACCGGGCGTATGAGGACCGCGACAGCCGGATGCGCCAGAGCGCCGTCTTTGCCATGGGGCGCACGGCGGACCCGTACTGGGAGGAGCCAATCAGGCGCGAGCTCCATTCCGCCGACCCGGCCATGCGCTACGAGGCGGCACGCGCCGCCGGCGAAATCGCCCTGCGCCCTGTCCTCGGCGAGGTCATCGGCCTCCTCAAGGACCCCGACCCAGAGGTGCGACAGATGGCGATCTGGGCCCTCGGCCAGATCGGCGGCCCGCAAGCACGCCGCGCCCTCGAGACCTGCCAGGCCTCTCCTGACGAGGCCATGCGCGACGCGGCCGAGGAAGCCCTGGCCGAGCTCGACTTCTCGAGCATGCCGCTGGACATGCTCTACGTTGAGGCAGAGAGCGACGAAAGCACGGCATCCGCCCACGAGGAGGAAGAAGAGGCATAGCGGTGGCTACCGCCGACCGTGTCCGGCTCAGAGCCGTGGTGCATGGCACCGTGCAGGGCGTCAACTTTCGCTACTACACGCGGCAGCAGGCGCGGCGCCTGGGGCTGACAGGCTACGTCCGCAACCGGGGCGACGGGACTGTGGAGGTGCTTGCCGAGGGCCCGCGCCGCGCGGTTGAGGAGCTCTACGCCTGGCTACAGGTGGGGCCACCCATGGCAGAGGTCACAGCTGTCGACGCCGTGTGGCAGCCCCCCACAGATGAGTGCAAGTCCTTCGAGGTACGCTACTGATGGAGCAACCCCTCTCGCGTTCCCACCCAGAGCGAACGGCGTGGATCGTTGTCTGGACCAGCTTTGCCATCTTCTGCCTGCTGGTGGTCTTTGTGCCCCTGTCCGTCCGATATTACCTGCGGCACGCGACTGTGTCCCGCCCTGCCGAGCTGCAGACGGTCGAGGGCACAGCCGTGACCGACAACCCCCACACCGGCACCGAGGCCGCCATCGCCAAAGACAGAGCGGTGCGCATCTCTGAGGGGTTTGTGATCAGCCTCGACGAGCAATCGCGCGCCGACCTGCGCTTCTTCGACGGCAGCTTTGTCCACCTCCTGCCCGGAAGCCGCGTGGCCCTCGAGCGAAGCCGCGGGCCTCGCTTCGGGCGCGGCGTCAGCCCCAACACCATATGGGTGCGAATGCTGAGCGGCCGCCTGAGGATCGTCACCGCCGGCTCCTCCCGCACCGGCCTCGAGTTCCGGGTGTACTGTCCGCTGCAGGAGGCCCAGATCCTTATCACCGATGACGGGGTCTATGGCGTGGAGGTCGACACCAACAGGGCAGAGGTATTTGTCAACCGGGGCAGCGCGGTCGTCAGCGCCCGCGGCAAGAGTGTGCGCCTCGTGGCGCCAGAGCGCACCGCCATCGAGGGAGACCAGCCCCCTGCCGACCCCATCACCGACGCGAGGGAACTGGTGGTTAACGGCGACTTTCGCAGCGGCCTCGAGGGCTGGGTGGTCTCAAACGATCAGGGCAACGACGGCGGCGACGTGGATGGGACGGCAGTCGTCACCACCGACGAGGGGTCGCCGGCGGTTCGCTTCTTCCGAACAGGCTCCAACCGCAACCACTGCGAGACGATCATCGAGCAGCGCCTCGACCGCGACCTCCCCGACCCGATCTCGTCCCTCGTCGTCAGGGCCAACATCAAGCTCGTCCATCAGAGCCTTTCGGGCGGGGGATACCTTGGCTCCGAGTTCCCGCTCATGATCCGGATACGGTACCGCGACCAGTTTGGCAATGAGAACGAGTGGGTCCAGGGCTTCTACTACGAAAACCCCCACGGCAACCCGGTAGGCACTGCCAAGGCCTATCCCCAAGGCTCCTGGCAGCTCTTCGAATCTGGCAACCTGCTCGAGGCCCTGGACCCGAGGCCCGCGCGCATCGTGTGGCTACGCGTGTACGCGTCGGGATGGGACTATGAGAGCATGCTGCGCTCCATCAGTGTCGCCGCGCAGTAGCATGGCTCGCGCGGACAGGGGCGGCCGGGCTGTCCCTACTCTCCCGCGCGGCAGCCTCTCCCCGACCTGTTGCCCTCCTCGCGCAGTTGCCGGCGATACCGCTCTCGCACCCCAGTGAAAAAGCTCAGGTGTGCCGGCCGGCGATAGTCCGGGTAGGTCCACTCCTGCGGCTCGAACCTGCCTCGCCGGTAGGGCAGCGTGACCTCGGCGTAGATGCCCTGTCCAAGATAGACGCGGTGCCAGTGATCCTTCGTGGTCGCCAGCACAAGCTTTCCGAGGGACACGTAGCCGGGGTCGAGGTTGACGGGCCGGGGTCCACCCTGCGCCCACTCCTGCTCGAGGGCGTTCGTCTGGACCTTGATGGCCGCGAGGTCTCCGGGATCGATCAGGCGCTCAAAGGCCACAAACTGGCGCCACGGGCTCGGGCCCAACTCATCCACGTAGTAGTCGGTTTCGGTGAAAGGGACCGGCTCGCTGGCGTCGGCGATGGGCCCGTAGACCTCGGTCAGCGCGCGGATCGCCTCTGAGAGCAGCTCGCGGTCGCGCGCAAGCAGCCCCACAATCAGCCTCACCGGGTCCGGTCGACGCGCCGTCCCCACCCCAGCCTCCGCTACAGCTCGTACTCGGCGACGAGATGTCGCTCGGTATCGCTCTGTATCGCCGCCACTACCTGCACGTAAGGCGCGATGCTCGAGTTCTTGAGCTTGCGCTTCAAGAGCTCGTCGAGCTGGAATATGCCGGCCGAGTTGGTCATCACAACCTCCACGCGGACCGGCTTGGCCGTCCCTGGCATCAGCTTGATTGCCTCGATGGCCGCTGCAGAGACGGCATGGATGTTCAGCGCCCCAGCCTGGAAGGGAATCCGCGATCGCCCGGCACACATGTCCAGGGCATCGGCAACCTTCACGATGCCGGCCTCGACGGTAAGGCACGGCACATCAACGTGGTGGGCGGACACGGCATGTAGCACCTCGGCCGTGATGATCGTCGCCTCGCGCAGCCCATACACCTCCGGAAGCCACGCCCGCAGGCGGCTCAGCGCCAGGGGGATGGAATAGTCCTCGTGCCGCTCCCGATGGACCGCCATGCCCACGTCATGGAGGCAGGAGGCCAGCACAACGATCACCTCAGCATCATCGTTCGTGAGACCATAGTTCGCCACCACGCTCATCTGCACGCCCGCCTGCACGAGGAGGCGCAGCAGCTTGAGCGCCACGTTGCTGACGATGCGGATGTGCACCTCGCCATGATCGCTCATGCGCAGCCGATCAACCGCATTGACATTGGCGCACTTCCAGAGCTGGTGTAGCTCCTCGTCGGCGTTCAGGCGCTCGACGACTCGCCCAAGCATCTCGTTGTGCCGAGTTGGCACACGAATCGGCACGCCCCAATACTCCTTGCTACCGGTGCCACACTAGCTGAACCCGAGGCCCCTCTCCTTCAGGCTGACAAACCGTTGCTGCCCGATGATCAGGTGATCCAGCACTTCGATATCCAGCTGCCTGCCAGCCGCAACAAGCTGCTGCGTGACCTTCACATCTTCCGGGCTGGGCGTCGGATCGCCGCTGGGATGGTTGTGGACGACGATCATCTTGGGGCAGTTGCTCCGAACCGCCTCGCGAAAGACCTCCGACATCCGGATGACCGCGGTGTTGACGTTGCCCACGTACACGCTGACGATCCGCACGAGAGTGTTCTTCGTATCCAGCAGGATGACTCGCAGATGCTCCTGATCCAGGAACCCCATCTCCAGGAGCACGAGATTCGCCGCCTCGACCGGAGTGTGGACCTGCGGGCGCTCATCGGGCGACTCGATGAGCATGCGCCGCCCCAGCTCCAGCGCAGCCTTGAGCTGGCAGGCCTTCGCCAGCCCCAGACCCTTCTCGCGGCGCAACTCGTCCAGGCTGGCCTTGGCCAGCCCTCCGAGGCCGTGGAATCGGGCCAGGAGGCTCGTCGCCATGGCGAGCACGTTCTGCCCGCCCACACCGGTACGCAGGACAATGGCGAGGAGCTCCGCAGTGGAGAGGGCGCCGGCACCATAGCTCTCAAGTCGCTCGCGGGGCCGCTCGCCGCTCGGGAGCTCCTTTATCGTGGGGTGGTACTCGGCAGCAGTGTTGGACTCCATGGACACACTCCCTGGCCATCTGCGGACAGGCCGCACTCCCGGCCCTCGACGCGGCGGACTCCAGGCCCACTGCAGAGGGCGTAGACGTCTCCGTTGGCACCTCGGTTGGCACCGCTGTGGTCGTCGGCGTTTCGGTTGCAGTCGGCGTCGCAGTCTCGGTCGGCGATGGGGTCGCAGTCTCCGTGGGAGTCGGGGTTTCCGTGGGCGTCTCGGTAGGCGAAGCGGTCGTTGTGGGCGTCGGAGAGGTTTCGGGGGTCACCGTCGGCGTAGGTGTATCGGCGCGTGTCGCCGTCGCGCTCGGGCGCGGTGTCGGGAAGGTGATCGGCCTCTGCGTCGGGGTTGGCTCCAGAATCCTCGTTGGCACGTGGATCACCGGCTCGATTGTCGCAGTTGCCGGGACCGGCGTCCCCGTAGCTGTAGGTGTCGGCTCAAGCAGGCGCCGCTTGAGGGCCAACGCCCCAAGACCCAGGCAGTAGAGCACGGCAGTAGCAACGACGACCATGATGAGCGCGACACGACGCACCCGGGTGGGCGTCCAGGGCGGGGGCGAGCCCCCGGCATCGGTTGGTGGCATCGCCTCTACGAGCCTCCGTATCATCGCCGTGGCCAGCGGGCCATGGGGATGGCTGTGGCGATTGTACCACACCCCGGATGCGAGTCAAACATGCGAGAAAGGGTGAGGGGATAGATGGGCGCAGCGCGAGAAGGCCCGAAACGGCGAGGCGTCTGCAGGGCACTGTGCCGTCAGAGCGCTCTCAGGAGAGTCGCGAGGACTGCCGCTCTTCCCTGTTGAGATAGTATCCGACGCCCCAGCGTGTGAGGATATGGCGGGGGTGGCGCGGATCCGTCTCGATCTTGCGGCGTAGATAGTGGATGTAGAGAGTCAGCAGGCCAACGCTCGGCCGCTTCTCGCCGCAGGATATCTGCCGAAGGAGCGTCTCCCGGGATACGACCTGCCCCGCATGCTGCACCAGGCACTGCAGCAGGCTGGACTCGATAGGGCTCACCCGCACGCGCCTGCCGCGAACATACAGAATGCGGTTCGTCGTATCCAGCACTACTCCCTGGCACACCGACAGATGTGAGCGGGGATCGCCCCCCACCTTCGCCACGCGTCGCAGGATGGCCTCGACCCGCGCCGCCACCTCTGCCTCGCTCACAGGCTTACGGACGTACTCGTCGACGCCGGACTCGAATGCGGCGACGAGGGTCTCTTCGTCCCGCGCCTGGCTGACCGCCATGATGCTCGTGCCGGTTACGGCCCGCAGCCGGCGACACTGCACGAGCGGCTCCTTGCCCATCGACTCGAGGTCGACGAGCAACAGGCTGCTCATAAAGCGCCGGGTGCGCTGCCAGTGCCTGGGTGCCGCGGGCAGAACCTGCACATCGAGACCTGCCTGCTCCAGCGAGCGACGCATCGACTCCGCAAGGGCCCTGTCGTCGGTGAGAATGGATACTCTGTCTCTCATCGTCCATCTCGCCGGGGCCCACTCCCGAACCACGAACTGCTCGCCCCGGACTGCCACTCCATTGTAGCACGGCAAGGTCTAAATCCGATTGCTGGCAGGTTAGCGATTCATTAGCACGGGCACAGAGGGCGAGCGAATCCGGCCCTGCGAGCCGTCAGTCCTCCTTTGCCGGCACCGCGTCCGGCTTGCGCAGCATGTATCCGAGCCCGTATCGCGTCACGATCCGGCGTGGCTCGGCCGGGTTGTCCTCCAGCTTGTTCCGCAGATAGCAGATGTAGAGGTGTACGTAGGACTCCATCCCCTCGAGATCCGGCCCCCACGCCCTGCGCAAGAGCTCCCGATGCGGGACCACCTGCCCCGCATTCTGCGCCAGGATGGACAGGACCCGGTACTCCTGCTGTGTGACGTCGACCGGTTGGCCCCGCAGCAAGACCCGGGGCTGGGTCAGGTCCACAAAGAGCTCGCCATCGTCATAGCTCTCAGCGTGATAGCTCGGCGGCCCAGACTCGGCACGGCGCAGCAGCGCCTCGACGCGGGCCCGAAGCTCAGCGGCGCGCACCGGCTTCTGCATATAGTCATCGCCACCGAGCACCAGGCCCTTGACAACGTCGCTCTCCTCCTGCCTCGCCGTCAGAAACATCAGCGGGATGTTGGTGAACTCGCGAAGACGCCGGCAGACGTCCCAACCGTCCATCTCCGGCATCATGACGTCGAGAATGACAAGGTCCGGGTGAAAAGCTAGCGCCTGCTGCAACCCATCCCGGCCCGATCGAGCCGTCATCAGCTCATAGTCATCCGAGAGAAACGCCTGTTTCAGCGCCTCCAGGAAGGTCTGGTCGTCGTCAATCGCCAGAATCTTCCGTCGCACCTAGAGCTCCTCACACATATTCCCGTGCCGGCTCTTTTCCCTCCAGGACGCGGAGCACGCCCTCTACCATGGCACGCATCTCGTCCTGGCCGGGGTAGATCAGAATGCGGGCGATCCAGCCAACTCGCTCGCGTATCCAGCCACACAACATCTCCGAATGTGCCAACCCGCCCGTCAGGACGATGGCATCAACCTGCCCGCAGAGCACCGTCGCCATGGCGCCGATCTCTTTGGCGATCTGGTAGGCCATAGCCTCGTAGATCAGACGCGCATGCTCGTCCCCAGCGGCAATCCGCCGCTCGACCTCGATGGCGTCGTTGGTGCCCAGATGGGCGACCAGCCCGCCCTGGCCGGCGATTCGTCGGAACAGCTGCTGGTAGGTGTAGCGGCCCGAGAAGGCCAGCCTCAATACGTCGCCAACGGGCAGTCCGCCAGCCCGCTCAGGCGAGAAGGGTCCAGTGCCGTCGAGGGCCTGATTCACGTCGACCATGCGCCCGCGCCGATGCGGGCTCACCGAGATGCCGCCCCCCATGTGAACAACGATCAGGTTCAGCGCCTCGTACGGCTGCCCGAGGTCAGCAGCCGCCCGCCGGGCGGTTGCTTTCAGGTTGAGAGCATGTGAAAGGCTGCGACGCTCAATCTCCGGCAGCCCGGAAATGCGAGCGAGGGGCTCGAACTCGTCCACGCAGACGGGGTCGACAATGTAGGCAGGGATGCCGACCCGGGACGCAATCTCGTGAGCGACGATGGCCCCAAGGTTCGAGGCATGCTCCCTTGGCCCCGGCGCAGCGAGCTCCTCCAACATCCTGGCCGAGACCCGAAAGGTGCCACTCGGCACCGGCCGCAGCATCCCTCCGCGGCCAACCACTGCCACGATCCTGGCAGGGTCGATGCTGTGCTGCTCCAGACAGCGCAGCACGGCATCCCTCCGCAGCACGTACTGGTCAGCGATGCGCTCATACTGCGCGAGCTCCGATGCCGCATGGGCGATGACCTCGACGAACAGAGACTCGCGACCGTCGAACACCGCCACCTTGGTCGTCGTCGACCCGGGATTGATTGCCAGAATCAGGCCCATCTTCCGCCTCTGCCGCACTCGCTAGTGCTGACAACCCGGGCAGTGGTAGCTGCTGCGGCCGCAAATGACCATCCTCGCTATGGGGGTGCCACAGCGCACACACGGCTCTCCAGCCCGGCCATAGACCCGCAACGCCTTGCGATGCCCGCCTTCGCGCCCTGCCGAGTCACGATAATCGCGCAGTGTCGTCCCTCGATTGCCGATGGCACGCTCCAGCTCGCCTCGAATCGCCCGCCACAGAGCATCGACCTCTTCCAGCCGCAGCGTGCATGCCTGCCGCCAGGGTGCGATCCCCGCCCCATGCAGGGCCTCATCGGCATAGATGTTCCCAACCCCCGCCAGCACCCTCTGGTCCAGCAGGAGCGCCTTGATGGCCACGCGGCGCCTTGCCGCCGCGGCGGCAAGGCCCTCGACTGTGAACCCCGCACTCAGCGGCTCTGGCCCCAGGGATCCGAGCGCAACCCCCGCATCCGGCACCCAGGCCAGATGACCCAGCTTCCGCACATCGCTGAAGTGGACTCGCACGCCCTCCAGCACCAGAGCAACCCGGAGGTACCGGCAATCATCGCCCTCGCCTGCGTCCGCGACCACGAGTTGCCCCGTCATCCCCAGATGAGCGAGCAGGAAACCGTCCTCCAGCCTCCCCACGACATACTTGCCGCGCCTGTCCAGGCCCAGGACGCGCTGCCCCTCAAGGCGGGCCACAAACTCGGCCGGGTCCGGCGCCGCGATCGAGCGCGCCCAATGCACCTCGACCCGTCGTATCCTCTTCCCGACCACGACCCCTCGCAGGCCGCGCACAATAGTCTCGACTTCAGGCAGCTCGGGCACTCACGCTCCTATCCCAAACGGCGCCGCCTCTGGCGCCAAGCTCTTCATCATCAGAGGCAAGACCAGGGCAGGCGCCTCCACAACCCGTCAGGCGGCCCGGAGCGCCCGCCACACGCCCGCGGCCACGATGCCGAGGCCCGCCAACATCGCCGCCGTCGGACATGGCTGCGAGGCCGGCTCGCGCTGGCCCTGCGCCGGCACTGCCGTCGTCACCGGGGCAAGGGTTGCCCTCGGTCCCAGCCCAAGACTCTCCCGCCAGGCCGCGTCGAGCTCATCTACCGTCAGGCCATACACCTGCCGCAGGGCCTGCTCCTGAACCGCCCCCTGTTTGAAGACCCGCAGCAGCTCGGCCATCTTCTCGCGGCCGTAGGTGCGCAGCAGGAAATCGACCAGGCTGTAGACTTCGCCGTAGTACAGGTCCACCTGATGCGGGTCGCCCGTATAGCCGGAGAGAGAACGTACGGAGAGGAGGCTGTCCCGTCGGATAGCCTCCTTGAGTGCCCACGCGTTCTCTTCCGGCAGCTCCCCCTGCGCATACATCGCGAGCCCCTCGTCGAGCCAGCGAGGCGGCGGGGCGTACGGGTTCTTGGTGGCCAGCCCGACGACGATGTGGCTGAGCTCGTGGGCAATGGTGTCCCGCGCGGCCGGATGGCCCCCGAGGATGACGAGCACGTCCTCACCAACCGCAACCCCGAGGGTGAGAACCCTCTCGTCAAAGCCCTGGCTGCGAGGAGAGAGGACCGCCGCCATGTCCTGAGCATTACGATAGACGTAGACGCGCACCGGCTTCTCGAGGGTGACCCCAACCTCCTGCTGCAGGCGCTCAAGGACCTCGGCGCCCCGCCTGCTCAGGTCCTCGGCGAGCGCTGCATCGGCTGCATCGCCATAGTACAGCACCGTGATCTGCCCGGCCTTCAGGCTCTGCCAGTCAAAGCGGTCGTCCTCATATACGAAGGATTGGGGATCGGTGTCAAAGCGCGCGCCACTGGCGAGATCAAGGCGCCAATAGTACTCCATCGGCGTGCCAGGGGGAATCTCCCCACGCTCGAGGGGCCTCTCGTAGCTGGCCTCAACGCGGCGCCCGGGGGTAAAGTCGGGGACGATTCGGGTGGTGAGCGCCTCACCCTGCTGCCGCCAGTAGAGCGTGACGCCCTCGATCGGCTCATCGCTCTCTGCGATCAGATGGAAGGCCACTCTTTCGGCGAAGCGGACGGTATGGCTGCTTTCCAGGACACGGACGCCGCCCTGCGCGGCGGCCGCAAGCGCCCACCACGCCAGCACGGCAACCACGCCAATACCGGCCACTGACAGCTTGGTGCGCATTTTCCCCGCTCCGGCCTCAGGGTACCGCCGGCAGGTCCTCCACGGGAACGCCTCGGAAGCGATCCCCCTCCTCGATCAGCATCTGCGGGATGCCATCACGGATCGGGTACTTGCGTCCACACTCGCTGTTCTGGCAGACCAGCCACCTGTCGAGGACCAGCTCCACCTTGCTACGACAGGCAGGGCAGGCCAGGATGTCAAGCAGCCACTTCTCAACCATGTCGCCTGATCCTTGCATCAACGGCCTGACGCCGCTACTCCGGCCCGGAGCCGGATTCTACCACGGTTCAGAGGCCTGAGCAAGCGACAGTGGAAGAGACCGTGTGGTTCACCCTGGGGGCAGGCTCATCTACGCTGCGGCACGGCCCCCACCCCCGGCGCCTCCTCCTCCGAGTCGGCCTGCAGGACAATTCGGAGGAGGCCCTTTCTCTACGGGGTTTCAAGGGCGGGCAGCCCTCTTCTGCCGTAGGGCGAGGGCATGGCCCATCGAGAGCCCCCAGCCCTAACCTCGCCCCCGTGCTGCGGGGGCGAGGAATCCAGAATGGGAGGGGGTGTTTGCGGGCGGCGAAGCCGCCCGCAAACACCCCCTCCACAAAATCGTGAACCGCACCCTGGAAGAGACGGTCAGCAGTGCTGGCGCAGCCAGCGGGCTGCACCGGCCATGCCGGCCAGTATCAGCCCGACCATGGGAACGCCGGGCCCAAAGCCCGTCTGCGGCAGCTTGTTGGTACCCTGACTCCCGGGCGAGGCTGCGGTCGAGGTTGGCGTGCGGGAGGCTGCCTGTCCTCCGCCCGGCGGTGACGGCGTGAGCGCAGGCTCCGGCGTCCGCTCAGGCGCGCCCGTGATGGGGCCGGGCGTGAAGGGGACAGCCGTAGCTGCAACGATCACAAGAGGTGTCCGCGTTGGGGTAGGTGTTCGTGTGCTCGTCGGAGAGGCCGGCACCGTCGCAGTGACCGTAGGGGCCTGCGCCACGCGCTCCCGGCCTCCCGAATTGCCGAGCAACAGCCTCAAGCCGAGGTATCCGAACAAAAAGGTGCCAATCAGCAGGGCAACGACCAGGATGCCGCCGAGCACGATCGTACTCGTCTTGCCCTTGGGTAGAAGGCTGCTCATGGCCTGCCTCCGGTGCCGTGTCACACCCCTATTGGGTCGCCCACTCGAGCTCGTCCCCGGCCGCGGTGCCGCTTGCAGCCAGGGTCCCGGCGGGCAGCTCGACGACATAGCGCGCCGCCGGAACGATCGGCCCGATGCGCCACGGGCCTATAGCCCTAGTCGCTCGCAGGATGCGATCTCCTTCGCCCACAAAGAGCAGCTCGATCGGAAAGGCCATGAAGAAGGTGTGAACACTGTTGCACGGCCGGATGATCAGGCCATGCCCCGGCTCGAGCGCCCGGCGCCCGATCAGCCCGCGCAACCGGGCAAACCAGCTGCTCGCAACCTCAGCCCTCTCGGCTATGACCGTGCCCCGGGTCCGGTTCAGGAGGCGAACCTGTTCCACGGCCAGCCTACCGTCGGCGCCCGTAGCCAAAGAGCTCCGCGCCCAGCGCAAAGCCCGCCTGCTGCAGCTTCTCACTGAACTTGGGCCGCAGCCCGGTGGGCCGGAGCTCCCCGAGTACCTTGCCGTCGCGCATGCCCGTCTCCTCGAAGATAAAGATATCCTGCATCAGGATCGTGTCGCCCTCCATCCCCGTGATCTCGGCGACCTGCACGACCTTGCGAGAGCCATCCCGCAGGCGCTGCATGTGCACCACGAGGTCTATGGCCGATGCAACCTGCTCCCGAATCGCCCGCAGCGGCAGGTCCATACCGGCCATGAGGACCATCGTCTCGATGCGGCGCAAGGCATCCCTGGCGCTGTTGGCGTGCGCTGTGGTCAGCGAGCCATCGTGACCGGTGTTCATAGCCTGGAGCATGTCGAGAGCCTCGCCGCCGCGAACCTCGCCGACGATGATCCGGTCAGGGCGCATGCGCAGCGCGTTGATGACGAGCTGGCGGATTGTGATCTGCCCTCTCCCCTCAAGGTTCGGCGGGCGCGACTCGAGCGTGATGACGTGTTCCTGCCGGAGCTGAAGCTCGGCCGCATCCTCTATGGTTATTATACGCTCATCCCCTGGAATGAACGAAGAGAGCACATTCAGCAGCGTCGTCTTGCCAGAGCCCGTACCGCCCGACACGACAATGTTGAGCCGTGCATGGACGCAGGCCTTGAGAAACTCCATCAGCTCGGCGGTGCAGCTGCCCAGCTTGATCAGCTCCTCGACCCCCAGCGGAACGCGAGCAAACTTGCGGACCGTCAGCACCGGCCCGACGAGCGACAGGGGCGGGATGATGGCGTTGACGCGGGATCCATCGGGCAGCCGTGCATCGACCATCGGCGAGGATTCGTCAATCCGCCGGCCCAGCGGCGCTACGATGCGCTCGATGATGCGCATCAGGTGCGCGGCATCGTCGAACGAGTAAGGAGTCCGCTCGATCTTGCCCCCGCGCTCGATATAGATCCTCTCAGGCCCGTTCACCATAATCTCGGTAACGGTGTCATCCCTCAGGAAGGGGTCCAGCGGGCCATAGCCGAGAATCTCGGCAACAACCCGCTCGAATAGCTGCTCGCGGTCGTTGCGGCCAAGCACAAGGTTGGACGTCCGCACCAGCTCCCCATAGACCTCGGCAATCTTGCGGCGGATGGCCTCGTGGTCCGCCACATCCCCCTGCAGCCGGACGTCCGCCACCACGCGGTCCCGGACCTGGACCACCAGCTGGCGAAGCGTGTCCTCGCGCGCCGCCCCTGGTGCCTGACGGAGCCGCCCGTCGCTATCTGGAGTCGATCCCGTTGGCCTGACGGCTGGTCTGATGAGCATACTCTTTCCACCTCACATGACCCATGCGGTTGTATGACCTGAATCTCCTCTGGCCCAAATGCCAACTCTCCCTTGCCTGCCATCGTGGCAAGGGAGCAGAAGGGCAAACAGCGTGTCGCAAGAGACCGTGCACCACAGGCTCGCGCTCGCCAACCCTACCTCGAGAGCAGGCATAGGATGCCAAGCAAGAGCCACAGCACCAGGTTCGCTGCTATCAGCACGCGGATCAGCGGTGTCTTGAGCGCAGCAGTCCACCGCTGGCCCGTCCCCGACCAGTTCCGCTCCGCCGACAGGCGAAGGGCTAGAAGCTGGCGCAGCTGCTGCAGATCGGGGCTGCCCGGATAGCGCGCCTGCAGTGCTTCCAGGGCCGCGGAAGCCTCCAGCCACCGCCCCTCCTGCATCAGCAGCACAAGCTGCTGATAGGCGGGATCGGCACTGATGTCGGCCGAAGTGTCGGCGACCGCACGGTCTATATGGTCCACGGCACATTGCAGCTCGCCGTGTGCCTCGCTGTCACCGTCAGGCAACAGCGGAGTCGGACCAGCAGCCTCGTCGCCCACAGGATGCTCGAACATCCCGTCTCCCGTGAGCTCGTCGATGGGCATCTTCACATCGCTCTGAATGCCTCAAGCAGCGCCGGGACCGCCGGCCCGAGAACCACAGCAAAGGTAGCCGGGAGAATGAAGAACACCATCGGGAAGAGCATCTTCAGGGGCGCGGCTCGCGCCATCTCCTGAGCCCTCTGGCGCCGCTTGACCCGCAGCTGATCGGCCTGCGCGTGCAGCGTGTCGGAAATGCTGAACCCCAGCTGGTCCGCCTGCAGCAGCACCGCCACAAGGGCGGACAGCTCGGGCACATCGGTGCGATACACCATGTTTCGCATGGCATCGCGCCAGCTGACGCCCAACCCGGTCTCCCTGACCGTTCGACGGAACTCTTGCGCCAGCGCGTGGTCCCAGGCCTGCCCGATGCGCATAAAGGCGCTCTCCAACCCAAGGCCGGCATCCACGCACACCGTCAGCATGTCGAGGGCATCCGCGAGGGCGAGGGTGATCTCCTTCTTGCGCCCCTTCATCTTTCGGTGAAGCCAGAGACTGGGCAGCTCCGCGAAGAGCAGCGCTCCGGCAACGGCAGCCAGCAGCGCCCGCCCCAGCGAGATGGACATCGTCATCAAGGCAACGCACAGACAGACCGTGCCAAAGAGCGCCACGAGGATGCGCAGCCCCAGGAAATCGAGCGGGCCAAGGCCATAGGGCGAGCCTGCGATCAGCAACTGCCGACGCAGCTTTCCGAGATTCCTCTGCGGCGAGAGTGAGCCAACGCGTTGGAGCAGGCCCCTGATCAGCGGCTGTATCACCCGTTGTATAAAGGGTGCCTGTAGCTCCATCGAGTGAGAGAGCAGCGGCCCCGCTGCTGCCGCCGCCTGCTCGATGCGGCGGGCAGCCGTGCGCTCCTGTCGTCGGATCGTCAGGCCGATCCAGAAGCAGGCCACAGCAACGGCCAGAATCTGGGCGGCGAGGAAGGCTATTCCTACCACGTACCCGCATCCCTCCGACGTCTACACCTCGATGCGCGTCATCTTTTGCGTGATGACGAACCCGATGAACACCGAGACGATGGCGAAAGCCGGGATGATGCGGACCCATCCGGGAGCAAAGAGCCTCATCATCCACTCGGGGTTGATCAGTGCCAGCACAGCCGATAGCACGAAGGGCAGCGCCACCAGCAGGTATGAAGTGAGTCGCTGCTGCGTCGTCAGAACCCTTATCTCGCCCTGCAGCCGAATGCGCTCGCGGATCGTTTCGGTAATCTTGTCCAGCACGAGCGACAGGTTTCCCCCGACCTCGTGGCTGATGTTCACAGCCGTAACCACGAGCTCGAGGTCCGGGCTCTCCATGCGCTTGACAAGGTTGGTGAGCGCCTCCGCCTGTGTGAGTCCGAGGCCGACCTCCCGAAGCACGGCCGCGAACTCTTCGGATGCCGGCGGCGGCAGCTCGCGACTCACTAGGTCGAGTGCTGTTGGCAGGGCGTGTCCTCCTCTGATGGAGCCCACGACCAGCGAGAGCACATCCACGAGCTGGTCCTGGAAGGCTTTGAGCCGCTTCCCACGCCTGCGCATGACGAGGAAAAACGGCAAGGCGGCGCCGATCGCCGCGCACGCGATCGCCGTGATCATGTACCCTCTCAGAAGAAAGCCAAGGCACGCGCCGGTGACTGTCGCCCCGACCTCGATGGCCAGAAACTCGGGCACCGTCATGCGGAGGCTGGCCTGAGCGAGGTACAGCCCCAGCCGCTGGGCCGCGCTACGGCCAGTCAGGAGGCGGTCCAGCCGCGCGAACAGCGAGCGCAGCCCTCCTTCGCGACGGCGGCCGCGCCTGCCGGCATCCCCCTGCGATACGGTTGCATACACCTCGAGGCGCTCGGAGAGGTCGTCCGGCCGTTCGACGGTGAGGTATATCCCCACGAAAAAGATCAGGACGGCCAGCGCTCCCACGAAAGCGGCAATCAGTATGACGCCCAAGTTCTTCCTCCAGCTCGGCTGCTTGCGACGGCGCGGCGCGCCCACAGGAGACGGGCCATTGTCTGCGTATCAGGCGCGGCTCTGCCCGGCCGCCCAATGCCCCTGATGGACGGCTGCCCGGCTACCGCTTCTAGCCGGGTCGCGCAGAGGCCAGTATCTCGCGCGCCAGTGCCGCCAACTGTCGCCCGATCCGGCTGCGGCGATGGCTCTCAACCAGCGGGACTCCCCGGTTGATGCTGTAGGTGACAAGCCGCACGTCGTCGAGCAGGGTTGCCCGGATGGGCATGCCCAGAGCACTCTCGATCTGCCGGCGGTGAAGGCCGGAGCGCTGCGGATACCGGTTCAGCAGAGGCGACACCCGTTCGGGCGGGAACCCCGCCTGCCGGGCGCGCTCTATCAGTACCCTGGCGCCCCGGAGCGCGGTGATATCCGGCGTAAGCACAAGCAGCACGCGGTCGGCAAGCTCCAGGATTTCAGCCGTGCTCTCATCAAAGCTCGAGCCGGCATCGACCACGATGAGCTCCCGCATGCGACGCAGCGCCAGTAGGGCCACGTGCAGCTCCTCAGGTCCGACTCCATTCCCCCCCGGCGTGTGAAGCATGAGGGCGTCGACACCCGTCGCATGGTGGCTCAGGGCAGCCTCAAGATCCTCCGGCTCCAACGCCCGCTTCCTTGACAGGAGCCCACCAACACCCGGGTTCGTCTGCAGGTTGAGCATGACGTCAGCCGTGCCGGCCGGGGTGCTCGCGTCCACAATGGCCACCCCACGGCGCGTCTCATGGCGGAGCGCCACGGCCAGGTTGACCGCGATCACGCTCGTGCCGACGCCACCCTTGCCACCGAGCAGGGCAACGAGGAACCCTGCCCTCTCCTGCCGCAGGTCCAGAGCCGCCTTCAGCCTCGCCACCAGCTCCTGGGCATCGGGGGGCTTGACCAGATAGTCGGTCGCCCCCGCTCGCAGGCTGGCCACCCGCTCCGCCACCCCTGCACTGGCGCTCAGCACCAGTATCGGCGTGTTGGCCATCTCCGTCCGTCGCCGCAGCGTCTGGCAGAGATCGGTGCCCGACATGTCGGGCAGACGGAACTCGGTTATGACCGCATCGATGGCCTCGAGGCTGACCTTCTCCAGCGCCTCAGCAGCCGACCTTGCGTGCAGGACCTCCCAGTCCTGCGAGCGAAGGATGCTGCGGACGGCAGCTGCCGCGGCAGGATCCCGATCAACCACAAGTATGCGCGTTCGAAACCCTGGCATCCTGGCCACCTTGACCGAGCGGTAGAAATCCGCCCCGCGCAAGTCGACCTTGCGCTCTCACTCCTTGAGCCGCCAGCGAATCTTCATGTTCTGCAGCAGATAGTCCCCATCGATGGGCACCAGGTCGTACACGCCCTCTGCCGCCGGGCTGCGCAGGGCAAAGTCCACTGCAGCGCCCATGTCACGGAAGTACTTGATGAGCAGCGCATCCTGGGGGCTCACGGCGAGGAGCAGCGCGCGCGGCGCGCCCGAAGACTGCGCTGGCTTTGTCGGCCCCTCCTTGGCCTCACCCTCCGGCCCGCTGCCCGGCTCGTAGACGAGCGCCGCCACCCTCAGGTCCTGCAGCACCGTGAGCGTGTTCACCCCGGTCACGATATCCGGGTTGGCCTTGCCGAAATCAAAGCTGACCATCAGATCGACATGGTCCCCCGGCCGAACGATCCCGAGGCTCGTCAGGAGGTCGGTAGCCGGAAACGCTATCATGACCTGCTTCGGATCCATGACAAAGGCCGCTCTCGGGCCCACATAGTCGGGGCTGATCAGGCGCCTGCGCAACACAATCTCCCCGCGCGCGATCGCCGCCGTCGTGAGCTGGTTCACGACGTCCTTGGCGTCTGTCAGCCCGTCCTCGGGCACCATCTCGGGCGGCACTTCGCGGATCTCCACATCCTGCTCGCCAAGCACGGTGTGCACGGGGATATCCCGCGCCGCTACCACCACCGGCACCCGCGGAGGCTCCTCCACCTGCACCGGCGCCTGCGTCACGCGCTGCGCCGTGACAAAGATGAGAACCCCCGCCAGAATCGCCAGAAACGTCCCCGCTGCAAACCACAGACACCCTCTTCGACGGCCCAAGCTCGCCCCCTCCCTTCCAGCACGGTCTCATCGGACACGCCGCCAACGGGCGCCCGGCTCCCTCAGCAGCTCGCCCGAGGCGCAGACTATGCCAGCTACCTCATATGTCGCGGCTCTCCGCGCGCTTCCTGCGAGGCCTGGCCCCTCCCCACGGACCATTGGCCAGACTCCTGGCGCGACGTACAGCTCCTCAGCGTCGGTAACGATTTCGTTACCTGTTCTCCCTGATAAGACGCAGGACCAGGTCCGTCCGTTGCGGGTTTGTGGCCTCGTGTGCGACCATGCGCGAGGGTCGCAGGGGCGTTAACGGCTGGTAACAGCAAGGTTGCGGGGCCGCGGGGTCTTTAGACCGGCGGAGGGCCGGGCCTTCCAGGAGGCATCACCGTCGCCAACAGGCGGTCAACCCTCACCGCTCGCAGAGGCGGCAGACGTCGCCCATCGGCGGCCCCCGACAGTAGAAAGCGAGAGAGAAAGCCAAGGGGGTGAGGGGTCATGCCTGCGCTGCGGCGTGCAGGCATAGCCCCTCATCCCGCCAGGCGTTAACCTGGCGAGCGCCAGCGCGCTTGTTTCTGTGGGTTCCCCCACCCCTCGCCCCGCCCCCGCCGCGGGGGCGGGGAATCCAGAATAGGAGGGGGTGTT
>DYEI01000267.1 GCA_020725765.1 Anaerolinea sp. | reverse complement strand
TGGCTGGAGGTCATCTCGGCAAGTTCTGGACGGTACCGCGAGTTGCGCTCCGAAGG
The DNA here is from genome assembly GCA_020725765.1 of Anaerolinea sp. Taxonomy (GTDB): domain Bacteria; phylum Chloroflexota; class Anaerolineae; order SpSt-313; family SpSt-313; genus SpSt-313. The sequence goes on along the minus strand of DYEI01000267.1, from coordinate 5,843 downwards.
GCCAAAGTCGAGCCCCTCCATAACATAAGACGCCCCCTTCCCCGCCGCCTCGGCGGCGCAGGAAGCGAGGGCCGGGGGATGGGGTACCCCCCGGCAAGGGCCGAGGGGCGGCGGCTAAAGCAGCCTGTCCGCCCCTGAACCCTGTGCACGCGTGGTCAAGTCGGCAATCTCCACCGCCATGCCTCTTCGGGGGCCGTCAGGCCCTTCCACTACCAGAAGCTTCGCCGACCCAGCTCCGCAGGGGCTTGCGTCTTTCAGCGCGGGGCTGAAAGCCCCGCGCCGGGCCGCATGCGCACCCGCCTGCCGCCTTTGCAGCCCGACGGCGAAAGCTGAGGATGGGGGTCGCACACCACACCGCTGGGCGCGCCGCAAGTGGAACAGGACAACAGCACTCTTTTTGCTCTGAAAGAAGCCGTGGTATACTCGTGGCCTCAAGTCTCCTCGTCGCATTTCCAGGATGGTCATCGGAGGTGCCATGAAGGGAAAGATCCTGTTTCTGGCTACTCGGCCGGGCTTTTTCACGGCCAGCACTGTATCGGTGCTCCTCGGGCTGGTCGCTGGCTGGCGGCAGACCGGCCGGTTCGACTGGCCTGCCGCAGCGGTCGTGCTGCTGGCCTCGGTGCTGATGCACGCGGGCGCCGACCTGATCAACGACTACCACGACCATGTCAACGGCGCGGACGAGGCCAACCGGGAGTACATCAGCCCCTTCTCCGGCGGCAGCCGCGCCATCCAGCGTGGCCTGCTGAGCCCTGCCGAGGTCAGGCGGGCCGCCCTCGTGCTCCTGGGCGCGGGCACGGCGCTCCTGGCGGTGCTCTCTCTGCGCGCGGGGCCGATGCTACTGCTCCTGGCGGCCGTTGGCCTGGCCTCATCGTTCGCCTACACCGGCCGGCCCTTCTATCTCGCGAGCCGCGGCCTTGGCGAGCTGGTCATCGGCATCAACTTTGGGCCCGTGCTGGTCGGCGCGGGCTACTACGTCCAGGCCCACGCGCTGCCCGCCGGGGTCCTCGTGATCTCTCTGCCGATGGCCTTCCTGGTGACGGCGATACTCTACGTCAACGAGATGCCCGACTATCGCGGGGACCGCGCCGCCGGCAAACGCACCCTCGTGGTGCGCCTCGGCCGCCGTCGTGCCGCCTGGGGCTATGCGCTGCTGGTTGGGCTCGCGTACCTGAGCATCATCGTCGCGACACTGGCCCGGCAGCTCCCGGGCGAGGCGCTCATTACACTCGCCTCGATGCCCCTGGGACTCGCGGCGGCCGCGAACGTGTTCCAGTACTACGATGACCCGGTCGCCATGTCGCCCGCGAGCGTGCAGACCATCGTCAACCACCTCCTGACCGGCCTGCTGCTCGTTGTCTCCTTCCTCGGTGCACGGGCGCTGTGGGCACTGTTGGTCGGGGCAGGGTGTTCCGCCCTGCTCGCCCTGCAGGCTTACCGGGCGATGGACGGCATGCGCCGGGGCTTTTTGGCGCAACGGGGGCCAGGCGCGCCCATGGGCGCCGGGTGAACCCGGGGACTACAAAGGCCGCGCCGGTCTTCGGAGGGCCCGTGCAACCCCCGCGAGTCGGCCCCCGATGCCGGCTGACGGGAAGATGTCATTGCGAGCCAGCCCGTAGGGCTGGCGAAGCAATCTCCCTTTCGGGTCGGCGAGATTGCTCCGGCGGCGCTGGCGCGCCGCCTCGCAATGACGGGAAGATGTCATTGCCAGCCAGCCCGTAGGGGCGCCCCGCCTCAGCCCCCGCTCACCGCCGGCACAAACTGCACCTCGCTCTCCTCGCCGACCATCTCGAGCAGCCCGAGCGGCGCACGCCGGCCATCGACAACGACGGCGAGCGACGGGTGGAGCCGCCCGCCCGGGCAAAGGCGCTCCCGCACACCGGGGTAGGCAGCCTCGAGGGCGTCGAGGAGCTCCGCCACCGTCCGCCCCGGCGCGCTGACCCGCGCCTGCCCGCCGGTGAGGTCACGCATCAGCGACGGGATCCACACCACGGCCATCGCCCTAGATGACCCCCATCCGCTCCAGGATGTAAGCCGGCGTCATCGGCAGCCGCTCCATGCGCCGCTCGGTAATGCGGTAGAGGGCGTTGGCGATGGCCCCCGCGACCGGGACGATGGGCGTCTCGCCGGCGCCGCGCACCCCATAGGGGTGCACCGGGTCCGGCACCTCCACGATCACCGGCTCGACCTCGGGGATGTCCATGGCCGTCGGCAGCTTGTTATCGAGGAGCGTGGGGTTGAGCAGCTGCCCGTCCTCGCCGTAGAAGCAGCCCTCGTACAGCGCCCAGCCGATGCCCTGAGCGACGCCGCCCTTGATCTGTCCCTCCACATTGCCGGGATGCACGGCCCGGCCCACATCCTGCACCGCCGTGTAGCGCAGCACGGTGACCTTGCCCGTCTCGGGGTCGAGCTCGACGTCGGCGATGTGCAGGCCGGGGGCACCGCCGCGCCGCAGCACGTCGCCATCCACGTTGCCCCGCCCCATGACCGGCCCGCCGGTCGCCGAAAGCTGGGCCGCCAGCTCTCGGAAGCTCAGCCGCTTCGTCGGGTCCAGGCTCGTCGTGAAGGCGGCCCGGTCGTAGGAGACCGTCTCGACGGGCACGCCCCACAGCCGGGCGGCGCGAGCGCACATCTGGGCGATAACGTCGCACGCAGCCTCAATGGCCGCGAGGCCCGTCCCAAAGGTCGTGCGGCTGCCCGCCGACACATCCGTATAGCCGATGGAGGCGGTATCCGCCACGCGCACCTGGACCTGCTCCAGCTCGAGCCCGAGCTCCTCAGCGGCCTGCATGGCGATGCCGGTGAGCGCTCCGCTGACGTCCACCGATCCGCTGAGGAGGGACACGGTGCCATCGGCGTTGACGCTGATCGTGCAGCAGGATTGCCCCGCCCAGTTCCCCCAGTATCCGAAAGCGATGCCGCGCCCGCGGTTCGGCCCGCCGAGGGGCGCGCGGTAGTGGGGATGTGCCCTTGCGGCCTCCAGCACCTCGGCAAAGCCGACCCGCGGATAGGGCTGGCCGCTCACGCGCCGCGTGCCCTCGCGGGCGCAGTTGAGCAGGCGGAACTCCAGGGGGTCGATGCCGAGGCGCTCCGCCAGCTCGTCGACGACCTGCTCGACGGCAAATACCGCTGGCGTCGCCCCTGGGGCACGGTAGGAGCTCGTCCTGGGCTTGTTCACCACCACGTCGTAGCCATCGACGCGGGCGTTCGGGATGTCGTAGCAGGCAAAGATCGTATCCGCCCCCGAGCCGACAGAGGAACCCGGGTAGGCGCCAGCCTCGTAGCAGAGCTCGGCCTCGGCCGCAACGATGCGCCCATCCCGCCGGGCCCCCATGCGCACGCGGATAAAGGTGCCCGGCGTAGGCCCTGTAGCCTTCAGGACCTCGTCGCGCCCCATCACCACCTTCGCCGGCCGACCCGCCTTGCGGGCGAGGAGCGCCGCGACCACGTCCACATAGCTCGACGCCTTGCCACCAAACCCGCCCCCGATCTCGGTCGGCACCACGCGAATGCGCGCCATGGACAGGTGCAGCAGGCTAGAGAGGTGCTCGCGCACGGGGAAGGCGCCCTGCGTGCAGGTCCACACCGTGACCGAACCATCGGGATGCCACAGTGCCGTCGAGGCGTGCGGCTCGATATACCCCTGGTGCACCATAGTGGTCGTGAAAGAGCGCTCGACGATCACGTCGGCCTCGGCAAAGCCCCGCTCGGGGTCGCCTTTGACGTGCTGAAGGTGCTCCGCCACGTTGCTCGGCGAAGCCGCCTGCCCGGCCAGGGACCAGGTGCGGAGCGCCTCGTGCAGGAGCGGCGCATCCGCCTCCATGGCCCGGCGGACGTCCAGCACCGGCGGCAGGACCTCGTACTGCACGTCGATGAGGGCCAGCGCCTCCTCGGCGATGTGGGGGCTCTCCGCAGCTACCGCCGCGATAGGATGGCCGACATAGAGGACCTTGTCCCCGGCCAGGGTGTTGTCGCGCTCGAACCGCTCGCCCGCGCCCTCCGGGAGGTCGCGCGCCGTGACGACGGCATGGACGCCCGGATAGCTCTCCGCGCGGCTGGTGTCGATGGACACGATACGAGCATGCGCGTGCGGGCTGCGCAGAACCTTGCCATGGAGCAGCCCAGGGAGGCTGATATCAGCGCCGAACACGGCGCGCCCAGTCACCTTGTCGACGGCGCCATAGAGCGGCGGCCGCGTGCCGATCACGCGCAGCGGCGCCGGCTCCTCAGGCACGGGCTGGTGCTCATCCCTCGGCATGGGCATCGGCCTCCCTCCTCATCCTGCGCGCGGCATCCTGCACGGCACGGACGATCCGGTCGTACCCTGTGCACCGGCAGAGGTTGCCCGCCAGCCACTGGCGAATGCGCTCTTCGGAAGGCTCGGGTTCCCGGTCGAGCAGCGCCTTGGCGGCAAGGAGCATCCCCGGCGTGCAGTACCCGCACTGGAGGGCCGCATGGTCGATGAAGGCCTGCTGCAGCGGGTGCAGCCCGTCGGGGCCGGCCAGGCCCTCCACGGTCGTCACCTCCTGGCCGTCGACCTCTACGCCGAGCACCAGACAAGAGTTGACCAGCCGGCCGTTGAGCAGCACGCTACAGGCGCCACAGTTCCCATCGCTGCAGCCCTCCTTCGTGCCGGTAAGGCCCAGGACGTCCCGCAGGCACTCCAGAAGGCTCTGGCGCGGCTCGCAGAGGAACTCGACCGGCTGGCCGTTGATCGTGGCCTGCACCCTAACCTTGCCGTCCATCGGGCTCCGCTCCTCTTGCGCGCTGGAGCGCCCCCTCGAGGGCGCGACGTGTCAGGATGCCAACCAGGTGACGGCGCTGGGCGGCGGTGCCGCGGACATCGCTGATCGGCGCGGCGACACGCTGGGCGAGGGCGGCGGCCTCGGCAAAAGCGCCGGCAGAGGGGGTCCTGCCGACCAGCGAGGCCCCGGCCTCGACCGCCAGGAGCGGCGTCGGGGCCACCGCGCCAAGGGCAATGCGGGCGTTGGCGATGGTCGACAGGCCCTCACTCAGCTCCAGCCAGGCGGCCACCCCGACCACGGCGATGTCCATCTCATGGCGCGGCGTGAAGCGGAGGTACCGGGCACCGGAGCGGGGCTGCGGCGGCGGAACGTGTACCGAGACGAGCAGTTCTCCGGGGCCGAGGACCGTCTTCCCCGGACCGGTACAGAAGCGCGCAACCGGCACCTGTCGCGTGCCCTCACGGCTCGCAACCGTACAGGTCGCGCCGTGCACGATGAGGGCGGGGATCGAATCCGCGCTTGGCGCCGCATTGCAGAGGTTCCCGCCGACGGTCGCGCGTGAGCGGACGGCCACGCTCCCGATGATGGACAGAGCGTCCACCAGGCCCGGATAGTGCCGGGCGACCTCGGGGCTCTCGCAGATGCGGCACAGGGGCACGGCCGCGCCGATGGTCAGTCCGTCGGAGGGGTCAAAGTCGAGGCGATTCAGCTCGAACACCTTCTTGACGTCCACAATCAGGTCGGCGCTGATGAGGCCGCGGCGCATCTGCACCAGGAGATCGGTGCCGCCGGCGAGGGCGCGGGCGCGCTGCCCGGCGCTCGCCAGCAGGGAGAGGGCCTCGGACAGCAACGTCGGCGCGCGATACTGGAAGGGTTTCATCCTCGGCTCCCTGCGACATAGAGTCCCGGCGTAGCAAACCCGCCGCTGTTGCTAACGTAGCAGAGAAAGGGCGGGGAGTCAAGGGGGGACAAGGGTTCATTTGACGGCAGTGCCAGGGTTCAAGGGCGGATAGCCTTCTTCGGTCGCAGGGCGGGGGCCTGGCCCATTGAGGGACCCCCACCCCTGGGGCATTCCCAGCTTTGCCCGCTGGGCAAAGC
>DYEI01000266.1 GCA_020725765.1 Anaerolinea sp. | reverse complement strand
TCGCCCTACGACCGAAGAAGGCTGTCCGCCCTTGAACCTTGCCTGGTGAGGGCGCTGGCACACCGCTGTCACTGGCGATTCACCTGCCTGCTGATTGTACACCAGTTCCAGGGAAAGCGGTAGAAACGCAGAGAGAGTGCGGTTCACCCCGGGGGCAGGCTCATCTAGCTGCACGCGCTGATTCCGCGCCCGGTCCAGCAGAACAAGGTTCTGCTCGTGGATCGACCACAGGGACTCGCGGGCCGTCAACGCGGGCCTGAGCGCAAGCCATGGCAGGCCAAGGGTTGCCCGGAGACCGACCGCTGCCGTTGCGCGGAGCGCTCCGTCGGCAGGAACGAGCACGGGTGGGGCCAGACGACGAGCAAGGTGCAGCCTGCCGCGGTCAGCACTCCCGCCGATGGGCCCAAAAAGGGGGCAGCCAGCCCTGTAGGCAGGGCGAGCAACGACACCGCCGCAGGGGACGGGTCGCCAAGACGTGGAGCCATCACGACAGGCGCAAAGCTCAGCAGGAGGAGCGCCGGCAGCGCTATTCGCCTCAGAGGGAGCAGACCGGCGCGCACCAGCGGTGCGCACATGACGCAGGCTGCCTTCGTCCCGTCGAGGCCAGACTCAACTGCACACGCCTCACCCCCGCACCAGTGCCACCTGCAGCGCCTCGTTCAGGGTGCTGGCGCCGACGATCTCGACCCCCTGAAAGCCCCGCAGGAGGTCCGCACTGGTCTGCGGCACCAGGCAACGGCGAAAGCCGAGCTTGGCCGCCTCCCGCAGGCGCTTTTCAATCTGACCGACGGAGCGCAGCTCACCCGACAGCCCGATCTCCCCGACGATGGCCAGGTCGGAGGCGACGGGCTGGCTGCGCAGGCTGGAGGCAATCGCCGTGGCAACCGCCAGGTCGGCGGCTGGCTCGGCGATCTTGAGCCCACCGACGACGTTGACGAACACGTCCTGGTTCCCGAGGGGGAGCCCTACGCGCTTGGAGAGCACGGCCACGAGGAGCAGCAGCCGGTTGAACTCGATGCCGTTGGCGGTTCGCCGGGGCAACTCGAGGCTGGTGGTGGAGGTGAGAGCCTGTATCTCGACGAGCAGCGGACGCGTGCCCTCCAGCGTCACGGCGATGGCCGAGCCCGGCGCCGCCGCCAGCCGCTCGGCGAGAAAGACCTGCGAGGGGTTCGGCACCTCGGCCATGCCGGCGTCGGTCATCTCAAAGACGCCGACCTCGTTGGTGGAGCCAAACCGGTTCTTGACCCCCCGCAGCAGGCGGTAGGCATGGAAGCGCTCGCCCTCGAGGTAGAGTACCGCATCGACGATGTGCTCGAGGACCCGCGGCCCGGCGATGGCCCCGGACTTGGTGACGTGCCCGACGATGAGGATGGGGATGTGCGTGGACTTGGCCAGGCGCAGCAGCGCAGCCGCACCCTCGCGCACCTGGCTCACACTCCCAGCCGCGGAGGTCAGGTCCTCCAGGTAGACTGCCTGGATGGAATCGACGACGGCAAGAGCTGGCTTGAGGTGCTCGATGTGGCCGAGTATCTGCGTCAGGTTGGTCTCCGCGAGGATGTAGAGGTCGTCGGATAGGGCGCCGAGCCGGTCGGCACGGAGACGGACCTGCTCCGCCGACTCTTCCCCCGAGACGTAGAGTACCCGCTGCCCCTGCCTGGCCAAAAGCGCCGAGACCTGCAGGAGCAGGGTCGACTTGCCGATGCCCGGGTCGCCGCCGATGAGGATGACCGACCCCGGCACGAGTCCGCCGCCCAACACCCGGCTGAACTCTTCCAGCGGGACGGCGAGGCGGGCAAACCCATCAGCGGCCACACGCGTCAGAGGCCGAGCCTCGCTGGTCGGGACCCAGGAGGCGCGAGAGGCGCGCCCCGGCTCGGGGGCGGCCTCCTGCTCCTCCACGAGCGTGTTCCACTCGCTGCAATCCGGGCAGCGCCCCATCCACTTCACCTGCACGCTGCCACAGTTCTGGCAGACCCACCGGGTGCGCGTCTTGGGCATGGCGGCTCGCTTTCAGGGAGCAGGCGATCGCCTGCAAGTTGCGGGGGGGATTATACCATGGGGACAAGGGATGAAGCAAGAACGCCTGTTCGTGGGTATATGGTCCACCGATGGGGCAGGCTCTTCTGCGCTGCTGGCAAGGCCCCCCCACCCCCGGCCCCCATGGGCGCTAACTTGACGAACGCCAGCATACTTGTTCCTGCAGGTGCCCCCACCCCTGGCCCCGCCCCCGCCGCGGCGGGGATATACATAAAAGGGGGGTGTCCGCGGGCGGCTCCGCCGCCCGCGGACACCCCCTTTCAGTAAGTTTCCCCCTTCCCCGCGGCCGAGACTGTTGCATGGATCGACTTGCGCACATGACGCACTTAAGGTATAATGGCCACACTCT
>DYEI01000265.1 GCA_020725765.1 Anaerolinea sp. | reverse complement strand
GCAGGCCGACCCGGGGGAGGGGGCGCCGGGGGTGGGGGGCCCTGCCACCAGCGCAGAAGAGCCTGCCCCCACGGTGAACTACACCTCCCCGTCCGACTACTTGACATACCCCTCCCGCCCGTCTATAATCGCTCCTTGTCAGCCGTGGCACGGAGGCCTGGAGCATGATCAGCGTAACCGAACTGCGCAAGAACGTCACATTCGAGTTGGACGGGCAACTGTATCGCGTGCTCGAGTACGAGCACTACAAGCCCGGCCGCGGCAACGCCATTATCCGCACCAAGCTGCGCAATCTGCGCACCGGCGCAACGCTAGAGCGCAACTTTCTCTCGGGTGACCGCGTGCAGGACGTCCGCCTCGACCATCATACGGTGCAATACCTGTACCACGACGGCGACCTGTACTACTTTATGGACGTCGAGACGTACGAGCAGCCGGCCCTGAACGCTGAGGTCCTTGGCGACGCCGTCAAGTTCCTCAAGGAGGGCGTGACGCTCGACCTGAGCCTGTATCAGGGCGAGCCGATCGACATCGAGCTGCCCGTGACCGTCGATATGGTCGTGACCGAGGCGCCGCTTGCCATCGCGGGAGACACGGCCACCGGTGCGACCAAGACGGTCACCACCGAGACGGGTCTGAAGGTGACGGTGCCCCTCTTTGTGAATGAGGGCGACGTGATCCGCGTGGACACCCGCACCGGCGAATATCTCACGCGAGTCTAGTGCGGCGGGCCGTTGCCGCATCGCGCATCGGACGAGCAAAGAGGGGAGATGGCTTCTGGCCGTTTCCCCTTTTTGCTCTTAGCACAGGTAGCGAGCCGCTGCTCGCGTACGGCGAGGAGCTGCATGGGCAGCGAACTGGTCTCCATCGCATCCTGGTGGCTGTGCCTCGAGCTGATCGGCTGGGCAGCCTGGCCGCTGACCGCGGCCTTTTTCACTGGCACCGCCAGCCGGGGTGCCGCATTCGTCAAGCACCTCGGGCTGCTGCTTAGCGGGTACCTCCTCTGGCTGCTCGTGTCTCTCGGTGTGCTGCAGAACACGCGCATTGCCATCGCCCTGATGATTGCGGCCCTGGGGGTGGTCTCGCTCATGCTCTCTCGCCGGGGCCGCCTCGCGGCACTCTGGCGCGTACAGCGGCGCGAGCTGCTGACGGCAGAGGTGCTCTTTGCAGTGGCGTTCCTGGCCTATCTGGCCTTCCGCGCCTATGACCCCGCCATCAATCACACCGAGAAGCCCATGGACTTTGGCTTCCTCAACGCCATCCTCCGCAGCGAACGCTTTCCCCCGAACGACATGTGGCTCTCGGGGTATGCGATCAGCTACTACTACTTTGGCTACCTCCTGATGGCGCTCCTGACCCGGCTCTCGGCGGTCCCCTCCGGTATCGCCTACAACCTGGCCCTGGGCACGGTCTTTGCGCTGACCGTGACCGGCGCCTACGGCCTGGTCCGCGACCTGGCGGCTGGGCTGGTCCGACGGCGCGGGTCCGCAATAGGCCCGGGGCTCATCGGCGCCGTCTTTGTCGCGATTGCCGGGAACCTCGAGGGGCTCCTGGAGCTCTTGCACGCCAACGGCATCGGCGGAGAGGCTTTCTGGCGAGCGGTCGGCATCGAGGCACTGACAAGGGCTCCCATGAGCCCGGGATGGCTCCCGGGCACCGACTGGTGGTGGTGGCGGGCAACCCGCCTGATCCAGGACGTGAACCCCTTTGGCAAGATGCCCGAGGTGATCGCCGAGTTCCCGGCGTTCAGCTTTATCCTCGGCGACCTGCACCCACACGTCATGGCGCTGCCCTTCGGCCTGCTCGCCCTCGCTGTGGCCTGGAACCTGATGCGGGTTGCCCCCGGGCTCCCCGAGGGCGAGCGCGCAGCGACGTGGCGTGGCCACAAGCTGGCCTGGCCCGCTCTCCCAAGGCTGGCTGCCCTCATCCCGCCCGTGATCGGCGCCCTCGGCTTTCTGAACAGCTGGGACCTGCCAACCTACGCCGCCGTAGCCATCGCCGCCTACGCCATGGGCCGGGCCTGGCGCTACGGCCGGCTGACCGCAGCGTGGGCGAGCGAGAGCCTGGGCTTTGGCCTCTTTGTCCTCGTGGGCGGGCTGGCCTGCTACCTGCCCTTCTACGTCGGCTTCCGCTCCCAGGCGAGTGGGCTGGAGTCGCTGTTCTACGCCAAGACGCCCGTGCTCCATTATGTTCTGATCTTCGGACTCTTCCTCTCGGTGCTGGTGCCGTGGATGCTGGAGCAGGCACTCGCAGCCCTGCGTCAGGCGCCGCGGTTCCGCGCCGTGTGGAGCGTCGCCCTCGCTGCGGTGCTGGCCCTGCCGCCAGCGCTGACCTTCGCGGCCGGTGGTCCGGCTGGGATGTTCCTCTCGGCCATCGGCATCGCCGTCGGCGGGCCGTGGCTGGCGATCGCACTGGCGGTCTTGATTGCCCTGGCCGGCGCCCTCCTTTGGGCGCGACTTGGACCCTCTATCCGGGGCAACGATGCGGGCGCCTCCTTTGCTCTGCTCCTGGCACTGGCCGGCCTGCTGCTGACCTTTGCTACCGAGTTTGTCTACATCGGCGATTCCTTCGGGACTCGCATGAACACGGTCTTCAAGTTCTACTACCAGGCCTGGGTCCTGCTCGGGATCGCTGCTGCCTACGCAGTCGGCGGCCTCATCGAGCGCTTGCGGCGGGAGCGCCGGCGGCTGGATATGGTCTGGGCAGGGTGCGTTGCACCGCTCATGCTGGCGACGCTCTACTACCCCGTGGCCGCCGGGGCAAGCAAGGCGGGGCTCTTTGCCGGCCGACCAACGCTCGACGGCACCGCCTGGGTCGACCCGCAATCGGGGGAGGGCGCAGCCATCGCCTGGCTGGCGAGACAGGTGAAGGGGTCGGCCGTCATCCTGGAGGCACCGGGCGACGAGTATAACGCGGCGCACAACCGCGTCTCGGCGTGGACGGGGCTGCCGACCGTCCTGGGCTGGGCGGGCCACGAGGCGCAGTGGCGGGGAACCTACGACGAGATATCACGGCGACTGCCGGACATTGCCGCCATCTATCAGGGTGTGGACCCGGCAGAGATCGACCGCCTCCTCGCCATGTACGGGGTGGAGTACGTCTACATCGGCCCCTTTGAGCGCCAGAAGTACAGCATCGGACCTCAGAACTTGGCCGCCTTTGACCGCATCATGCAGCGGGTCTACGAGCGACACGGCGTGATTATATACCAACGCCACGAGCGGCAGCCCCCACTCTGAGGGCTGCCGCTCTCACGCACCTCGCCGGGCCGCAAGGCTCGACTTCAGGGCCCTGGCCGCTCCGCCCAGACGCGCCAGTTGACCGCTCGCCAGCACGCCGGACCTGCTGCCCCTGGCAGTCGCGGCCGGTGTCGCTGCGTGCTCACGATGCGAAACCCCGCGAACAACTCTTCCAGGTCATGCTCGTAGCACAGAGAAGACCGGGCTGGCAGTGCCGGGGTATCTCCCCGCGGGCAGCTCGCCGGCCCGGCCGGCCGCTCCAGCAGGCACTGACATCCACTGGGGCTGGCCAGCACCGCCAGGAAGAGCCCTCCCGGGCGAAGCACACGCCAGACCTCCTGCACGGCTCCCCTCGCCTTCGCCGGCTCGGCGTGGTGCAGCACGTTCACACTCAGCGCAGCATCGAACGACGCGTCCTGGAACGGCAGGCGGGTCATCTCCAGCAGGAGCAGAGTGGCCTCGAGACGCTCCCGCTCGAGCCAGCGCGCCGTCTCTGCCAGCGCATCCGCCGAGACATCACCCGCAACGACCGAGAGCCCCTGCCGCGCCAGGTAGACAACGTGCCTGCCCCCGCCGCAGCCGATGTCGAGTACGCGCTGCCTGTCCGCCTGCAAGAGCGCACGGCTCCAGTGCCGGACCGCCTGGTCCGGCTCCCGTGGCGTGAACCACGCCTGGGGACTCCCGCGCTGCCGACTCGTCGCCAAGGGCAAAACCTCCACTCGGCTGTCTGCAGTAGGTCTGATGCCATCGGGTCTCCCGCAGGAACCGTCCAGGATCGGGGGTCTTGCCGCGCCTCGATGGGCGCACACTGGCCCTATAGCAAGTCCCGGTCCACCGTGCGGGCAGCTCGCGCCCGGTAGACCTGCGCACCCATGCAACAGGAAATGTACGCCCGATCGCAGCGCTCCCGCCCGAGAGAGTGTTCCGCTCCCTGGAGTGCAGCCTCTTGGTACTCATCCCTCACCGGTTGGGCCAGCACTCTCGAAGGGTCATATGGCCCGCCTCGCGCGTCGAGCTACGCCACTCGGAGCACACCCGTGCGGCCCTCCAGGGCTCACTGAGGTGACCTCCAGCTGTGCTGCGCCCAGGACGCCCTTCCACGGTTCCGCCCCGCAGGGCCGGCCTCAGGGCCGCGGAATGGCGAGATCCGCCGGCCCCGGCCCGGAAAGCACCGCCTCCGGCAGGTTCTCCTCGATCAGCTCGCGGATGATCTGCGCGTACTTGACCTTTTCCCTCGCCAGTGCCGCCAGGGCCTCGGGGCTTGTCCACGGCTTGTAAAGCGCTCCGGGACCCGCGGCGCAGGCCGGCCCAGGCTCGATCTTGAAGTAGCAGGGTGCGCAGCAGCGCGCCATCTCTGGCGCGTCGTAGAAGCGGTTGTACCCTCCAAAGCTCTCGGCCAGGTAGATGTGCAGGTCGAGAGGCAGCCGCGTCCCCTGACGGATGGAAGCAAGCTGTGGCAGGGAGAGATCTGCAACCGGGTTGAAGGTGCCCGCTCCCAGCATCTCCAGAACATGCGCCCCCGCAGCCGAGGCGTGCCCGGCGTAGATCGAGACCTTGAAGACAACATCCTCGGGCAGGTCGCCGTTGTGCTTCATCTCGTTGAGCAGCCAGAGCAGCCCCTCGTCGATGACCAGAAAGCCCCTGAAGCCTATCTCGACGGCGCGCAGGATGTCGGTGATCACGTAGCGCAGTTGGTCCGAGCCACGGTAGCGCAGGCCTGAGAGGCCGCCCTCCGGCGTGGCGAGCTGTCGGCCCGTGTCCCACGCCGAGCGCGGGCCGGGGGTGATGATCACCTCCATCCGGGCCTCCGCGGCCATCCGGGCGAAACGCCGCAACTCGTCACGGTCCAGGAGCGTCGCGCCCATGACCGTGGAGATCAGGCGATGAATGGGCACGTTGCGCCGCGCCGCCTCGTCGATAACCGCCTCGAGAACCTCGGGCCTCTCCACGCCCGAGACCTCCATCCGGTACCAGGCGCCATCGGGGAAGCGCAGGGTGCTGGAGGGCAGCTCGTAGGCGTCGCGGTGGGGGATTCCGGCACGGGCCATGGCGGCGGATACGCGGTCCATCTTCATCGATGCATCGCTCCTCTCTGAGTGGCGGGGGCTCGAGGGGCCCACATCCCGGGGCCGCCGCAGGCAGAGCACCTCCGCGTCCATGCCTGCGCAGTACAAACATACTGCAATGGCGCGCCAGAGTCAACAGATGTAGCTGGCCCGGAAGGATGCGGGCCTCGTGCTGCCAGGAGCCGCAAGCCATCCCTGCGCCGGTCCACGGTCCGCGGGAGGGCCGCTCGGGGCCCTCCCGCAACCTCTCAGCCGGGGAGGAGCCTCACGCCGGAGGCACCGCCCGTCGGCGCCGGTCGTACCACACGAGCCATAGGGCGCCGAGGCCGATCAGGGTCACCGCGGCGCTGACCAGGGGTCCAAGGATCGGGATGGTGCGGACCAGGGCGAAGAGCGTGACGCCCACGAGCAGAGGCCAGAACAATGGCCCCTGGTAGCGCCTCCCACCAACCCCAAAGAGGAGCTCGCCCACGAGAAAGGCTACGACTACCTTGCTCGCGTAGGCCAGCACGAACAGGAACACCGTGAGGAACAGCCCCCAGATCGCGAGGCCCAGGCCAAGAACCACCCACGCCAGCCCACCGAGCGTCACGATGCCCAGGAGGACTGCCACCAGCAGTATGATCACCACCGCCACAACGGCGATCACCCAGCCGCCGATCCACAGCAAGAGCCCCCAGCCAAAGGCCGCGAGCGTCCTCTCCCGCGCCCGGCCCACCGCCGCCAGGAAGAGCCTTGGCACCAGCCACAGGGCAAGGACCCCCACGACCAGCAGGCTCACCAGCGTGCGAAGAACGCCCAGGAACCAGCGGAGCACCTGCTGTCCGAAGGTCGGCCCCCGGCGTGCCGCGGGCGGCGCGCCGGGTTGTGCGGCGGGTTGCTCTTCCGCCTCCACCGGCTCAAAGACCACACCCCCTTGGGGCGTGGCCTGGATGGCATCCGACTGCTCCACCTCGCTCCGATACACGAGCCGCCCCCCGATGCTGGCCTCCGGAGTGACCCGGATCCCTTGCGGGGCCGGTGCCGGAGCGCCAGGCAGGGGCACCGGGAGCCGCGGCGCCGCATTGGGAGCGCCCACCCGGGCCGTGACGTCGCCGCCGACACGGCCGCTCAGGACCAGCCCCCCGCCGTTGAACGTCACGTTCCGCACAACTTGCCCGCCCAAGAGGGCCTGGTACCCGGCTACCGTCAGATCGCGGCCGATAGCGCTGCCGTTGTCGGTGCGCAGGGCATAGCCGGCAAAGGCCGCATTGCGAGCAACGGATGCGCGGCCCCCGAGCGTTGCGGACGACCCTGCCCCGTACAGCGAGCCCACCACCCGACCATTTACGCTCAGGGTCTGCCCCGCAAGGAACACGCTGCCGTTGACCGTCCCGTTGACCTCGAGATTCATGCCCGCGGCGAAGAGGTCGCCGTTCACCGTGCCGTTGACGATCACCGTGCTTCCCGAAATGAAGAGATCATCGTTGATGACCTCGTCGCTGCCGATGGTCACCGTGTTGCCGCTACGGAACTCAAAGGCCCGAGCCGGCACCGCCAGCCCCACCAGAAGCAAGAGAGCCAGAGCGATCACCGGCACAGGCCGACGGCACAGGCCCACAATCAGCTTGCCCATGGCAGACTCACCTCCCTCCCGCGCCGTGCGCGTCTCACAGCGGGATCGCAATCGCAGAGTACCCCCTCATCGCCCTGCACTGCTGTGACCGGCAGGGCGCAGTGCGTTGCGCTCGCCCACTTTCCCCTATCAGCACTATCCGGGCCAACAGAGAGCTCGCCCGGCGCTCTGCGGTACAGCCGGGGTGTAGTTCAGTCCGGACGCAGGGTCTTCTGCCCTGCCGGCAGGGCCCCCACCCCCGCGCCCTTTCCCCCGGGTCGCCCTGCGGGCCGTCCCGGGGGAGGAGGCGCCTTTGTTGTGGGCTCCACCTTGGCCCTTCGGAGCGCAACTCGCGGTACCACCCAGAACTCGCCGACATGACCCCCGGCCATGCCG
>DYEI01000264.1 GCA_020725765.1 Anaerolinea sp. | reverse complement strand
TCGCCCTACGACCGAAGAGGGCTGTCCGCCCTTGAACCTGGGGAGGGGGAAGACATTCCAGCACCAGCCGCGCCACACGACTGCTGACGCGCGATGGAGATAACGGTAAGAGGCCAAACTCCACGAAGGCCAACCCTCGACCTGCGTCCACGGGGGACCGCCCCCGCCCGCCTGCCCGGGCAGGTCGCGACGCCCGCGCCACCCCGCGGATCGTGCGGGCGGACCTATAGCCAGGTGGTCTGCACGGCCACAGGCGCTGGCCGCCCGGCCTGGGCTGCCGGCACGTCTGACGCCAAACGGTGCACCAGCCTGCTGGCCTGTGCTTTCAGGTTGGCGAACTGGCGCTTGAGCTCGGCCGCGCCTTGGCCCTGCATGGCCAGGAAGAACGGGTCGGTGGGACTGGGAGACAGGTTGTAGCCGTCTACCAGCTTGAGCAGGGGGGCGAAGGGGTAGGCGTGGCGCGCCAGCCCGGTGACCGCCTGGCTGGTGAAGGCGACGGGCAGCGCCTGCTGGGCGAACAGGTCGGGCTGCCGGGCCATGGCGAGCTCGACGAGCGCGGCGCGCAGCAGCAGGTTGCGCCCCTCTGCGACAAGGGCCAGGTGCTCGGCGCGGCGGCGGTCGGCCAGTGCCTCCGCGATGCGTTCGGCTTCGGCTCGGACGAGCCCTTCAAAGTCGGCCCTGGCCTCGGCGAGCGCAGCCTCCGTCCAGCCCGACGCATGCGACGGGCCGCTCTCGAGGGCGTCCTGCACGTCTGCGAGGCGCTCGACGCGCCGGGGCCGGCCCTCGGGGTCGAGCCGGTAATACGCACAGCGGGGGATTGGCGCTTCGGCGGTGCAGCGCAGGATCACCCCGCTCTTCGCGGCCGGCGGCGGAGGGACGGCGGCGAGGAGCGAAGCGAGCTCTGCCGTGCCGTAGGTCACAAAGCGGACTGTGTCAGGGTGGGCGTCGAAGACCTGGCGGTCAAAGGTCACAGCCGTGTCTTGGCCATCCACCTTCAACCGGTAGGCTCGCGTGAGCGACTCGTGAGGCCGCAGGTATTGCCCCAGAGTGGCCGAGTCGCAGAGGACGCGTTCGAGTTCGGCGAGTGTCACGGGCGAGGCGACCGGCTGCACGGCCCCCAGGTCTGGCGCCTGCTCCATGTCCAGGGCTTCGGCCTCGGGAGGCGGCGTCGCCTGGCGCAGGCGTGCGAGCGCCTCGGTCAGAAGCTGCGAGCGCTGCCCTGCCGGCGCCAATGCCACGGTCTGGATGGTGCGGGCCACGCTCCCGAGGATGGGCTGCAGCCGGCCCACCACATCCTCGAACCAGCCGATGCGGTCCTCCAGTGCCCGGTAGACCTGTGCCTCGACGGTGCCCTCATAGAAGTAGTGGCGCACCCATACTGTGTCGTAGACTTGCCCGATGCGGTCGATGCGGCCGATGCGCTGCTCGACGCGCATGGGGTTCCATGGCATGTCATAGTTGATGAGCACGCCACAGGTCTGCAGGTTCAGGCCCTCGCTGGCCGCCTCTGTGCAGACGAGAATCTTGATCGCTTCGCCCTCGCGGAACGCGTTCTTGATCTCCTCCTTGGTGGTGGGCTGCCAAACCCCATCGTGCCAGACCTCGCCGCCACGGCCACTGTAGCAGGCCACCTGGCTGCCGTAGACGAGGCAGAGTTGGTCGCGCAGAAAGTCCATGGTGTCGGTGTACTGGGTAAAGATGATGACGGTCTCGCGGTGCGCGAAGATTTGGTTGAGATCAGACAGAAGGCGCTGCACCTTGGAGTCGATGCCGCCGAGCTGCTTGATCGCGGCGACAAAGCGCTCCACGTAGGCCACCTCCTCCTGGAAGCGGCGAGCCTGTTCCTCATCGAGCAGCTCCCCCACATCGGCATCGAGATCGTCCTGTTCGAGGTCGTCATCGTCGAGGATGGCCAGCAGGCCCTGCAGCCGGCGCTCCAGGCTACGCTGCACGGCATAGAAGCTGCTGGTGAGGCGCCGGCGGTATACAGTCATGATGAACCCCA
Source organism: Anaerolinea sp. (assembly GCA_020725765.1). Classification (GTDB taxonomy): domain Bacteria; phylum Chloroflexota; class Anaerolineae; order SpSt-313; family SpSt-313; genus SpSt-313. The sequence continues at coordinate 10,649 of DYEI01000264.1, read as the reverse complement.
GCCCCTTGCGCTCGGCCTCGTACTTTTGGTAGTAGTGGCTGATGTATTCCTCGATCTGATCGTAGAGCTCTTGCTCCTCGGGGCGCATGGCGATCCACACCGGCCTGGGATCACGGCGAGGCACTTTCCCATGGATCAGGCCCTGCTCTGCGTAGCGGCGCAGGACGCGCCGGGTGGTGCGGAAGAGATGCCGGTGCAGGGGCGTGTGCCGGCGCGCCAGCTCGGGGAGCAGAGCCCGCGCAGCGGGGGAGAGGTGCTTGATCCTGGTTCCCGCGTCGGTAGCCGAGAGCAGCGCACGGAGCTGATAGAGCTCGACCGGGCCTACAGCTGCCTCCGCCAGGGCGGCGAACGACGCCTCCAGGTCGGCGCCCGGGCCCAGCCAATCGCGCAGCATGTCGAAGATGAAGCCCCAGTCGATCTCTGCGAGGGGCCGCCGCAGCTCGGTGAAGAAGCGGAGGAACTCGTCGGGGCCAGCGCCCCAGCGGCCGCCTATGCCAAGCAGGTGCAGAAGGTCCCACACTTCCACCGGGTGCAGCTGCATCGGTGTGGCGGTCATCAGCACGAGGCCCTTGGTGAGGTCCTTCAGCCCGGGCCTACCGTCGCTCCCGGCCAGCAAGGTGAGCAACCGGTTGGGGCGGTACTCGTCGCTCAGCAAGTCCCGCCGACGCGCGTGGTGCGCCTCATCCACGAGCACCAGATCCCAGGGCCGGGCGCTCAGGAGCTCCGGTTGGCGCTCCCTGCGCTTGGCAAGCTGGCTCGATGCGATGAGGAGGTCGGCGCCATCCCATGGGTTGGACGTCTCTGGCAGCCATTGCCGGCCGCGGCGCCCGCGGAAGAAATGCCCGTCGTAGATGGGCAGGTCGAGGGCAAACTTTTCATACAGCTCCTCCTGCCATTGGCGGCAGACCGATTTGGGCGCGAGAATTAGGCAGCGCCGGCAAAGGCCGCTCAGGTAGAGCTGGCGCAGCACCAGGCCGGCCTCGATGGTCTTGCCCAGGCCCACCTCGTCGCAGAAGAGGTAGGCCTCGGGGTAGGTCTCGATGGCGCGGCGGGCGATGGCGGCCTGGTGGGGCCAGGGCACGATGGGCGCTGTGGCCAGGGCGAGACCGCGAGCGCCGGCCAGGCGGGGCGCATCGCGCAGGAACTGGCAGAGCACCTGCTCCCTGCGCACGTCTCGCGGCGGCGGCTCCAGGGGGTCCCTGCTCGGCGGTGCGCTGGGGTGGAAGTGGAGGAGCCGCAGGCGGGCGGCCTCGGGGACGTCGATGGCGGCCCAGCCCGGCTCCTGGCCCTGCCACAGGCGCTCGAACTGGCCGGCGATCTCCGCCACGTAAGGCCGGGTCGCATCCCACGACCGGAAGACCATGAACTGCTCATAGTTGTGCAGCCAGGCCGTTTCCGACTCGTTCACGCTGCCACTGAAGGCCACCTGGTCGCCGTACGCGTCGGTAAAGATGCCGGTCTTGGCATGAAAGTAACCCTCGGCCTGGGGCGCGGGCAGGGGCCGGCCCCTGTCGTCTCTGGGGAGCACCACCCGGATCTCAAGCCGCTTGCTCGCCACGAGCCAAGCTAGCACCTCGAGGCGCCGGCGCATGACCGAGTCCTGCGGCTCGCTGAGGGCGGCCACCAGCCGCTCGGCCACAACATCGGGCAGCGCCCGCCCTTGCTCGATGGCCTGCACATCGGCCTCGCTGAGCTGGGCGCCCACGAGAAGGCGCATCGTGCCCCCGGCGGCGACCAGGCGCGCGACCCCGGCGGCAGCTACCGCGAGCGCGGTCGACGAGAAAAAGCCCGCCGTGCGATCGTAGCGCACGCTACACGAGAGGGCCGGGATGTAGAAGCGGTTCAGCCGGTCATCCGCCGGCCCGTAGGAGGTCTGAAAGTCACACGCCGAGAGCCGCTCGGGCATGGCGCTGCTCCCTCCAACTCGCCGCCCATCTGCGGAGCGGGTTACGGCTCTTCGCCCTCTTCGCCATCGCGCTCTTCCTCACGCCAGAGGCGCGCCTGCTGCTCGATGGGCGCGGGCGCCTCATCGGCCGGCACGGTCAAGTCGTCGAAGAAGGCCAGGCGCAGGCTCTCCAGGGCCTCGGCCTCGGGGCGCACAAAGCGCCCCTGCAGCCGGGTGCGCGGGATGGCGTTGAGCAGGGCCTGCAGGCAATCCTTGAAGCGCCGATCCGTGAGCAGGCCGGTGCGCTGTAGGAAGGCGTGGCAGGCCTGGGGGCCATCCTCCTGGTAGACGAGCATGGCGGCGTGGGCGGCGTCCAGCAGGGTCTCGAAGGTCATGGCCTCAAGGTCGGCCTGGCCGCGCTGGCGGCGCAGCGCCGGCGGCTGCAGCACTACGGTGGAGCCCTTCTTGCTGATGACGCGCTTGCGGCGTACCAGGTCTTCCTCCACGTCGAGCCCCAGGGCCAGCGCCAGCTTGCGCGCCTCATCGGCCGGGAACTCGGCAGCCTTGAAGGCGTCCCACGCCATGAGATACCAATCGGTCACCGGGTCGAACTGGACCTCACGGCCCAGGAGCAGGCCCCTTTTGCGCAGCGCGATGACCTCCTCGCGGGCCAGGTCGAGGGCCAGCTCGGGGCGCAGGGGCAGGGGCTGGCCGGTCACCGGATCGACCTCGCGGGTGAGGACGGGCCAGCGCTCGGAGATGACCGAGAGCACGGGGCCGAAGGTGCTGATGTAGAGGTCGACGCCGCGTACACCCTGGGCGGCGAACTCTTCGGCCTTGTGCCGTGCCACCCGGCGCACGTGGGGCTTGATGTCGTCCCACCACACGTGGGGCGAGGCGGCGGCCGCCGGGGGCCGCTTGCGGCAGGCGAGCAGGATGGTGGAAGCGGCCGCGTTCTTGTCGGCCTGGTGCAGCGAGTGCTCGGACTCGGTGTGCACCGGCCACGAGGCGCGGATGGTAAAGCCGGCCCCGATGAGGGCGGTGGCCAGCGTATCCCACGCCTCGACCTGTTTGTGGGTGAACATCACCGTCAGCACGCCGTCGTCGCGCAGGACGCGGTGCATCTCGCGGAAGCAGGCGGCCATCTTGCGCTCATAGTCGCGGCGGGCGAGCTCGCGCTTGTTGCCCTCTACGTCGGCAAAGCGCGCCGGGTTGGCCACCGCCTCGTCGTCCTTATTGGTCAGCTCATCCTCGAAGAACCCGGGGAAGAGATCCCCGACGGTCCGTTTCAGCCAGACGTAGAAAAAGTCGCTGAGCTCGGCGTACATGACGTTGTCGTAGTAGGGCGGGTCGACGCAGATGTGGTGGATAGAGCCCGCCGGGATGCCGGCCAGGTTGGCCGCGCTCCCCCTCGACACGGAGACGGGCAGCCGCCCTTCTGTGGCCTCCGTGGCCCCCCTGCCCTGCGCCTGGCGCACGGCCGCGGGTGTGAAGAGCGTGCGCGCAGGGGCGGCGAGGGTGGCGAGCTCCTGGTAGGCGTCGGCCACCTGGTCCACCACCCAGGGAACCAGGTTCGCTGAGGCATCGAACTCGGCATGGCTCCAAACGAAGGCAAAATCGTGTCGGTCGAAGATGCTTCGGATGCCTCGGGTGACATCGAAGCGGCAGTGGCGGTTGTTGTAGATAGCGGCCTTGTCGAACGCCAGCGCCAGGTAGGTCTGCAAGGCCGCCGCCTCGTTGCTTGGTACGGACGGGGCTGCTTGCGCTGCTGTGGCCTTGAGCTCCTCCAGGGCCACTATAAGCGACAGCAACTGCCGGGGGGAGAACAGGTCCGCCCAGGTGCGGGCCCCATACAGCAGCGGGCGCGGGTCATTGCTGTTCTTCGGGAAGGGCTCCGAGGGCACGAGCCCCTCGGCCTCCCAGCGGGGCAGGTGTTCGGCCAGGGCCCGCTCGGCGCGGCGCACGGCCTCGAGGTCCTCTTCGCTCGGCGTGCGAAAGTCAAAGCCGCCAGGCCGCTTGATGGCCACAGCGTAGAGCATCTGGCCCATGCGGCCCGCCTGCGCCTCGCGCTTGATATAGTCGCCGTCGATGGCCTCGCCGGTCCATGGCGAGCGGGCGACGCCGCGGCGGATGGTGCCCTCGCTGGGGTCATAGCCGCGCAGGGAGCCGCGCACAATCTCGAAGCGCGGCGCCGGCCAGGAGGGGTGCGTGCGCATGCGGACGGCCACCGGCTCGCTGCCCCTGCTCAGCCACCAGTTGGGCGAGAGGGGCACGGGCTTGCCGGTCTGCGGGCAGGCCACCGTGCGCGCCCAGAGGTAGGCCGCGCCTTCGGCGCCAGGTGGTAGGGGAGAGAAACACGGCTCGAGTCTCGGTCTTGTGAGTTCGTACCAGCGGCGGCCCCACTCGCGGATCTTGGCCGCGAGGCCGGGGCCGAAGCGGGCCGGGTAGTCGAGGGTGGCCTTCAGGATGACGGCTGCCACCGGGTTCAGCTCGTTGGCGTAGGTCCCGAAGCCGTAGCGCAGGGCCTCGAAGGGGATCGAGCCGCCGCCGGCCATGGGGTCCAGCACCGAGGGCTCCCGCGTGCCCCAAGCGTGCTCGACGAGGTCCCGCATGAGGGCCACATCGTCCTCGCTGGGGTTGCGCGTAAACGCGCGGCCGTAGTCATACGGGTTGGGGATGACTCTTCCCTGCTGTCGGGCGCCGTCAAGCAGTCTCTTCGCCGCGGCCGGGTCCCCCAGGATGCCCAGCAGGCGCAGGAACCAGGCCTGGTAGGCCTCGGCGGTGGGAAAGCGGCGCAGCAGGTGTGGGGGCCAGCCGGCCGACCAGGAGGGCAGGACGCTGGCCAGGATGGCCGCCCGGCTGACGGTCAACGGCCGTCGCGCCCACCAGACGTGAAGGCGGTTCAGGGGCGGCTTGCGCGCCGCGCTGGCATCACGCAGGCTCTCGGCGCCGATGGCCTCGAAGGGCAGCCAGGACTCGATGAGCATCTCGGTCGGTTCTCCCATAGCGCCTCCTCACGCCGTGGTCTGCGCCGCCCCAGGTGCCCGCGGCCGCACGCTCAGGCGATCAGCTTCATCAGGTTGATCGGCTCCGCCAGCACCTGTTGGCCGCCGGGCGTGTCACTCGCCGGCGAGCAGCGTGCGCAGGGCGCGCTGCGCGTTTGCAGCCCCGTCGCCGGCCGTGCATTTGCTGAACCAGTAGTAGGCCTCCTCGGAGGGCATGGCGCGCAGGCCGCTGGAGATGGCCTCGACCCGATCGAGCCGCGACAGAGGGCGCACGCTGAGGAAGAGCAGCGCCAGGCGCAGGCCTGCTTCCTCCGAGAGCCGGAAGGGCGCGCGGCGGGCGGGCCCGAGCTCACTGGCCCGGTAGCCTGCGCCCCGCAGTGCCTCCAATATGTGGTCGACGACCGCATCAAGCCGGTCGCCGCTCAGCTCGGCCAGGCGCTCTGGCTGGGCACCCCGGCCCCGCTGCTGCGCGCCGTCGGCTCGCAGGGGCCACTGGTACAGCGCCAGGCCGTAGCCGTTGCCGTCGTAGCGCACCACCCGCAGCTCGAAGGGCCGCTGCGGGTCGTGGGATGCGGCAGGCGCATCCCATGCGAACGCCATCTGCTCGCGGGTGCACGGGCCGGCAGTGGCCGCGGCCAGGAGTTGGTCGGGCACGCTGTAGAGGCCCTGACGGCCGGCCATGGGCACGGGCACCGCCAGCCGCCGGGGGTTCGCCAGCCGCCAACCGAACACGGGGCCGGGGTAGGGCTTGATGGCCAGGTGCTCGCCCTGCCAGGCCTGCCAGTTGGCCTCGTCGATGGGCACGACATCGACCACCTCGACGATGCCCACCAGGGCACCGCGCACGAGCGATTCCGGCTCCAGCGCGTACGCCGCACAGGCCTGCTCGTTGAGCGCCTGTGCCACGTGCATGGCCAGCGGCCCGCGGTAGCGCGTGAACCAGGTGCGCACCTCGATGGTCTTGCGCCCCTGCAGGATCAGCTCGGCCCAGGGCTGGTGGAAAGAGAGCGCCTTCATCTGTCCCTTAGCTCCTTGCGAGAGGCCACGCGTCGACGACGATAGCGCCGAAGCCAAGCGTGTTGAAGACGTCGTAGATGGCCTGCCACTGGTCCGAAGGAATGGCCAGCCCCTCGGGAAAGCCGATCGCCAGCACGGTGCGCACCGCGAGCTTGCTGGCCTCTTGCCCGAAGGCGTCGGTCGCGGCCTTGAGGCGCTTGTAATGCTCCCAGTCGCCCCGAAAACTCACGCTGAGCGATTGGCCGGCGCCGAACTCGGCGTTGAACGATTGCTCGAGGCTAAACTCGCCCTTGCCAAGCTGTGGGATCGCCAGGCCAATGGCCCGCGCCTCCCTGGCACCATCGCGCCCACTCCCCTCGATAGTGACGACCAGGCGAGCGATGCTCCCGATACGATGGTCAGCACACTGGTCGGCCAGCGCCTGGAAGGCCTGGGCCGGTGCGCCATCAGCGTGCAGGCGGACCTCCTGGCCGCAGATACAGGGCGACTTGCCGCAGACCGGGCAAGGCGGCGTTGTGCCGCAGATGCACTCGGCAACCGGCTTGCCGCAGACCGGGCACGTCCCGCCAGGTGGCAGCACTACGTCGGTCTCGCCCTTGATGCGCAGCCCCAGGCGCCTGGCCTCCTCGGGCGTGTACAGCAGGGCCTCGTCGCTGATCTGGACGGCGGGCACCGGCGAGTTCTTCCCATAGCCGATCTGGGTGGCAGAATCATAGTAGACCCACACTCCCTGGCTGATGCCGTTGCGGATGATCTTCTTGAGCTGGTTGACGTCGAGCAGGATGGGCAGAGCCATCCGGCGTGCAAATGCGCGCTGGAGGTCATCGGCCGACATCACGGCCTGGCCGGCATCCCAGGCCTTGGCGTGCACGAACGCTGCGGAGAGAGGGGAGTCGTCGGCGGTGAGGACCTTCTGAAGCGCTTTGAGGGCGCGCACCACCACGTGTGTCTGGTCGTGCTGCACCTCGCCCTGGTCCTGGGGCGGCAGGACTTCACAGGCCAGCTTCGAGTGCTCCTGCGTCGCGTCGGCGCTGGGGTAGTACAGGTAGCGATAGGCCTTGGTGATAGCCACACGCACCTCAAGCTCGGCGGCCTCGGCCAGTTTCTTCAGGCGCTGCCGGTCGGCTTCGCTGAACTCGCGCAGGCGGGTGGCGTCGCCCACGATGCGACCCAGGGCCAGGTAGCGCCGGGCGACCTGCACCATGTTGGGCACCTGCTCCTTATCGGCCACCAGGAAGACGACATTGTTCTTGTAGATGCGGTAGCCCTCCTGCGAGCCGGCATGGTCGAAGAGGTGGCGCACGAGCTGCGGCGGCTCGGCCGCCGTGGCCGTGACGGCATCGTAGTGCATGATAGCAAGTTTGGGCTTGTCGGCGTCGTCGTCGATATCGCCGGGCTCGCTCGGGAAGAACTGGGGCTTCAGGTAGCCGGCCTTCCACACCTGGCGGATGCGCTGATCGAGCTCGGCCTTGGCCTTCGATTGGCCGACCATCGCCATCTCGTCGTTGATGATCTTGTTGAGCGAAGGCTCGGTCTTGAAGCGGTATCGGTGGCCGTCCCAGTCGAAGAACCAGCCGGTCTCGACCAGGCGCTCGCAAGCTTTCTGGAGGAGCAGCGGGTCATCGCCTGGGGCCAGCGAGGCCAGGTACAGGTCGGCCGGGTCGACGCCGGTGGCAACGCCCTGGGTCAGGCTGTGCAAGAACACGGTGGTGGCCACCCGCCGGGCGTAGGGCGGCTTGCCCGCGCCGAGCCAGGGCGTGTCGATGGCCTGGGCGTGGGCGGGCGAGCCCAGCATGGGGCTGACGATGTCGGCCTCGATCACCTGTTTGAAGGCGGGCCGGTCGAGGCGGCTGGTCAGGTCGCCAGCGATGCCTTCGTCGCTGAGGTCGAGGTGGAAGGGGTGGATGAGCATCGCATCGGCCGGGCGCGTTGCCCAGAGCCGGCGCACGGCGAGCCCCAGCAGGCGTAGCGCGCCGCGCGTCTTCTGAAAGTTGGGTATGGTCGAGGTCTTGCGGTTCAACGTCGTCAGGAGCTCGGGGTGGAAGGGGTAACACTCGACCATCTCGCGGGCGTACTCGGCCCGCACAGCCCGCTCCGGCAGGCCGGTGCTCTGGTCCAACAAGCGCCGGTAGTACTCGGCGTAGGAGTCCGCGGTGTTTTTGGCCGCGCCGGGGTCGATTCTGGCAAAGAGGCGGTGGGTGACGATGGCGGCAATCTCCGTCTCGCCGGTGGGCGTGATGACCCGCTCCTGGCGCGCCGAAAGGCGGCGCGCCTCGTCGATTGCCTGGCGCAGCTCTTCGGTCTCTTTGCCAAAGGCGTCGGCCGAGTCGGCCAGGGTGAATACGACGGCGACCCGTTCTCTGCTGGCTGCATACTCGAAGAGCGACATCAGGAAAGCGACCGTCTGCTCGGCCAGGTCAGACTTGCCGCTCGCCGTGCGCACGGCCTTGGCAGCCCGCAGGTGCCGGGCCACCTCGTCGAGCATGATGAGGGCGGGGCCGCCGCCGATGAGCTTCTCGAGCACGGCGGGGCCGGGCGCCGCGCGGTCTCTGTCGCTTCCGGCGACCAACGCATACCCTTGTGGGCCGCCCAACTGGTAGGCCAACTCGCCCCACAGCGTGTAGGTCGTCACGTCGCCGTGGGAGAGGCCGTCGCGGGGCTCCAGGTCCCAACCGACGATACCCACCACGCGCACCGAGCCGGGCCGCGGTGTGAGGTTGGCGGCCACGAACCTGGGACCCGGGTCAAAGCCCCTGGCGACGTGGTAGAGCGCAATGAGGCTGTGCGTCTTGCCGCCACCGAAGGCGGTCTCGAGCCGGATGACGGCGTTGCGGGCCGGCTTGGCCCCGGCCAGGCGCATCAAGGCCTCTTCGAGGAGGAGCCGCAGGCCCTCTGTGGGATAGGTGTTGTCGAAGAAGACGATGGGGTCCTGGTAGACGCGGTCAGCGGTGCCTTCTATGACGTCCTTGAGCCGGGCGGCAAAGATCTCTTCGCGGAGGTCCCCCTCGAGGACCTCAGGGCGCGGCGCGCAAGTGTCAAAGACGGCCTTCACTGGGGCTGTCCTCCTTGTGATCTCGGGCGACCGGCGGGTCCTGCCGCTTTGCAAGGTGCGAAGGTAGGTAGGCAGATTATACTGGAGGAGGGAGAACTCTGCAAGGGGCGAGCGTCGTGGATTCCGTTCCATCTTCTGTTGGCGAGCAGCCCACGCAATCCAGTCGCAGCTTGGCCCCGCATTCATGCGGTGGATTGCCCGCGTCCTTGCGGCATTCCGCAGGGCATCCACAGGTCACATCAGGACTGTGGCTCTTCCGTCTGAACGGTCAGGGTGACGTCCTCGACGTACAGCTTCCACTCTCCTGCGTCGCCACACCCCGACCAGAGATCGCGGATTGTGAGGACGCGTTCATCGCCGGTCAGGGGCAGCGTCGCGGAGTATACGGCACTCCTGTCGCTGTCGACTGCCATGCGCTTGGAGTAGTGGGCGCCCACACCGATGACCATGGTCGGCCAGACGCCGCCTACCTCCTCGCCCTGGCAGCCGGAGGGGGCGCGGGTGCCGCGCGCCGTCACATCGACCCGGAGCAGGCCCGGCGGAAGGTCCAGCGGGTAGCACAGCGCCTGCGACTGCCACATGACGATCCTGCCGTTCTCGAGTATCGGGCCCGGGCAGGCCTGCCCCTTCGCATGCAGCTCCGAGGCGCTGAAGTGGATGGTCTCGGTGGCGCGCAGGTCGGCGAGGCCGGCGAGGAGCGTTCTCTGCGCGCTGTCGCGATCGCCCCGGCCCAGCTGGTCCGCCGCCAGCGCCAGGCTGTCGCGCCCGCGCTGGGCGAGGGCAGCGTCAGGCCGGGCCTCCCAGTAAGCCACGAGCCCCTCCAGCTTGGTGCGCAGCGCGGCCAACTCCGCATCGCCTGCGAAGACGAGCGTCGTGGTCTGCGCCTGCTGCTCGCGGATGTGCGCCCGGCCCTTCGTGGCGGCGCCGCTCTCCGGGTCCACCACGGTGAGCTCATAGTCTCCGGCATAGCCGCGGATGGCGAACCATAAATCGTGGCTCACCTGCTGATAGCGGACCCGGTAGCCCGCGAGTGGTTTCCCATCTGCATCGACGACGGAGAGTACCAGGTCTCCCTGGCGGTAGCGGGGGATATCGTTCACCGCCTTGGCCAGGAGGGCGGCATCTTCCTCGGGTATCGGCACGGCCGTATAGAGCGCGGCCCCCTTGGGCACCGGCGTTGGGGCCGGCGGCAGCGCCAGGCTCGGGGGCGTTTCGGACGGGGCTGGCTGCGACGACGGTGATGCCGGCGCCTGGCTCGCGCGCCTCGCAGCCTGCGGGCTGGCGCGGTCGGCAGGCAACGCCGGCGAGGACTCTGCCGGCGGGCGAGCGCAGGCGGCGAGCATCGAGACGAGGAGAAGAGCGGTCGCAAGCGAGTGCGCGCAGCGATGCATGGACGCCATCCTTTCCGCACTATTCGGTCTTCATGCGGGAAAGCGGATGCGGATTCCGGGGTCCCCATTCGGTCATCTTCCCACACTCCCTGGCGTCGATGGACCGGGTCGGGAGCGAACAGGCCGCCGAACTGCCCCGCATGCGTCAGTCTCCGGCGGGGTAACCTCGTAAGCTGGCATCGGAGCCGGCTGGACCTAATGTGACCCACACATCGATTGCTGGTTGCGGGCGGCGCGGTGGCAGGCGCAACGAAGCTAGCGATTGAAATCGCGTTGCGCGCGCTTCGCGCGCTAGAGGC
>DYEI01000263.1 GCA_020725765.1 Anaerolinea sp. | reverse complement strand
GGGGAGGGGGCGCCGGAGGTGGGGGCCCTGCCAGCAGCGCAGATGAACCTGCCCCGGGGGTGAACTACCCCCCCGCTGACCTTGGCCTTGACTCCCCCCTCTATCTATGCCATAATCTCATACCCCGGTTGCAGGCTGCGCAGGCGGCCTGGCATTCCTCGTGGAACCCGCCACGACCTGGCGGACGGGCCGGGGACCGGCGCACGGATAGGGCGGGGAGGGCGGCATGGGCAGGCGCGATCCGCTATATACCCCTGAAGGATGGTTCCAGGCCTTGCGCTGCCCCGAGTTCATCGCCTACCTGGCGGTGAGCCTTCCGCCTCGGCAGGGCAGCCGGGCCGAGATCGCCGCTGCCCGGCAGACGCTCTGGGCGACCCCGCTCATCCGCGACCTGCTCGCCACGCAGCGGCGAGAGGGCGACTGGCCCTCCTACCCGCCCGACGGGGGCGAGCGCTACTGGTTCCGGCAGTTCCCTATTCCGCTCACCGTCCTGTGCGAGGCCGGCTTTACGTTAGACCTGGAGCCGCTCCGCCGGGGGACGCGCTATCTCCTCTCCACCCTGGAAGACGGCGTGTTCCGCAACCCCTTCCGCGAGATCGACGAGCCCCTGGAGTACTATGAAGCGCATATCGGCTACTGTCTCGAGGCCGTCGGTCGCTGCGGACTGGCGAGCGATCCACGCGTGCGCCGGGCCGTGGAGGTGGCGCTGGAGCGCCAGCGCTGGGATGGCGGCTGGAGCATCCGCCCAACGCGCGGCCGGGCGGAGCTCATCGACCCTGACCGCGCGCCTTCCTGCGAGGCCTGCACCGCCGTCATGATCCGCGGCCTCACGTGGGCTGCGCGCCTGCCGGACGAGGTCGTCGAGCGCATCGCGGCCTTTCGCCTCGATGAGACGGTCGAGGCCCCTCCGGAGTGGTTCATCCCCGAGATCCTGCTGCAGCTCGAGTTCCTCGCGCGCCAGGGCCGCCGCATGAGCGACCCGCATGTGCAGCGCCTGATGCGCAGGCTGGAGAGCGCACGCGACGAGGAAGGCGCCTTCCTGCCCCACGAGAGCTACAAGGGCTACTATCCGCCGGAGTATACCCAGCTCATGTACGATCATCTCCGGTGGCTGCTGGGGGACTAATGTGACCCACATATTGATTGCGCGTTGCGGGCCGCGCGGTGGAAGGCGCAACAACGCTGGCGATTGAAATCGCGTTGCGCGCACTTCGCGCGCTCGAGGCGCCTGCGGCGCCAACCGTCCGCCTTCG
>DYEI01000262.1 GCA_020725765.1 Anaerolinea sp. | reverse complement strand
TCTCGGATGCGACATGGCTGGAGGTCATCTCGGAGAGTTCTGGATGGTAGCGCGGGTTGCGCTTCAAAAGGCCAAAGTCGAGCCCCTCCCATTGTAGATTCCGCGCCGCCGCGGCAGGGGCAACGGAGGCGGGGTCTTTGCACCAGCAGCACAGACAGCCCTGCGCCCAAGCCAGACCACACTGCAACCCCTCTTGCACAACAGCCGTACTTGCTGTATACTGGGAACACAAGACCGGCCGCCTGCAGCCGACGTGGTGTCCCTGGAGCCTGCACCGCGCCTGTGAGCCGCTCTGAGAGGGAGTGCGGCAGAAGCGCCTCTCGGCTCACCGGTCGACCTCGGCTGATACCAGGCCGAGGGCGCAGGACCGTCCCCTGCAGGCAGAATCGGTGCCCCGGTGCTGCTTTCCGTGATTCGCCCTCTGTTCCGGCTGCATCCGGCGCCGGCGCCGCGGCAGAGATGGCCCTCACCTCGCCGCGGGCCGATCACCAAGGCGGCGGCAACGGAACGAGTGGCCGAGGGTCCCCGAAGGCGGAAGCGGTGCCGGAATGGGCACCCTCACTCCAGAAAGGTTGGTACCAATGCACAGGACGATTGCGAGAGCCGCCCAATGCACCCTGGCTGTCACGATGGTGCTGGGGCTCCTGCTCACCGGTTGCAGCACAGGGCCAAAGGCCGTACAGCCAACGGCCGAGACAGGGCCGGCCCAGGTTGCCCCTACGAAGGAACCCGAGCCCACCGGGGTCGTGGAGCCGACGGCGGAGCCTCAAGCAGCCCCGGAGGGCGCAGGTGAGCGGATCGACAACGCCTTCGACAATCTCCTGAAGCTGGCGCCGCTGCACCTGGTCTCCTACTTTGAGTACAAGCAGGGCGACGACGAGGCGCAGACGAGCCGATTTGAAGGCGACGTCGACGCCAACGGGAACCAGCACATGTTCCTCTACGTCGACGACACCGAGCCAGTCGAGCTCTACATCGTAGACGGCATGATGTACCTCGGCGCTGGAGATGGCCAGTTCCTGGCCATGGGCGAGGCTCCGGAGGGCAGCACCTTTGCCTTCCTCGGGCTGTACGGTGGCGCCTACCTGCTCGGCTACAACCAGCTTGAGGACGCCAAACGCCTCGGCAGCGAATCGGTGAACGGCTTTGACTGCGACAAGTACCAGGTCCGCTATGATCTCTCAGCCGCGGGCCTCAGCGGTGCGGTTGCCCAGGCCCAGGGGGTCGAATGGGAGTACGAGGCCTTCGCCTGGATCGAGAAGGGCACCAGGGCCCTCATCCGAGCCAGTGTGGACTGGAAGGGCAAGAGCTCTGCCGATGCCGAGGTCAGTACCTATCACTCCGAGTTCGACGCTACGCGGGGAGCGGTGAAGGAGATCAAGGCTCCTGACAAGGTGATGAGCTTCGGCCAGTAGGCACACTCCTCTCGCCGACCGCCGCCCTCACTCCCGGGCGGGCATCGGGCTCCTGCCCGGGAGTGAGGCGACAGAGCAGGCGTGCTCCGCTCCCCCGCCCCGACGCTATCGTTCGCGGGCGACGGCGCGGTATACCTCCAGCGTCTGCTGGCCAGCAGCCTCCCAGGAGAACTGGGCCGCCCTGCTGATGCCCCGCACCCGCAGGCTCTCACGCAGCGGCTGATCCTCCAGCAGGCGCGCGATCATGCGCGTCCAGCCCATAGTGTCCCGCGGATCCAGTTGGATCGCCGCATCACCCGCAACCTCCGGCAGCGCCGAGCTCGAGCTGCAGAGCACCGGCGCGCCACAGGCCATTGCCTCAAGGACCGGCAGCCCGAACCCCTCGTACAGCGAGGGTATCGCCACGCAGGAGGCCCCCGTATAGAGGTCGCGCAGGTCCTCGTCCGGGACGTTCCCGAGGGCCAGCACCGAGCGCGCCAGACCCAGTTGGGCCGCCCAGCGCCTCGGGGTGACATAGCGGGGATCGTGCTCTCCTGCCAGCACCAGGCTGGCGCGGCTCTCAGTCGGAGTCTGCGTGTAGTACCGGTGGTAAGCCTCGAGAAGGGTCTCCAGATTCTTGTGCGGCTTGTTCACGCCAACGTGCAGGATGTACCGTTGGGGAACGCGGTAGAGCTCTCGCGTCTGCCGCACGGCGGCATCCGTCGAGGGTCGAAAGACCGGCGCCGGCGCGGCCGGGATGACGGCGATCCGCTCCGCCGATACACCAAGGAGCCGCTGGAGATCAGCCCGCGCGGCCTGTGAACAGACGATGATCCGCCGCGCATTCCGCACCGCGAGGCGCACGGCCACAGCATAGGCCAGCCTCGCCGGCGCCGAGGGCATGGACGCCGGATGGACCATGGGGATGAGGTCAAAGAGCGTCAGCACCAGAGGCGCGCCTGCTGCTCGACAGGCAGCCGGATAATAGGGCGCGTGAAAGACGTCGAGTCTGAGCCCGGCGAGCAGCTTGCCAAGCTTCCAGAACTGCGAGGGCGCCTGCGGAGGCACCGCCCAGGGTACCAGCTCCACACCTGGAAGCGAAGCCAGAGCGCTGATGTCGTACCGGCTCTTTACCGCAGGATCGTACAGGACGACCAGCGTATCCCCTTCCAGCTGGGGCTGCATTGCCAGGAGGAGGTTGTAGACGCAGCGCCCGATACCGGGGTAGTCGTCGCGCAGGACACGCCCGTCAATACCGATGCGCATAGAAGGCCTCCTGAGTACCACTTACGCCGTCGCCGACTCCACTGCGCTGCAGGCCGGGCGCCGACTGCCAGAGAAGCAGGTCTCCGCAACGACCACACCGGAGCTGCCCGAGCCTCAGCGGCCGTCGAGCAACTCATCGTAGTAGCTCTCGAGGATCGCACTCTGTCGGGGCAGCGAAAAGTCCCTCTCGGCCACCTCTCTGCCGGCCCGCCCAAAGGAGCGCCACCGGTCCGGATGCTCGGCGAGCTGCCAGAGGCGCTCGGCCAGGCCATGTGCGTTGCGCTCGGAAACAAGATACCCGCTCCGTCCGTCGGTCACGACCTCGGGTATGCCAGAGTGCCAGGTTGCGATGACCGGGAGCCCCGTGGCCTGGGCTTCCACCAGGGCCAGCGGGATGCCTTCGACGTCACCGTCGGCAGCGGTGACGCTCGGTTGCATATAGATGTGGGCTCGCAGCATCTCGGCGAGGACGACATCGCGCGGCTGCCACCCGAGCACGCGCGCATCAGTGAGACCCAGCTCCCGCAGCAGCGCCTCAATGGCGCGACGCTCTGGACCGTCCCCGATCAGGGTCAGGGTCAGCCGGCGCTGGTAGCGGCGAACGCTGGCAAAGGCCTGCAGCCCATAGCAGAATCCCTTTCGCTCCACCATCCGCCCGACCATCAGCACGTTCACCGGCCCGTCGCCAGCGTACCGTCGCTCCACAAAGGGGATGCGATCCAGGTCAACTCCGGGGTGGTGCACCCGCACGCGCTCCTCCGGGCATCCCAGGTCTACCAGGCGTCTCCGCACGGCGCGGGCACTGGCCAGGAAGAGCTCTCCCTCCCCAAACACACGAGCATACGCCTGACGCTGCTCGACACGGCTCAGGTCGGGGCCTCTGAAGGTGACGATCAGGGGCACGCGCGCCCGCCGGGCCAGCCACACGCCGTGTGGCCCCTCGAGTCCAGACTCGGCGTGCACCAGGCGGCAACCCTCACGGCGTACCTGACCCGCAAAGTAGGGCGCCATCTGTTGCACCCTCAGCGCAAGGCGGTTCAGGCCCCGCGTGAACGGCCCGGTCTGCTCGAGGGACCTCACCGCTTCTGGCGGCAGGCCGACAGCCTCGGGCGTCTCCAGGGTCAGAAGAAGGGGGTCGTAGCGGCGCAGCGCCCTGATCTCATCGGCAATGAACCCCTCGGTGCGCGGCTCGAAGGCAAGCTTTAGACTGGCAACTCTGGGCTGAGGGCTCGGCTCGGGCATGACCTGATCCCCGGCGGGTCTGGACTGGGACTGCGGCAGGGAACGCCGCAGCCTGGGCAACGTGGTAGATGTGAGAGATTATACCTGTTTCGCCAGGCCCGACAAAAGCCGCTTCCTCACCCGTCCTCGAGCACGGCCCGGGCGACCTCGTGCCCGATCTCAACCGCATAGTTGGTGCCCCGGTCCCAGGGGTAGACCTGGCTCATGCTGGCGAGGTAGAGCCCCCGCAGCGGGGTGCGCAGGGGCGGGATCGACCGCGAGTGGTGGAGCGGCGTGAACGGCTGTGCCTCGCGCTCGCGGAAGAGCCAGCTCTTCCGCACCCAGGAACGCTCAAAGGCCGGGTTGATGCGCCGCACTGCCGGCAGGTATACCTCCAGAAGCTCGTCCTTGCTCATTTGGAAATGGGGGTGGTCCTCGGGCAGATAGTCGCCCAGGTACACGAGGTGGTCTCCTCCGTAGTGGCTGCGCTCGATATAGCTCGTGTGCTCAACCAGGGCCAGGAAGGGGAAGACCCGCTTCGGCAGGTTCACCCAGTAGGAACCCCGCGTGAGCGGCCGGTCGAGAGCCAGCACAACCGTCATCGCCCCCAGAGAGCGCAGGCGCCTCAGTTGCTCCGAGTATTCTCCGGGTAGCCCGGGGAGGATGGCCAGCGCCGCCTGCGGGCCGACGGTGACGATGACCCGATCAACCTCCACAGAGGAGCCATCCACCTGGACCGCATAGCCCCCCCCGGCCAGCGCTCGAACCTCGCGCACCCGGGAGCCAACCTGCACGCACCCCCCGCGGCTGACCACGGCCTCGCCGAGCCGGTCGGCAAAGGCCTGAAAGCCGCCCACATAGTAGCCCAGCGCCTTGGTGCGCTTGGAGATCCGCGCCCAGAACCAGGCCATGTTGACCTCGCGATAGCCCTCGCCGAACTTGCCCTCAAAGAGAGGCTGCCAGAGCACCTCATAGGCCCTGGTCCCCATGGTGCGGCGCAGCCACTCCTCGGCCCGCACACCCTCAAGGGGACGCCAGTCCCGCAGCAACCGGAGGTAGAGGACCACGAGGCCAGCGCGCAGCTTTTCCGGCAGGCCGAGGTGGGAGAAGCGCAGCACAGCAGCGGGACTATCGAAGGGCTCCATCGTGTCCCGATGCCAGATGACTGTCTCGGGCCGTCGGAAAAAGACCTCGGCGCCGACCTCGCGGCTCAGCTCCCGCGCAGCCCGGTCCGAGGCGAACAGATGGTGGTAGAAGCGGTCCAGGGGCCACTCCCAGCCACCATCCCTGAACCCCGAGGCCAGTCCCCCGAGCTGCTCCTGCGCCTCCCACAGGATGACCTCCTGCCCGGCGCCGGCCAGATCGTAAGCGGCGGTCAATCCGGCGATCCCGCCGCCGACAATGCCGACCCTCATCGCACCTCCTGCAACGCTCCATCCTGCGACTGCGGCCCGGCCGCAGCTGGTGCACCTGCCGACGGTCCGGCCCTACCCGGCATCGACCTGTGCGCCTGCCTCGCTCCTCTCCGCCTCGCGGGTCTCTCGCGCGGCCTCAAAGTCCCGCCAGCTCACGCTCTCTCGCCACATATAGTAGACGCCGAGGGCGGTGATCGGGAGCCAGAGCGCCGCATGCAGCACCAGAGTGTACCCGGTTGCCAGCCCCCTCGGTACCCCAAAGCCCTCAAGGACCTCAATGCCCGGTTTGTCGAAGGTGCCCACATAGCCCGGCGCGGACGGAATGGTCGTCGCCAGGTTCACAACCGCAGCCATCAGCATCAGCACATAGAAGGGCACGTAGAAGCCAAAGCCATGCATCACGAACCAGTACTTGACGGTCTCGGTGAGCCAGATGGCGACGGAGGTGGCAAAGATCATCACCATATCCCTGCCGCTGCGCAGGGAGCGTAGGCCGTCCATGAACCGGTCCAGCACTCCCTTGGTCTTTGCTCGCAGCCTCTCGGGCAGGAAACGGTCCACCGCCCCAATGTAGATCGCCTGCGCGCGCCGAGGCGAGGCCGCGAGCAGGAAGAACGCCACGAGCAGCCCGAAGAAAAGCAGGCTGGAGAGGATCACCACCCGTCGGAGATGGACGGGGAGCGGCGTCAGAGGCAGGGCCACGAAGACGAAAAAGAGCATCACAACCCCATCAAAGATGCGCTCAACCACGATCGTCGCCAGCGAGGCGGAAAAGGGCACATCCTCCTTGCGCTTGAGGACATAGCCGCGAATCAGCTCGCCCACCCGCGCCGGGTAGACGTTGTTGCCCATGTATCCGATGACCACGACCGGGAAAAGCCGCCCCAAGCTGATCGCCTTCACGGGGCGCAGCAGATAGTGCCACCGCCATGTCCGTGCCCAGACGGCGACGAAATACACCGCCACGCCCGGGATGAGCCACCAGTAGCTGGCGTTGCGCAGGGCCTGCCAGACCTCGCTCAGGTGCAGGCCTCGCACCGTGCTGTAGACCAGGACGAGACTGATAGCTCCGCCGAGCCAGACGTACCATCGCTTCATGCCCGATCCTCACAAAAAGCATCGCTCGCCACGGCCCGGCACCTGCCCGTGGCGAGCGATGCCTGATGCTGCTCGTCGCCCTAGCGGGCCAAAGCCTCCGCTCCTGAGGCGCTCAACTCGGCAAGATCCTCGCCATCGGGGACAAGCATCCCTCTCAGGACCCGCTCCAATGCCATGGTATGGCTGCACAGGCCACGCGATGCAAAGAAGCCACACTCACACGACCAGCGCCCCTGATGGTAGGACACATTATATGTGTTATGCTCGCCACGAAAAGTGACGCTCAAGTCCTGAAATCGGATACGCTCGCGCTCCTCCGCATAGCGCTTCGCTTTCTCGATCTTGCTGATCATCCCGGAGTCCATTTCCTCTCCCCTTTCCTGGGATATACGGGGCATCGTTGCCCCTGAGGCGAGCCCCGGCACCGCCGCGCCTGCCGGGTGAAAAACAAAAAGGACACCAAGGCAAATCCATGCCTCAGTGTCCTTTGCGCGGTTTTTTCATGGCCCGCACCACCAGGCCGTTCATAGGTGGGTGCCTCCCTCTGAGCTGCTCGTCGCACACAGCCGCTACACTTTCAGTATACGCCCCCTCGGGCTCGCTGTCAATCTCACGGCGGCAAGACTGTGCAGAATCGCACCCTGCCGGCGCCGGCCGCGACGTGTCGCCCCACCCCGGCCCCTCCTCCGACCGGGCACGGCATGCCCGCTCGGAGGAGGGCCATTCTCTATGGGTGTCCCGGCTCTGCTGGCGCGGCGCAGGGGCGGGGAATCCATAATGGGAGGGGGTGTTTGCGGGCGGCTTCGCCGCCCGCAAACACCCCCTCCACAAACAGGACGCCCCCTTTCCCGCCGCCTTCAAGGGCGGACAGCCTTCTTCGGCCGTAGGGCCAGGGCATGGCCCATCGAGAGACCCACACCCCTAACCCCGCCCCCGCGCTGCGCTATGCATTGCCGACAAGTGGCCTCGCGGGGAGCGTAGACG
>DYEI01000261.1 GCA_020725765.1 Anaerolinea sp. | reverse complement strand
GGGGAGGGGGTGTTCGCGGGCGGTTTCGGCGCCCGCGAACACCCCCTCCATGGGATAAGCCGCCCCCTTCCCCGCCGCCGGGGGGGGGGGGAAGGGGGATGGGGGGATGGGGCACCAGTTGGCAAGGGCCAACGGACGGCGGCTGAGGCAGCCTGTCCGCCCCTGAAGGCCTGGCGGACAGGGCTGCGGCTCAGGTTCTTGGCAGTTCGCGCCCAGCCATGCTGTCAACCCGCCTCTCCAGGCGGACGCTGCGGCGCCGGCCCGCAGAGGAGACGGAGCGATTTCAACCATCCGGTCGGCCTGCGCGGCCCAGGGGCCCAGGCCGTAGCAAGCTGATGCCGCGCCTTGCGGCGCGCATCCAGGCCATCGGCACCCCATGGGCGGCGAGCCACACGCCAGCAAACTCGAGCGGGGGCAGGGGGGCCAGGGATGCAGCCTGCCCGAGCGCCGTGAGCGCATGCTTCGTCCGACGCGCATAGAGGAGCGCCTTGGCATAGTCCAGGAGAAGAAGGCTGCAGTATCGGTCTGCGGCGATCCTGGTCTCGAGTGGGACTGTGCCTTCGCTGACTGCTTTCAGGTAAGAGCGGACGAAGGGCGGGTACCGCGGATCCCGCGAGTGTCGGTCGCAGACACGACCAGTCGCCTCCTGATGGTACAGCGCCAGCGGTTGGGCGCGGTAAGCCACGGGAAAGGCGAGGGCGATTCGCCCCCACATGTCGAGGTCCTCGCCCATGGGCTCGCCCTCGGCGAAGCAGCCCACGCGGTTGAACACCGTCGCTGGCACGGCTATCGAGGAGGTGTACATAAACGGGCCCGGGAGGCAGCGCGCAAAGTAGTCGTGTATGAGCTGCGTTTGGCGCGGCCGTGGCAAGATGGCATCGAAGCGGCGCCCGCCTGGAAGGATACACCGGTAGCCGGTGGCGTATGCTCCCGCCTCTGGAAACTCGCGGCGCAGGCCAACGATGGCGTCGAGGAAACCGTCGCGCCACTCGTCGTCGGCGTCGAGGAAGGCGACCAACTCCCCCCGAGCTGCCCTGATGCCTGTGTTCCGGGCGGCTGCGGCTCCGCGGTTCTCCTGGCGGATGTAGCAGAGCCGATCGGTGTACCGTGCGCACACTTGTGGCGTATCATCGGACGAGCCGTCGTCGACCACGATGACCTCGAGTGGTGGGGGCGTCTGGGCGAGGGCTGACTCGATCGCACGGCCGATCCACGGGCCGGCGTTGTAGGCGGGCATGACAACGCTGATATGACACAGCGGTGCTGTCACGTCGCTACAGCTCCTGTGGGCTTTTCGCGAGGGTTGCCGCCGCCTTGCGGTAGACGCGTCCGGGTCAGATGCCCTGGTCCTCCAGAAGAAGCGCAGCACCGATAACCAGCATGTCGTGTGCCAGCGGGTGAACGCCGCCCGCTCCGGGGAGGCGGCCGGGTGGATGGGGTAGCCCCGCCGCCTCGACAGACGCGACCCTCCCACCTTTTGCGGGACGCGGCACAGGTGCTAGACTCGTGAACCTGAAAGCGCACTTGCGCTCACGAGCGCCGGTTTCGGGCCGGCGGCCTGGCCTGGCGATCGAGGCCAAGGAGTGAACTATGCTCACACCTTCGGGAGTCATCCCCGCTATGGTGACGCCCCTCGATGATCGGGACAGGGTCAATCCTGCCGTGCTGCGCGACCTGGTCGAGCACCTCATCCGGGGCGGGGTGCATGGTCTGTTTGCTCTGGGCAGCCAGGGCGAGTTTTGGGCCTTTGACGAGGCCGAGAAGCGCCTGGTCGTAGAAACCGTCGTCGAGGCGGCGGGCGGCCGGGTGCCCGTCTACGCCGGAACGGGGGCGGTGACGACGCGCGAAGCCGTGCGGCTCACGGCGATGGCCGAGCGGGCCGGCGCGGACGCCGTGTCCGTCATCACGCCCTTTTACATCACCCCGAGCGACGACGAGCTGTACGAGCACTATGCCGCCATCGCCCGGGCCACCCGGCTGCCGGTGCTCCTCTACGCCAATCCGGCCCGCACCAACTGCCCGATCCGCCCCTCACTCGTGGCGCGCCTGGCGCCGATCGACAACATCGTCGGCATCAAGGATTCGAGCGGCGACCTGAGCCTGACCGCCGAGTACATCCGGGCGGGGGGCGAGGGATTCTCGGTGCTGGCCGGGCGGGACACCCTCATCCTGGCCACGCTGCTCTATGGGGGCCGCGGCGCCATTGCGGCCACGGCGAACGTTGCCCCGGCGCTCGTCGTGAGCATCTATGAGCGGTTTCGCTCGGGCGACCTCGCGGGGGCGCTGGAGGCGCAGCGCCGGCTCAGCCCCCTGCGGCACGCCTTCGAGTTGGGGACCTTCCCTGCGGTCATCAAGGAGGCGCTCGAGCTCGTCGGCATACCGGCCGGGCGGTGCCGGGCGCCGGTGCGGGGGCTGGATGCTGATAAGCGGGCGCGGCTGGAGGGGGTCCTGAGGGAGCTGGGGCTCGTCTAGCGGCGGATGCGGGGGGCCTGGGGCATGCGGGGGGTCCTGGCCGTCGGGGCGGACCCCCCAGCGTCCCCCCGAGACGGGGGGATAGGTTGCTTCCAACCTTTGCGGCCATCCGCCTCGGGGCGAGGCCCTCTTCCTATTCCCCCGCGTCGGGGGAACGGTAGGGGGT
>DYEI01000260.1 GCA_020725765.1 Anaerolinea sp. | reverse complement strand
GTCGAGCGCGCCGTGGCGCGCTCGACCGCCCGAAACCGCCCATCTCTCATCACCCCACCACGCCTGAGGGTTTGACAGACCACCCGTGCCCTTCTAGAATGGGCCCCAGTCTCAGGCCGAGGGCGACACCGATCGCCCCCCACAGGAGGTTTCGCCTTGAGGTTTTCGGTCCAGGAGAGCCTCGTCCCGGGCGCAAGCGTCCTCGAGCGCATGCGCTCCGCTGCGGCGATGGGCTTTGACGCCATCGAGCTGCGCAGCAGCGAGGCGCTGGCAAGCCAGGAGGTACTGCGAGACGAGATCGGCCGGCTGCCTCTGACGGTCAGCAGCATCTGCACCAACCCGCAGCAGGACCCGGTCGTTGAGGAGCGCGAGGTGCGCGAGGCCCGCATTGCCACCTGGCATGACCTCATCGCCATCGCCGGCGACCTCGGCGCCCGGGGCATCATCATGGTGCCGATCCGCCGGCCCCATCGCCTGCCCGACCTGACCCCCCTCTACACCTCGTCGGAGCTAGAGCTGGCGCTCCTCTACCGCATCCTGGAGGACCTCGTGCCACGGGCAGAGAAGGCCGGCATTGAGCTTTGGATCGAGCCGCTGAACTTTTACGAAGCCATGCTCATTCCCACCCTTGCGGCGGCAATCGAGGTGTGCCAGCGCGTCAACTCGCCCGCCCTGCGGCTGATGGCCGATACCTTCCACATGAACATCATGGAGGCTGACCCCATCTCGAGCCTGCGCGCCGCCGCGCCCTGGCTGGGGCACGTGCACCTCTCCGACTCGAACCGCCAGCTCCCGGGGCAGGGGCACATTCCCTTCGACGGCATCCTCGCCACGCTCGCCGAGATCGGCTTTGAGGGGTACGGGGCAATCGAGGCAATTGCGCCCACCGACCCGGCAACAGCCACCCTGGCCAGCCTGAACTACCTGCGCCGCTCGCTCCCGGCACGGGCGGAGAGCTGAGCCCGCCGGCAAGGCCGACCAGGGCCTCGACTCCGGCCTCTTGGGGCGCGCCCCTCGACGTCGCGCAGAGGCCGCTGGGGGAAACAGCTCAGGCTGCCTCGCCCTCGTGGCAAGCTACTTGCTCAGAGACGGGCAGGGCCCTCTGGCCCTTGAGGGAGAGATCGCCCATGCCCAAGCGCATATTCCTGGCCCTGGCCATACACAACCACCAGCCCGTCGGCAACTTTGACCACGTCTTTGAGCAGGCATATCGGGACGCGTACGAGCCCATGGTCGCCGCCCTGGAGCGGCACCCCCATATCCGCCTGGCGCTGCACTACACCGGGCCCCTGCGCGACTGGCTCGCCGCGCACCATCCCGACCTGCTCAGGCGCGTGCGCGAGCTTGCCTCCCGCGGGCAGGTCGAGATGATGACCGGCGGCTATTATGAGCCGATCCTCGTCGCTATCCCCGACGCCGACAAGCTCGCCCAGATCCGAAAGATGTCGGAGGCGGTGCGAGCAGACTATGGCGTCGCCGCAACCGGCCTGTGGCTGGCAGAGCGAGTCTGGGAGCCACACCTCCCCCTCATCCTCGCGCGGGCCGGGGTCGAGTACACCATCGTCGACGACACCCATTTCCGCTACGTCGGCCTGGAGGATGAGGACCTCTTCGGCTACTATGTCACCGAAGAGCAAGGCCACTCCCTGAAGGTGTTCGGCACCTCCAAGCATCTGCGCTACATCATCCCCTGGGAGCCCGTCAAGGAGGTCATCGACTATCTCCGAAGCGAGGCAACCGACGATGGGATCAAGGTGGCCGTGATGGGCGACGATGGGGAAAAGTTTGGCCTGTGGCCGGGCACCTACGAGCACATCTGGCGTAAAGGCTGGATGGCACGCTTCTTCGAGGCCATCACCGATAACGCCGACTGGCTGCAGATGATCCCCCCCGGAGAGTATGCCCGGCGCTTCCCTTCCCTGGGCCGGGTCTACCTCCCGGCGGCCTCCTACGACGAGATGGGCGAGTGGGCCCTGCCCCCTGAGCGCTCGTGGGAGATCCGCCACGTGAAGCACCGTCTGGAAGAGGAGCGACAACGCGAGATCCTTCGCTACATCCGCGGCGGCTTTTGGCGCTCCTTCCTGGCCAAGTACCCAGAGGTCAACACCATGCACAAGAAGATGCTCCTCGTGAGCGAGAAGGCCTGGTCACTTGAGGAGTCGCACACGCGCCAGGACGCCCTCGACCAGCTCTGGATGGGCCAGGGGAACTGCCCCTACTGGCACGGCGTCTTCGGAGGCGCCTACCTCTTCCACATCCGCAACGCGGCCTTTGAGCACCTCCTCGCCGCAGAGAACGCCGCCGACTCGGCCGCCCGCCCCACGCCCCACTGGGTGGACTGGCAGGAGATGGACCTCGACCGGGACGCATCGCCGGATCTCCTCCTCATGAGCGACAGCACCAACCTGTACCTCGACCTGGCCGATGGCGGCAGCTGCATCGAGTGGGACTGGCGTGCCCGCACCCTGAATCTTGCCAACGTCATGAGCCGCCGGCCGGAGGGGTATCACCGCGACCTGCAGTATGCTGCGGAGACAGGTCAGATCATCGGCCCGGGAGAGCCGACCGAGGGGCTGGAGTCCATTCACACGACGCTCGTACGGGTGAAGGAGCGGGGACTGGAGAAGCAGCTCTACTACGACTGGTATCGCCACGCCAGCTTTGTGGACCACTTTCTCCATGCTGGTACAACGGTCGAGGACCTTCTGCGCGCCCGGTTTGGAGAGCTTGGCGACTTTGTGAACCAGCCTTACGGCTACTCGGTCTCTTCGGATGGAGGAGCGCTCGCTGCCATCCTCACACGAGACGGGCACGTCTGGCAGGGGGAGTGCTTCTGCCCGGTGCGCGTGGAGAAGGTCATCCGCATCTGGCCAGGCAGCCCGGATGTCGAGGCGATCTACACCCTGACCAACACCAGTCAGGTGACCCTTGACCCACACTTCGCCGTCGAGACGGTCTGGGCGCTCCTCGGCGGGGACGGGCCCACGGCCTCTGCCCTCGTGCCGGGGCTGCAGGCCTTCGGCCTCCACGAGCCGGCAACGGTCGGGCCGGCAGAGGGGATCAGCCTGCGCCTCGGCTGGCTGCAGATAGAGATCGCGATCACCTTGAGCAGTCCGGCGGAGCTCCTGCTCTTCCCGCTGGAGACGATCTCCAACTCGGAGGCTGGCTTTGAGGCCACCTATCAGGGGACGTGCCTCTTCGCGCGCTGGCCACTGCGGCTGGAACCGGGGGAGGCGTGGTCCGTCACGCTGCGCTGCCAGCCAGTAACCACCTGAGGCGAGGCATCGGATCCGAACTGCCAGCCACAAGCCGGGGCGCGACAACGAGCGAGGCGACCCGTGTGGCATCGTGAGCACAGCCGACAGCCTGCGAGCTTTGGCCTCGTGGCC
This sequence comes from Anaerolinea sp., assembly GCA_020725765.1. GTDB lineage: Bacteria > Chloroflexota > Anaerolineae > SpSt-313 > SpSt-313 > SpSt-313. The sequence goes on along the minus strand of DYEI01000260.1, from coordinate 2,553 downwards.
GGGGACCGATCTGGCAACCGCCCTTCGTGCGGATCACCCGCAGCGCATCGACGGTCACATTCTCCCCGCGATGGAGCTCGCGGCGGGGCTCAGCTCTCCTTGTCTGGCCTGGAGACCCCGTACTCGTCGAAGGGATGCGCCTCCCGCGGCGTACGCGCCGAAATGGCCCGGTAATACAGCTCGACGTACTTCCTTGCCGACCTCGCCCACGAAAAGTCCTCGGCCATGCAGCGGAGCATCAGCCGCCGCCACACGGAAGTGTGCCGGTACGTCTCAAAGGCGCGCACGAGCGCAGCGAAAAGGGCCATCGAGTCGTAGGCCTCAAAGGTGAAGCCATTGCCCCGGTCGGTGCGCGGGTCAAAGTCCTGCACCGTGTCGGCGAGGCCGCCGGTCGCGCGCACGACCGGCACGGAGCCATAGCGCATGGCGATCATCTGGCCGAGGCCGCAGGGCTCAAAGCGCGAGGGCATGAGAAAGATATCGGAGCCACCATAGATGCGCTGGGCAAGCGGCGCATTGAAGGTGAGAAAAACGGCGACCCTCTGCGGGTATCGCTGCGCGACGGCAGTGAACATGTCGTGGTAGTTCTGATCCCCCGTACCGAGAAGCACGAACTGCATGTCGGTGTAGCACATCAGGGGATCGATGATCCGGCTGATGAGATCGAACCCCTTCTGATCCGCCAGCCGCGAGATGGCGCCGACCAGCGGCACGTTTGGCGAGACGGCCAGCCCGGCCTCGCACTGGAGGGCCTCTTTGTTTGCCACGCGCCGGTCCAGAGAGTTGGCGTCATAGTTGGCACACAGATGGGGATCCGTGGCCGGGTTCATCACCTCGTAGTCGATGCCGTTGAGGATGCCAAAGAGCCGGTCGCGCCGGTCGCGCAGGAGGGGATCGAGGCGCTCGCCGAACTCGGGGGTGAGAATCTCCTGCGCATACCGCTCGCTCACGGTGTTGATGACGTCGGCAAAGTAGATGCCGCGGGCCATCAAGTCCACCACCTCGCCGAGGTCAGCCATGCCGGGATGGTAGATGAACCCGTACTCGTCGATCCCGGCGACCTCCAGGACGCGGTATCCAAAGATGCCCTGGTAGGCGAGGTTGTGGATGGTGTAGACCGAGGCGATGTTGCGATACAGGGGATCATCCTTGTAGATGGTGTGCAGCCAGTTGGGGATGATCGCCGTGTGCCAGTCGTTACAGTGAATGATGTCGGGCTGCCAGCTCAGCTCGGGGCGGCGCAGCATCTCCATGGCGGCACGGCAGAAGAAGATAAAGCGCTCGGCATCATCCGGGTACATATAGATGCCGTCGCGGTCGAAGAAGCGCGGGCAATCCACAAAGTAGACCGGCACGTCCTTGCCCAGAATGCCCTGCCAGATGCTCGCCTGCTCACGCCCTCTGTCGACTGGTACGTCGAAGGGAGGGATGAACTCCTGCAGGCCAAACCGGTCCTTGTCGATGCGCCCGTACCGGGGCATGCACACCCGGATATCGTGCCCAAGGGCACGGATAGCCTTGGGCAGGGATCCGGCCACATCGGCGAGGCCACCAGTCTTGGCAAAGGGGACGACCTCGGCAGAGAGAAAGAGGACTTTGAGCGGGGGGTTGGCACCCATGGCAACCTTTGACTCCTCGTGTGGGTTGGAGGCAGGGGCGTGCTAGTCGCCTTCCCAGCCGATGATCCAGGCGCAGAGCCCGGCCAGGCCAATGGTAGCCGCTACCAGCACCAGGCGCTGGTGCAGCAGCAGACTCACATCCCGCGAGGCCCAGAGGAGGATGGGCACCATGCCGACAGCCAGCACTGCCCAGGTCAGGAGACGGGGGTGCGCATCGTAAGCGGCCTGCACCCTGGCCAGAAGGCCCGCCTGTCGACCGGCCAGCACCTGCTCCTCTGTACCAGAGGCAGCCCGCCCCTCACCCGCTGCGGTAGCCCCGTGAACCGTTCCGCCAGTCTCGCTGCTCACCACTGACCCTCCGTAGGAGAGCTCTACGAACGTCGACTGATCCTCTACAGTGTACCAGCCATCGTCCTTTTCGGCAAACGTCACGGGAGCGTACGTGTTCAGACTCGCGTTCGGCGCCTGGCACGGAGGCACGCTGCTGGTGGCTGCCGATCGCGATCGGCTTTGCGCTGGCTCGTCAGGGAACCCTCTCCCCCTTCCCGAGGCGGCATGGGCGCTGACTTTGGGAGCGGCGCTCCCGTCGACTTCACCCGATCAAACCCGGTAGCCAGCCCTGTGGGCGGCTCACTCTCTTGTACCGTCGCCCCATCCCCCTGCCCCCTTCCCCGCGGCCGCGGAGAAGGGGGAAGCTTAATGAAACTCGACTTTGGCCTTTCGGAGCGCAACTCGCGGTACCGTCCAGGACTCGCCGAGGTGACCTTCAGCCATGCCGCTTCCGAGATGCCCCTCCCCCTCGCCCCCTTCAGGGGCGGACGCCGCGGCGTCCGCCCCGGGGAGGGGGAAGACGTTACAGGGTGTTTTGGGCTCCGCTGGCGCGCCGTGGCGCGCCAGCGGAGCCCAAAACACCCATTGAGAATGACCCCTCCCC
>DYEI01000259.1 GCA_020725765.1 Anaerolinea sp. | reverse complement strand
GGGGTTAGGGGTGGGGGTCCCTCGATGGGCCATGCCCTCGCGCTGCGACCGAAGAAGGCTGTCCGCCCCTGAACCGGGCGGGCGCCGGGAGATGGGGCAGAGCTCCAGAGGAGCAGCCCCGAGGTCCGAGACGGGAAACCCTGCCGACGGCCCAAGCAACGGCTCGCATGAGGCGCCCACTGTCAGTCGCGGCAGGGCAAAGATGGTGCGCATGGGGGCCAGGGAGGGAAGAACCCGACGGATGCCGGGCTGCTTCGGACGCTGGTACCGTGGCGCCGACCCAAGAAGGCGAGCCCCGCGCGGTCACCGCAGTGACGGCGTGGCCCTCAGCCGGCGCTGAAGGCGCCTTTCAGCGCCGGGCGAGGCGCGCCCGCATCAGGAACACGCTGTAGGCCGCCCACTGCGACATGGTGAAGTAGATGGCCTCGCCGTCGTTCTCGACGTACCAGGGGTGCATGTAGGCGCCGTAGAGCCCCGGGTACTGGCTGCCCGAGACCAGCGAGCGCGGGGCGCTCCACGGCCCCCACAGCTCCCGCGCCTCGCGGATGACAATGGCGGCACGGCGCTCGTCGAGATAGGTCATTATCCAGCGCCCAAGGAAGCCGTTCCACATCACCGAGAGCTCGCCGACCGGTGCGGAGGCGATGAGAACTGCGTCCTCCTCCCTCTCGCTCCAACGGGGCTCGCCGTCGGCGAGCCCGCCGAAGTAGCGGTAGGCCGCCTTGTCGAGGATCGCGCCCTCTTCGACCCGAGCAAGCCGCACGCCACCGAACCGGCCGCCGGGGATGCCAAAGAAGTACAGGTAGCCCCCCGCCTTGACGATGGCGACCTGCCCAAAGTTGCTCTTGCCATCCCACTTCAGCGCCCGGTCCTTCGTCCAGGTGTGGCCGCCATCGTCGGAGTAGGCGAGGCCCGACTCGTTCAGCAGCCACTCGCCCGGCTGGCCCCACGACAGTACCGCCATGTAGTGGAGATAGAGGCGGTCACCGACCGCCACGCCGTAGGTTGGGATGACGGTCCTGTCCGCCGGGCCGGTGTGGAGCAGCTCTTTGGCGTGTCCGGGCCGGTCGGTGATCATGTCGTCAAAGGTCAGGCCGTCGCTCGGGTCGCGGTCGGAGATCAGGGCCATGCAGTTCTTGCGCCAGTCCGAGGCGTTGCCGGGGCCGCCGGTGCCGGGGATGCAGCAGCCGAAGGAGTCGCCAAAGACCATGTAGAGGGTCTCGCCGTCATCGAACATGCTGCCGAGGTCGGCGCCATGCAGGCCGAAGCGGGTCACCGTATCGTTACAGGCACCCTCGCCGACCAGCCTGGCAACCCTCTGGAGCTCGACCACGTCCTTCAGGGCCGTTTCCGCCTCCGGCAGCACCGGCGGGGCGGGCGTAGGGCTCGGCGCCGGAGTCTGGGGTGCCGGGGTCGGCGAGGGGGTTGGCGTGGGGGTGGGCTGTGCGGCCTGTCGACAGGCTGCGGCCAGCGTCGATACCGCTGCCAGCTCAAAGAGCTCCAGGAACAGGCGCCGTCTACAAATCTTCTTCATGGGCATTGTACCGGTCTGACTCCTTGTTGCGTTGGGCCTCACTCGGGGCGCATCTCGAGCCCCACGATCTGGCGCGGGGGTAGCGAGAGTGACACTGTCTGGGCTTCGGCCACGCGGCCAAGCACGACCTCGCCACTGCGGCCGATGCAGCAGAGTCTGGTGGCTTGAGACCCCTCCAGGCCATAGTTCCGAGGCTCGATGAGGATCTCTACCGTCTGTGCGTCGGCATGCAGGTTCGCCATCAGGATGGCGGCCTTCTCTCGGCCGTAGCTCCAGGCCGAGCATATCACGCCTGGCACCGTGATGGTGCCTCGCTCCTCATAGTGGGGCAGCCCTTTGCCACAGTTATAGAGGAAATAGCTGAGGGTGACGGGGGCAACGTTCAACGCCGGGGGCCGCCGCATGGTGCCGTAGGCGAGGTAGTCCCTGGCCCAGCCCGTCCGCGTGTGCGCGACCTCGGCCAGAAAGGCCAGCTTCTCGGGGTCGATCCCATAGTCGCGCCGGTCGAATGGGTAGTAGTGCTCCGCCGGGTCATCCGGGTGCCCGCCCAGCACCTCCAGAGGACTGAACTCATAGTTCAGCTCGAAGAGCCCGCCCCACAGCACAACCCTGCTCGCTATCCAGTAAAAGATGTCGCCAAGCTCGAGCGAGAGCTTGCCCCAGCCGTCCATGCGCAGGGGCCCGTACTCGTGGTAGACGTACGCAAAGAGAGGGATCTTTTCTACCTTGCCCTCGATCAGCCACTTCCGCCAAAAGTCTGCCTCAAAGCTGCTCGCAGGGCTCGCCTCAGCGCGCGCCTGGTAAAAGTCGACGAAAGGGATCACCAGTTCGGCGACCATCTCGGTGCCCATCGGCACCGGACGACCGGCCACTCGCGCCATCTCAGCCTTGGTATCTGCGAGCATCCTGGCATAGGCGTCGGCTATCTCTTGCCCTCCGCCGGGATGGTGCGGGTGATGCCGGGAACGGCAGGCCATGAGGACATTGTTTAGAGAGATATCGTAATAGATTGCGTCCGGGTCGTGCTCGGCGACGATCCGGGCATCGCGTGCCACGTGCAGGTCGTGCCAGAAGGGCGTGGCTGGGCACATGAAGGGGAAGGTGTAGCGGTCAAAGCTGTACTTGCCTGCCGGCAGGACCTGGCGACACTGCAACACAGGCTCGGGGCGGCTGCCACTATTGGAGCACAGCAAATCAAACTCAAAGGGCGCCCAGCGGTCGCCATTTCGGCGGATTGTCTCCAGATTCGCCTGGGAGAAGCGCCCGGGCACCCAATCCGAGACGGCGCCACCCGGAAGGGTGCCCATGTAGTCCTGGCCGCTGCGGGCCCAGTTTGGGCCCAGGATGTGGAACACGGGCGTGCCGGCCGCGTGGTGGAACGCGTCGAGCCACTCTGAGCGATCGTGTGCCGCATTGATTCCGAACGTGCAGATGCCGATGTCCTCATGCAGCCACTTTGGCCGCTCGGCTCGTTCGGACAGCGGGCCCTGCTCCGTCCACGGCTGGCGTATGGCCCAGGCTTTGTACCGTTCGGCCGCCTCATACCAGGTCCCTTCGAAGAGGGCACTGATCTCCACGGGGTAATCCGGGGCAAAGCTCAGTCCGGGTGCGACGTGCGGCGCCTGGTGCATGAATGAAGCCGTCAGCAGGCCGCTGGAGATGTCCTTGTAAAAGTTGTACCACTTCATGGCCTTGCCGGCGTCCCTCGTGGCGAAGTAGAAGCCTCCCCTCTCCTCGGCATAGTAGGCCATGAACTGCATCGTCGAGCCGTTGAACCCCTCCGGGTACGGGGAGAAGCGCAGCCCTTGTCGGGGCCCTTCCTCGGGCAGGAAGGTGGCCAGCGGGTCCCGGAAGAGGAACCCGGTACCCTGGGAGTGGACGAGAGCAGTGGGAAGCCGTCGCGCCCCCAACGGGCCGATGCCCGTGACGATGGGGTACTCGATCTTGTCGATGGCCAGCCCGCTCCGGTTCTCGACAGCGATGGTGAGGAACATCGCTGGCTCGTCAACAGGGACGGTGACCTTGCTTATCACAGCAATGCCCGCTTCAGTCTCCCAGCGAAGCGTCGCTCTCTGGCCCCCAGATCCGCCATCGTCCACACTGCAGGAAAAGCTGGCAAAGCCCTCGATCCACCTGCCCTCCGGCTGGACCTCCAGACGCCAGGGAGGAGTGTCGAGCACAGCGGAGACCAGGTCGAGGTCCCTTGGCACATTGTGCACTGCCATGATGCGACCGGTAGCCCGGTCCAGCCAGACCCTCAGACGAGCATTTCCGAGGACGATCGCAGAGTGAGAATCCACCTGTACGCTCCCGCGAGACGTGGTCGGCCGCTGTGGTGGGCCGCGGCGAACGAGTGCGCTTACCGCCCGGCAAGGCCGGTGAGGGCGATACCCTCAACAAAGTAACGCTGCGCCAGGAAGAACACCACAAAGATCGGCACAACCGCCATCGTGCTGGCGGCCATGATCAGCTCCCACCGGGTGTAGTAGACGCCTACGAACTGCTGGAGGCCGCGTGTCAGGGTCCACAGCCTGGGATCTGGGATCATGATCAGGGGCCATACAAAGTCGTTCCACACTGAAAGCAGCGTAAAGACGGCCAACACCGACAGCGCTGACTTGGATAGTGGCAGCACAATCCGATAGTAGATCTGTAGCCTGTTGGCGCCATCGATCAGCGCAGCATCATCCAGCTCCCTCGGGAGCGTCATGAAGAACTGGCGGAGCATGAACGTTCCAAAAGCGCTGCCGAACATGCCGGGTACGGTCATGCACCACATCGTGTTGTACCATCCAAAAGTGTGCATCTCGATGAACAGGGGTACGATGGTCACCCAGATCGAAAGCATCATCGTACCGAGGTAGAGGTAGAAGATCCGGTCTCGACCAGGGAACTCGAGCCGTGCAAAGGCGTACCCGGCGAGGGAGCAGGTCACGAGTTGCCCAAGGACGACCCAGAAGCTGTACCAGATGGTGTTGCGGAAATACAGCAAAAAGTTGGTCTTTTGCGCCGTCTGGGTGAGGACCTCGCGAAAGTTCTGTAGCCCCATGCCCGGGGGAAAGATCACCGGAGGGTATACCATGGAGTATCGTCCGGGCTTGAACGCTGTGTCGAGCATCCAGAGGAAGGGGACCAGCGAAGTCAACGCGACGCAAAAGACAAAGATGTACAGCAGGGCTCTTGATAGTGCTCTGCTCAGGCGTCGCGCATGCCTTGGGTGGGCGGCGGATCGAGCGCTGCGCATCAAACCCATCCCGATGGGCTCCTTTCCAGTGCAATCGTTCGAGTCGGCGTGGCAGTGCTAGAAGGCCGCCGCCGCAGCCTCTCGTGTCAGGCGAAGCTGGACTATTGCCGAGGCGAACATGATCAGAAACAGGATGTAGGACATGGCGCTGGCATATCCCATCTTGAGCTGGCCGAATGCCTGGCGGAAGAAGTAAAAGTTGTAGACGTACGTGGCGTCGCCTGGCCCGCCGCCCGTCATGATGAAGGCCTGGTCAAAGACCTGAAAGGCTCCAATGATTGAGGTAACGGTGACAAAGACGATTGCGGGAGCGATCATGGGGATCGTCACGTTCCAGAACTTGTGCCAGCTGTTGGCGCCATCGATCTCGGCTGCCTCGTAGAGCAGCCGCGGCACACTCTGGAGGGCTGCGAACAGTATGATGGCATTGTACCCCATCGACTTCCAGACGCCTACCGCCGCGATGGCGGGCAGAGCCGTCTTCTGGTTGGTCAGCCAGCCAACGCCCGGCAACCCTACAGCGCGGAGGGCGATGTTGATCAGTCCAAAGTCTTTGCTCAGCAGCCACACCCATACGATGGCGACCGCCACCATAGAGGTCACGACCGGGACAAAGATTGCCGTGCGGACGAACTTGATGCCGCGTAGCTTCTGGTTCATGGCGAGGGCAAGGATCAAGGCTGCGACCAGCACGGCCGGCACGTACATCAGAACGTACGTTACAGTGACCCTCATAGAGACCCAGAAGAGGCGGTCGCCCGTGAACAGCCGCACATAGTTATCCAGACCGACAAAGCGCGGGGGACTGACAAAGTCCCAGCGCGTTAGGCTTACGTAGAAGGAGTAGACGATAGGATAGGCAAGAAACACCAGCACGCCAAGCATGTTGGGCAAGATGAACAGGTAACAGGTCCACGTCTTGGAGAGCGTGCGCCTGAGTCCTGTCTGTCTCTGTCCTGGCTTACCCGTCACTTTTCTCTCCATGAACAGCAAGTCGGGACAGGCCGGGGCGAGGCAAGACGTGCCCCGGCCTGTCGTCCACACAGTGCTGCACTCACGACTGCTGCTGCCGGATGACCGTTTCGCAGCAGCCTAGCCTGCGCGGGTTTCATCGAGGGCCTGTTGCATCTCCGCCTGGGCTGTGGCCATGGCCTCCGCAGCTGTAGCCTGGCCATTCCACAAGAGGTCAAGGTTGCGGCCGAGTCTGTCGGCCATGGCATCCCACGCTGGCCCGATCGGGAACATCACCGCGTTGTCCATGGCGGTGTTGAAGACTTCTGCGTGCTCCAACGCCGAGTGCGTGCCGAGGAAATCCTCCGAGTTGGCTACCGATCTCAGGGTTGGCGCAAAGAGGCCAGACCTGGCGATGATCTTCTGCCCTTCTGGACCACACTCGAAGCGCAGGAACCTCCACGCTTCGTCAGGATGCTTGGTCATGGCGGTGATGGCCATTCCAGTGCCTCCCAGGTCGGTCTTGGAGGTGGTCCCTCCCGGCCCGATCGGGAACACGCCGATATCCATCGACAGCTCGTGCTCCGGCTTGGAGAACTCGGGGTAGAACCAGTGCCCGACCAGAGTCATGGCCGCCTTGCCCGCTGCAAACATCTGGTAGCCAGCCTGGACCTTCCACTGCTCGGGGCTGGTGGCTACGCTCTCCTTATTCCAGAGGTCAGCATAGAACTGGAAGGCGTCTACCATCTTGGGGTCGGTGAGCGTCACCTTGGTGGGGTCCATGTAGCGGTCGAACCAGTGGCCGCCGTTGCTGTAGCCGAACACGACCGCGGAAAGCGGCGGCCACCAGGCCTCCGTCCAGCCGTACTGGACGACCTGGTCTCCCTCCTTCTTGGTGAGCCGCCTGCAGGCGTCAAGGAACCTCTCCCACGTCCAGCTCGTATCCTTCCAGTCCGATGGCGGGTAGGGGAGGCCTGCTTCGTCAAAGAGCTTTTTGTTGTAGTAGAGGACCACCGATGCGTTCTGCTCGGGGAGCACGTACAGCTTCCCCTTCCAGGTATACATCTCGATGTGTGACTGGTAAAAGTCCGGCAGCACTTCGGTCTTGTACGTTCCGTCGGCATCGATGATAGGACCCAGGTCCTTGTAGACGCCCTTCTCTGCCAGAATCGGGTACTGCAGCTCCCAGGCCATGACCACATCGGGAGGATCGCCGCCCGCCACCTGAGTCAGCAGCGCTTCTGTAGTATTCTGGGTGGGAATCTCGGGGACAATGGTGATGTCCGGGTTGGCTTCGGTAAAGCTGTCGAAGATGATCTGGCGGGTTGCAGCTTCCTCGGGGTTGGCTCCGAAAAAGACCCGCAGCTTTGTAGCCGCCTGCGTTCCAGATGTGGGCTGGGGTGTCGCCTCTGCCTGGGGGGCGGTGGTGGCAACGCCCTCCCCGGCTGGCGTTTGGGTCGGCGAAGCGGGCGCGCAGGCCGAAAGGAAGGCCAGGCCGCTCGCGGTTGCTGCCGATTTGAGAAGTCTCCGCCGCGAAAGCACGTGTTTCATCTCTGCTCTCCTTCTTGCACTCTTGGGGCTGACAACCAATCCCCGGCCTCAGGGGGCTGCGCAGAGCAGCGCGACCACTCAGCGCGGGTTGATGCTGACCACTGGCGGCCGGGGCGCTGACTCGCTCCCCCTTCCCCGTCGGCACGGGGTCCGGATTGGGACAGTATCAGATGCCCTCCACCTCCTTCGAGCCCGAGTTTCCGTGCCAGCGAACGGCCAACCCCTCGCCTGCCGCAGGAACGCGCTCACCGCCGGGAGGACCGCCGCCGAGAGAGACGGCTGGCGCTCCCAGACGCAGGACTGGCAGCAGCTCAGGCTGCTCAACGTGCCGGGTGCATCCGAGCGCAGACGAGCGTGAGGCGCTTGCATCGGCATGGACAGTCGCTTACACTATAACCGACATGCTTGCTCCATTTCGCCGCCCGCTGCGACATGCTTGTGCTCTCTTGTGACATCGGGCCACAGATGGGATTCCGGCCATGCAGTTTTCGGAACAAGTCGAAAACGCCTACGAGCACCTCTATGACCTGGTCTATCTGCGCACCCATCCCTTGCTCGACCTGCTCGTCCGCGACTCCGGCCTGAGCCGCAAGGACCGCGCCTGGCGGCTGCATCACATCCTCCTCGAGGCTATCGATGAGCTCGACCCCGGCCCGCAGGCCCCCGTCTTCTCACCCGAATGGCGCCGGCATCGGCTGATGGTCCTGCGCTACGTGGATGGCCTGGACCCCCAGTCGGTTGCAGACCAGCTGGCCATCGGGCGGCGCCACTACTATCGGGAACAGGCCGTGGCGATGGAGGCAATCGCCCGCGTGCTCTGGGACCGCTACGCGGAACAGGCCACCGAGACGGCGCAGGGAGCAGAGCCAGAGGCCGACACGGCACCGCTCAGCAGGCTCGAGCTGCTGCGTCTGGAGGCTGCGCGATCCGCACAGGGTGGTCGCTACACCAGCCCGGCAGAGGTCGTCGAGGGCGTGCTGGCGGTATGGCAAGATCGTCTGAGGGAGCGAGCGCTGGAGGTTGAGGTCGCGTTGCCACAGGACCTGCCGCAGGTCCCGGTACAGCGTAACCTGCTCCGCCAGATTCTCCTCGGTATGCTCGGCTATCTTGTCGAGCGGACCACGCAGGCAACCATCCGGCTGGCGGCGGAGGTGGAGGCGGCTGTCCTGCACCTCTCGCTGACCTCGGTGCCCGAGAGTGCCGTCCAGGCGGCTCCTCAGGCCGAGGTGCAGGAGAGGCTGTCGGCCTTTGACGAGGTGGCCAGCCTGGCCCGCGCTCGGGTCTTGCCCATCCTGTCTGGAAAGGTGGTGGTTGGCTTTGATCTGCAGTTGCCTACCGGCTCGCAGCGCACGGTGCTGGTGGTGGACGATAACGAGGATGTGTTGGAGCTGTTCCAGCGCTACCTTGTGGCCCACCAGTACCAGGTTGCCGTTGCCCGCACGGCCGGCGAAGCCCTCGACCTCGCCCGCCGCGTAAAGCCCCACGCGATCACCCTCGACCTGATGATGCCTGAGCAGGATGGCTGGGACCTGCTCCGCCAGCTGATGGACAGCCCCGACACCCGCGATATCCCCGTCATTGTCTGCAGCGTTCTGCGCCAGAAGGAGGCGGCCCTCTCCCTCGGCGCGACGGCCTTCCTGCCCAAGCCGGTGACGGAGGAGGCGCTGCTCGCCATGCTCGAGGCCCTCCAGTAGGCGTTGCCGCGCCCCGTCCGCTTCAGGGTATCAGCGGCGCTGCAGTGAGTGACTGCCGTCCTCCCCCGACACCTGGTAAGCGGCTCCGTCCAGCACCTGCTGCACCCAGCGGACGATCTCGCCCGGCAGGATGCCGCTCGCCTTGGCGATCAGCATCGCGCCGGGCAGGGCGCCGACGGTGTCGATCTCATCCTGCGCCGATATGACGACGATGGGCAGCTCGCGCCACCGCGGATCGGACCGGATGCGGGCAATGAGCTGATGGCCGCTGATGTCGGGCAGGACCATGTCGAGCAACACCAGGTCGGGGTGGCGGTGCTGGATCATCTCCAGCGCCTCGTGCCCGCTGTAGGCGTTCATCACCTGATAGCGTCGGACCGGGCTGTCGAGCAGCCGTCCCATCAGGCGGACAAAGTCGCGATCGTCGTCGACGACGAGTATCCTATCCACATTCTCGCCGAACTGGCGGAGCACGTCCCACAGGGTCTCCCGCGAGATGGGTTTGACGAGGTAGCCGTCCACGGCCAGGTGCTGCCGCAGGGGCTCCTCGCCGGGGAGAGGGCAGGCCACCACGGGAGCGCGCGGCAGCTCCCAGCTCTGTCCCAGCTCCTGGAGGGTGCTGGCATCGACGGGTTGGCTGGTGGTATCGATGATCACGCCCTGCGGCAGCAGCTGCCTGGCCAGCCGCCGGGCATGCTGCAGGTCTTGGGCCACAACGGTCCGATAGCCCCGAACATAGCGAGAGAGGAGCGACGCCGCGGCCGGGCTGCGGGTGACGGCGAGGAGGATGCCCTCATTGTCGCGCACGCGGATCCTCATCTGGGTAGGGGCGGGCTGGCTGGTCCTGGCGTCCCCAAGGGGATCGTGCCGGGCGACAGGCAGGGTGAACGAGAAGGTGCTTCCGCGCCCGAGTTGGCTCTCCACCCAGATTCGGCCGCCGTGGAGCTCCACGAACTGCTTGCTGATGGCCAGACCCAGCCCCGCTCCCCCGTGGCGCCGGCGAGTGGTCCCATCGACCTGTCGGAACTCTTCAAAGATGTGGGGAAGGTCCTCGGGGGCGATTCCGATGCCGGTGTCGGCTACCACGAAGAGAACCTCTTCCCCCTGGCGGCGCACGCTCACCCTCACCGAACCCTGCTCAGTGAAGCGGGCCGCGTTCGCCAGCAGGTTGAAAAGGACCTGTCGGATGCGCCCCGGGTCAACCCACAGGAGGGGGAGGTGCGGCTCGATTTCGACGTACAGTGCCAACCCGCGTGCCTCCACCAGGCTGCGCACGGCGTTGGCGGCGTCCTGTACCAGCTGCTGCGGATCAACCTCTTCCTGGAGGATCGTCATCTGAGCCGCCTCTATCCGCGCCAGATCGAGCACGTCGTTGACGAGCGACTGCAGGTGCAGCGCGTTCCGGTGGACGATGGCCAGGTCGCGGGCATAGGACGCGGGAAGGGGGGCGCCGTAGTACTCGGGCGCCTGGGCCATCAGGTCCGTAAAGCTCACGATCAGGTTCAGCGGTGTGCGCAGCTCGTGGCTGATGGTCTGCGCGAACTGCTGCTTCAGGCGGCGCGCCTCCTCGGCCTGGTCACGGGACAGGGCCAGCATATAGTTCGCCCGCTCCAGGCGGTAGGTCGCCTCGTCCAACGCCTTGAGCGCGCGTCGCAGCTCGGCCTGCCGCTCGCGCGCGATCCGCTCGTTGCGATGGGCTTCCTCGTACCCGTTCCAGACCCAGCTCAGAGCCGTGATCAGGTTGCGCGCCGAAAGCCACGAGGCCAGAGTGATCGCGGCGATCACTACGACTGGCAGCATCACAGCGGGCGAGACGAGAGGCAACCCCAGCCGCGCCCGGGCAATGGCCAGAAGCAGGGCGCAGCCGGCGCTCGCCACAAAGAACACGGAGTCCTGTCCGAGGAGAACGCTGGCAAAGATGACGGGCAGCGTCAGGAGGTAGGCCAGCTCCGGCAGGGGATAGCTGATCAGCCCACAAAGCACAGCCAACAGGCTGCTCCAGACCAGGCTGCGAGTGGCCAGGCGGGGATACCGGTCGCGAAAGAGAAAGCTGAAGGCTGACCCCAAGAGCAGCCCCAGGCTTCCCACCCACGCAGCAAAAGGCACCGCGCCGCCCGTGATCGGCCACACCACGAGCAGCAGCCACCCGTAACCGACCAGCCCGGTGCCGATGGCCAGCACATGCACGGAATCGGCCTGCAGTTGGATCAGGTTCTGCCGCTGTGCGAACGTTTGCTCTGAGACACTCATCATCACCCCCGGTCGTTCCTCCGGCTCTCGCCTCTGCACTAGAAGATGCTGCTGCAACGACTGGTCGCTGCGAGGGATGGGTTGGAGGATGCCATCGTGCGACCCGCCGGGCAGAGACCTCTATCGGTTGGACTCTCCTACACCCCCTGCCCCGGCGGGGTCAGCTGCGCAGTGAGGCCGCCGTCGACATAGATGACCTGCCCGGTGATGTAGGCGGCCTCCGATGAGGCGAGAAAGGCCACGGCCGCGGCGACCTCGGAGATGCGGCCGGTGCGCCCCAGCGGGATGCGGCGCACGGCGGCCTGATGGCGCGGATCGCTCGGGGGTATCCACTTCTCGGTCAGCGTGGCGCCGGGGGCGACGGCGTTGACCCGCACCCCGTAGGGCGCCAGCTCCACGGCCAGGGCCCGCGTAAGGGCGTCGATGGCGCCTTTGGTGACGTCGTAGGGCAGCCCCGGCAGGTGCGCGCGCAGCCCGCCGACCGAGGAGATGTGGATGATGCTTCCCCCTCCCGAGCGGCACATGGCCTGCGCCACCCGCTGCGAGAGCACAAAGGGCGCGCGGATGTTCACCGCCAGCTCGGTATCGAGCAGTTCCTCGTCGATCTGCTCCATGGGAACCCGGGCCAGCACCGCCGCGTTGTTGACCAGGAGGTCCACGGTGCCAAAGGCCCGCAGCGTTTCCTCATGGACGCGCTCCACACCTTCGCGAGTGCCCAGGTCTGCCGCCACGGCCAATGCCTCGGCGCCGACCTCGGCGAGGCCGCGCGCGACCGCAGCCGCCTCCTCGGCCGATCGGCCGTTGATCACCACGCGCATGCCCTCGCGGGCCAGCCGCACGGCGATCCCCCGGCCGATGCCCCGGGTGGAGCCGGTCACGATGGCGACTTGCCCGCTCAGCTCCGGATACCGGGGCTGCATCGAACGGTATAGCTCGGCTACCGACAACTGTGCTTCGTTCGCATACACGGTGCTTTGGCGCTCCTGTATCTGCATGCTACTCGGGGCGCGCCTCGAGATGGAAGGTGACCCGGACCAGGGAGAACGGCCTCAGGGTGAGATGGGCCCGCCGCCCCTCTACGGGCAGAGTCGAGCTCTGCGGTACGATGCGCTCGGGCTCATCGGGTGTGTTCTGATCGTGCATCGCCTCGCCCCGAAGGGTGAGGACCTCGGCGACGGGCTTCGGAGAGAGGCTTCCGAGGTCGATCTCTACCTCAACAGGTCCGCTCGACGCGGAGAGGTGCGCGAGCATGAGGTAGAGTTCGCCCTCATCGGCACTGAGGACCGCCATGGCGTCGAGGATGGGATGACCCCGGTGGGGCGGGATGCGCCCGTAGGCGCGCCCGGTCGAGAAGGTGTCGCAGGCGAGGCGCACTCGCACCGGCGTACCGCCCGCAAGGGCAACGCCCATGGCATGGGCATAGTGGCAGGGGTTGGCCCAGACCCGCTCGCGGACCTTGCGCAGGCCCCCGCCGTGATTCACCGTTGCCGAGTGGGTCAGCAGCTCGACCAGGTCCCCCATGCGGATGCAGGCGTGGATGATGGCGGCATCGTAGAGCGCCTCGGCGATGGTCGCTGGCGTGGGCATGGTCGCCGGAGAGAGCGTGGCCCCCGGCTCTACCGGGCCCTGAAAGTGGGCAAAGAGCTGCAGCTCGGTGATGGCAAGCCGCGGCTCGCGCGCCCCGCCCTGACGCAGGCGCGCGGCGACGGCCCGGTACTTGGCCGGCAGGGTGCTCGCGTATCCCATGAAGGCGTGGTAGAGCTCAACCGGGTCGGTGTGCTGGTCGACGGGGCCGCCGGTCAGGAGGTGGTCGGTGATGACCTCGAGCTCGCTCCCCGCCTCGCGGATCAGGCGCTCGGTCCACTCGTCCGTCGCCTCACAGTCGATAGAGCCGCAGGCGAGCAGGCGGATCGTCGGGTCGACGGCCCGCATGGCGGCGGCAAAGCGCCGGTAGCGGTCGGCGTAGCCTCCGGGGGTCGTCCAGCCGACCTGCCAGCGCCCGGCCAGCTCATTGCCGATCTCCCAGTAGCGGACGCCGTACGGCTCGGGATGGCCGTTCTGGGCCCGCAGGCGGCCCATGGGGGTGTCTGCCGTGCCGTTGCAGTACTCGACCCAGGCCGCGGCTTCCTCGGGCGTGCCGTCGCCGCCGTTGACGCAGATGAGCGGCTCGCATCCGACCTCCCGGCAGAAGGCGAGGAACTCGTCGGTGCCAAAGAGGTTGTACTCCAGCCCCTCCCAGGCCGGGTTGCGGCGGGTGGGGCGGGAGTCGACCGGGCCGACACCGTCGCGCCAGTGGTATCCGGAGGAAAAGTTGCCGCCGGGCCAGCGCAGGATGGGCAGCCGCGCTTCGCGGAGGAAGCGGACCACGTCGGGATCGGCGCCGCCGATGTGATCCTCGGGGTAGAGGAGGACA
This sequence comes from Anaerolinea sp., assembly GCA_020725765.1. GTDB lineage: Bacteria > Chloroflexota > Anaerolineae > SpSt-313 > SpSt-313 > SpSt-313. The sequence goes on along the minus strand of DYEI01000259.1, from coordinate 1,116 downwards.
CGGTCGAGCACAATGTTCGCACCCGCCGGCAGGCCGATGGCCAGCTCCCAGGGGGTGTCGGCCAGGTCGTGGGCCCGGGGAGGGAGCTCGAGCTGCCCGCTAACCGTCGTCCAATCGCGGCCAAGCGACACGCGCGTGCGGGCGAGCGCAGGGCCGACCTTGCCGCTGGCGTCGACCGGGGCAAGGCTGAGCTCTGCCTCGGCCGGCTCTGCCGCGCGCCCGACCAGGCGGTAGTCGAACCGGCGCACGCGGTGCAGCGGCAGGTAGGTCCACTGGGCGATGCCTGCGGGCTCGCCGAGGGCCTCGACGCGCTGGGCGCGGTCGCCGTAGGGCCCGACGTCCGGGCTGGCACGAACCGCGTCGCGCGGTCCGAGGAGCACCCAGCCGAAGGCCAGGCCCGCCTGGTAGGCCTCGGTGAGCCACGCAGGGCTTGGCCAGCCCATGCGCTCGGCATAGACCTGGATGCGCCGGGCGATGGCGGCACGGTCCGCCTCCGGCGGCACCCCGCCGTCGACGCAGTTCAGGTCGTTCTCGGCGGCCACAAAGGTCCAGTGCCCGAAGGTGGGGTTGAAGAGGATCTGGGCCTCCATCCCCTGGTAGATGTTGGTGCCGAGGTGCTCGCAGAACTTGCCGTAGAGGAGGGGGTTGACGCGATGCAGCGAGCGGACCGTGGCGTCGATAGCCAGGCGGGCGTGCCCGGTCCCGGCCTCGCCGATGTACTCGAAGAGGGTTGTGGGCTCCACCGCGGGTTTCCTTTCTTTCGCCGAGGCGCCCCCTGCGCCGGCCTCTGTGAAGAGTATGGCAGCTCCAGAGGTAGTGTCAAGTGGGCGAGCGTGCGTAAAGTTGGGGGCAGGCTCTTCTCTGCTGCTGCTGCCAGGGCCCCCACCCCCGTGGCCCCCTCCCCCAAGTCGGCCCGCAGGCCGACTTGGGGGAGGGGGCCCCTTTTTTCTATGGGCTCGACTTTGGCCTTTCGGAGCGCAACTCGGGGTACCGTCCAGAGCTCGTCGAAATGACATCTAGCCATGCTGCGTCCGAGGTGCCTCTCCCCCTCGCCCCCTCCCCGGGGCGGACGCCACGGCGTCCGCCCCGGGGAGGGGGAAGAGATTACAGGGTGTT
>DYEI01000258.1 GCA_020725765.1 Anaerolinea sp. | reverse complement strand
CCCCCCCCCCCAGGCGGGCACGTCGTGCCCGCCGGGGGGGGGGGTCGGGGGGGGGGGCATTACAGGAGGAGTCGCGCCACACGACTGCTGACGGGCGATGGAGGTAATAGTGAGGGGCGAGGCCCTCAAAAAGACCAAACTCCAGCCCCTCCATAGCAATGGGGTACCTGCGGCAGGGGCCGAGGGACGGCCACTGGAGCAGCCTGTCCGCCCCTGAACCGGCATTGGACAGGGCAGCAGACCTCCCGGCTCGCCGGACGGTCTGCTGCCGGTGCAATGGTGTCGGAGCGTTCACAAGGGCACCGCCGACGCTACGGGGTGCTCCTGCCTGTGCGCCTCCGCAGTCGCGTGTCGAGGAGCTTGGCGATCTCGACAATCGCCAGGAGCGCAAACGAGACTGCAAACACGAGGGCCCACTCTGCCGGTTTCAGCGGGGCCAGGCCGAGGATGCTGCGAAGAAAGGGCACAGTGACGGCGCCAATCCCCAGGGCGAGCCCGGCGGAGATCGCGGCGACCAGCGGCAGGTTCTGACCAACTGGCGGTGTGCGGACAAGGGGGCGCCTCAGGCTGCGGTAGCCAAAGATGTAGATCATGGAGTCGACCGCGAACACGGCAAAGACGACCGTCTGGGCCAGGGTGACGCTGATGCCGCTCACAAGGTAGCGGCCGAAGAGCACCAGCGCGAACAGGGCGCTGGAGCCACTGATCACACCGATCAGGGCGAGGCCAACCGGAGGCAGGATGGGCGCGGATAGCGGCCGCGGCGGCTCGCGCATGATGCCGGGCTCGGTGGGTTCGAAGCCGAGGACGATGTCTGGCGGGCCATCGCAGATCAGGTGTATCCACAGAATCTGCGCCACCGTCAGCACGGGCGGCCAACCCAGGAGTTGGGCCACAAAGATGGCGATTACCTCGGAGAACGAGTTGGACAGCGTGTAGGAGACCACCTTGCGGATGTTCTCGAAGATCGTCCTGCCCTCTTCGACCGCCGCCACGATGGTTCGAAAGTTGCTGTCAAGCAGCACGAGGTCGGCCGTCTCTTTGGCGACGTCGCTGGCGGTGCCGACGACCACGCCGATGTTGGCGCGCCGCAGCGCAGGCGCATCGTTGACACCGTCGCCGATCATCGCGGTGATCTCGCCCCTCGCCTGAAGGGCCCGGACGATACGGAGCTTGTCGCTGGGCCTGATGCGCGAAAAGAGCACCGTTTCGGGTACGCGCCGCTCCAGCTCCTCTTCGGACATGTGCTCCAGCTCGGTCCCCTCGATGATCTGCTCGCCACTGGCCGGAAGCCCGATGGCCTGGGCGACTCGCTCCGCGGTGCGACGATAGTCCCCGGTGATGACCTTGACCTGGATGCCCGCCTCCTGACACTGCTGGATGGCCTCAGGCACGCCGTCTCGGACAGGGTCCTCCATGCCAACAAGTCCTGCCCAACGATAGCCGCTGCCCTCGTGGATAGGTGCGAGGGGCCGGTAGGCAAGGCCCAGAGGCTTGAGGCCCGCGCCTGCCCAGGCATCGGCCTGTCGGAGGATATCTGCTCGCTCGGCCGGCGCGATGCTGCACATTGCGAGCACTACCTCCGGCGCGCCCTTGAGGTAGTTCAGCTCCTCGCCGTCCAGGCGGGCGGTGGTGACCATGTACTTGGCCTCGCTGGAGAAGGGGACCTCTCCCAGGCGCTGGGCCCGGTCCGCCAGCACCTGCGGGTCGGAGCCGAGCTCAAGGCGGGCCTGCTCCCACAGTGCGCTTTCCAGCGGGCTCTCGAGGTCGTTGCAGAGCACCATGACCTCGATGGCGCGCTTCCGATCCGCATACGCCGTCCGGGTGACGCGGAGCCGGCCTTCGGTGAGCGTGCCCGTCTTGTCGGTGCAGATGACCGTAACCGAGCCGAGGGTCTCGACGGCCAGCAGCCTCCGCACCAGGCCGTTGCGCCGGAGTATGGCGCGCATCCCCAGGACGAGCACGACGGTTACCGCAATCAGCAGCCCTTCGGGCACAGCGGCGATGGCGAGGACGATGGACACGCGCAGCATCTCGAGGAAGCTGCGGCCGGCGAGGGTGCCGGTGGCAAAGATCAACGCACTAACGCCCGCCACGAGCACGGTCAGTGTGCGGCTGAAGGCACGAAGCCGCACGCGCAAGGGGCTCTCCTGTTCCTGCTCCTCCTGGACGCTGGCGGCTATCCGGCCGAACTGGGTGCGGACACCGGTCTCGGTGACCAGGAGCAGGCCGCGTCCCCTGACGACGGTCGTTCCCATAAAGGCCCGATTCTGCCCGGGTTCCGGGCTCTTGTCGATCGGCTCGCTTTCGCCGGTGAGCACGGCTTCGTTGATGGCCAGGTCAGCACTCTCGACGATCTCGCCGTCCGCGGGGACGCGGTCGCCCGGGTCGAGGGCGACCAGGTCGCCGGGCACGATGTCGGCGACATCGACCTCCTGGCGCTGGCCGTCACGGATCACAACAGCTACCGGCCTGAGGTAGGTGCGCAGCGCCAGGTAGGCCTGCTGGGCCCGGTACTCCTGTATGAACCCCATGAGCACATCGACGGCGACGACGACCATGATGATGGCAAAGTCGCTGCGCTCGCCGGCGATGAGCGACACGATAGCGGCCACCAGGATGATGTAGATGAGCGGGCTCAGGAACTGCTGCGCGAGGATCGACCACGCCGAGACCCGCCTCGCCTCTGGAAGCTTGTTCGGGCCGTAGCGCCGCCTTGCCTCGGCGACCTCGGCACTCGAGAGGCCGCGCGGATGGGTAGACACCGTCTGTGGGGTCTGCACACCATACCCTCAGGGCGGAGCGTTGTGGACACGTGGGGAGCCAGTCATTGTCTGGCATCCGGTGCCTCACCGGCTTCCTGCCACGCTGGGCATCGGTGAGGCCAGGGCCCGGCATGCAAAAGGGCCGCGCAGCGGGACGAGCCCTGCTGAGCGTACAGTGCATGTCGAGCGCCTTTCTGGCTCAGCAAGAGCGATGCCAGGCAGGGGCGGCAGGCCGACTCAGGTTGGCCCGGGAGCATCGTGGGCGCGGACTTAGTAGGCGTACAGGTTCCCGTAGGGCCGCAGGTACAGGGGGAACAGCTTTACGAAGGGGGCGCTCAGTATGGCCTCGGGGTCGCCCCCAAAGTGGCCAGCAAAGTCGTGTACCAGCTGCGCTACGAGGACCCAGTCCTCCTCTTCGAGCTCGGCCCTGCCGACTTCGCGGCCCAGCTGCCAGTCCTCTATGGCGCCGCGCACGTATATCACGCCACCGTGCATGCCGGTGCCGACGTGGACCGTTCGATGTGGCTCGCTGGCCTGTAGATTCAGTCCGAGGAGGAGCACAACGCCGCCAGCCATGTACTCGCCGAGGAACGGCTGGGCAGTCCCGCCGATGACCAGGACCGGCCGGCGCTCTCCGTACTCCTTCATGTGGATTCCGGCCCGGTAGCCGACGCCGTCGCGCACAAAGATGCGGCCGCCGCGCATGGCGTAGCCGGTGATATCGCCGGCGCGTCCGTGGACTATGATCTCGCCGCTATTCATGGTGTTGCCACTGCCGTCCTGCGCGTTGCCGTGGACGACGATGGTGGGTCCATCCATGAAGGCGCCAAGGTCGTTGCCGGGTGTCCCGTGGATTTCGATGCGCACGCGGGAGCGCAGCCCGGTGCCAATGTAGCGCTGGCCGCAGACGTGGCGAAGTACCAGACGCTGGCATGGCCTGCGCTCGACTGCCTGGCGAATCCTCGCATTGAGGTCTCGATAGTAGACCCCGTGCGCGTCGATCTCCTGGTCAAGCTCTGAAGAGGGGAGGTGGTGGTCCGACATGGCATTTCCTCGCCGTCACTCGCCGGCAGGGCGGACGCCCAGCACCCGCATTTCGCTGTCGCTGAGGCCGACGGCGCGCAGGTGCAGGCGGTTTCCGCGAAGGCTCTCAAGGGCGTTGATCCCCATGCCCCCAAGCATCTCCTGGATCTCGTGGCTCCATCCCCTCAGCAGGTTGGCCAGCCGCCGTGCTCCAATGGCCGGGTTGATGCGCCGGGTCAGGTAGGGGTTTTGGGTGGCAATCCCCCAGGAGCACTTGCCTGCGTAGCACATCTGACAGACGCGACATCCGAGCGCGACAAGGGCTGCGGTAGCAATGTACACGGCGTCGGCTCCGAGGGCGATGGCCTTGAGAACATCGGCCGAGTTGCGGATGCCGCCCGCAGCGATCAGTGACACACAGTGACGAATGCCTTCCTGCCGCAGTCGGGTGTCCACGGCTGCCAGTGCCAGCTCGATGGGAATGCCGACGTGATCGCGCATGACCTTCGGCGCGGCGCCAGTAGAGCCTCTGAGGCCGTCGATGGCGATATAGTCCGCGCCAGCCCGGACGATGCCACTGGCGATGGCGGCGACGTTGTGTACCGCCGCGATCTTGACGCCGACCGGCTTGGAGTACTGGGTCGCTTCCTTGAGCGCATAGATGAGCTGCCGCAGGTCTTCGATCGAATAGATGTCGTGATGAGGCGCGGGAGAGAGTGCGTCCGTGCCGATGGGTATCATGCGCGTGGCCGCAACCTCGGCCGACACCTTTTCGCCCGGCAGGTGGCCGCCGATCCCCGGCTTGGCGCCCTGTCCGATCTTGATCTCGACCATGCGGCCGGCCTGTAGATACTCGGGGTCGACGCCGAACCGGCCCGAGGCTACCTGGACGATCGCGTTCCCTGCGAACGGATAGAGGCTTCGATGCAGGCCTCCCTCGCCGGTGTTGAAGAGGGTGCCTGCCTCGGCGGCAGCCCGTGCCAGAGACTCCTGCGCCGGCAGGCTGATCGAGCCGAACGACATGGCCGAGAACAGGATGGGCACATCTACGGGGACCTGTGGTGGCATCTGGGTCCCGAGCGCACCGGTCTCTGGATCCAGCGTTACTGCCTCCGGCTTGGCGCCGAGGAATGTCGTCAGCTCCATTGGCTCGCGCAAGGGATCGATGGAGGGGTTGGTCACCTGGCTCGCGTTGAGCACGAGGTGGTCCCAATAGATGCGATAGGGCTTGTCGTTGCCCATGCCAGTGAGGAGGACGCCTCCGGTCTCGGCTTGCCGCAGCACGTCCTCGATGGCCTCTGGCCGCCAGTTGGCGTTGGCCCGGTACGAAAGCGGATTCTCGCGCACGCTCAGGGCCTGGGTAGGACAGAACACGACGCACCGGTGGCAGCCGACGCAGCGGTCGTCGGAGGAGTAGACATCTCCCGCTTCTTGGTCGCAGGCATGCACGTCGTAGCCGCACTGGCGGACGCAGACGCGGCACTGGATGCATCGCTCCTGGTCACGCAACACGACGAAACGGCTGGCGAGGTAGCTCTTCATCGCGTGCCGCCTCCGAGTGGACGAACCGCTGCCTGCGGGCCCGGCAGCCCTTCGCCGGGTGCCAGTACCCGCGTCATGATGGGCTCGCCACCGAGGGGCGTCCACACCTCATCGAGGTCGGGATCGACGAGGCGAATCGCCGACTCCTCTGATGATAGGTAGACCAGAGGCCCACGGCGAGCGGCAGTCAGTGGCCGCAGGCGGATGCGGTCCGTGAGGCCGATCATCTCTCCGGCATGGGCGATGATCACGGTGAAGGGGCCATTCAGCAGCAGGCTCGGATAGACCTGTCTGAGTGCGCGCAGCAAGGTGCTGCGGGGTGAGCTATCGCGGTCAATGTGGCTCCAGAGTGGCGCCGAGAGGACAGAGGCCGCGGCCTCGATCGGGAGCCTGTGGCGGCGCACGAGCAGGTCGACGGCATAGGCCACGACCTCGGTGTCGGTCTCCATCGTACAGTGATAGCCAAAGCTCTCCAGGTAGCGTCGGTTGGTGCCGTAGGAAGAGATCTCGCCGTTGTGCACGACGGTCCAGTCGAGGATACTGAAGGGGTGGGCGCCGCCCCACCAGCCGGGCGTGTTGGTGGGAAAACGGCCGTGCGCCGTCCAGATGTAGCCCCGGTACTCATCCAGGCAGTAGAACTCGGCCAGCTCCTCGGGGTAGCCTACGCCTTTGAAGACCCCCATGTTCTTGCCGCTGGAGAAGACAAAGGCGTTTCGGAAGCGCGTGTTGATGCGCATGACCTGCTGCACGACGTAATCGTCCGGTTCCTCACCTGCCAGTGGGTGGTCCGTGGTCGACACGAAGTAGCGCCAGAGCTGCGGCGGATCGGAGATGGTGCGTACGTGCCTGGTCGGGATCGGCTCGGCAAGATGGAGCTGGAAGTGGCCGCCGATGTAGCCCTCAACGTGCTCACGGACGTCGTACTCCATGTACATCACGTGCAGGGCATACCAGTCTGGAAAGTCGGGGTAGCAGCCATAGACCGCAAAGCCTCCCCCGAGGCCGTTGCCGCGCTCGTGCATGCACGCGATGGCGGCAATGGCCCTATCCCCGGAGAAAGGGCGCCCGGTAACGTCCATGACCCCAAAGATGGAGCAGGCATCGATAACCTTGCCGTCTCCGTACGGGTTGTTGCGTGTGGATGTGCCTCGCATGGACCTCGCCTCTATTCCAGCCAATGCCACTGGCTGTGCGCCTCAGGCACGCACCATCTGCTGCCACAGCTCCGCCGGCAGGGAGAGCAGGCCCAGATCGTCTGCCAGCAGGCGCTCAGCAAAGGCATCTACTGGCGTGCCGTTTCTCATGAGGCCAAACACGATGCCGGCGCGATCCACCTCGCCGGCGAAGATCATTCCGACCACCCGGCCCCCGAGTAGAATGATCTTGCGATAGGTGCCTTTGGCGCGCTCGTCTCGCAACAGCGTCTCGTAAGCGGGCTCGCCAGGGGGTGGATCGACGGTCCCCGCAGACATGATGGAGAGCCCAAAGGCGTGCAGGGAGTTCATGGCGGTGCCCCCGCTGTAGACGGTGTCGACGCCGGCCATATTCCGCCCGGCGATTCTGCCGCCGAGGTAGGCGTTGGGCCAGATAGGAGTGACACGGTTGCCGCCGGCGACAAAGTCGTAGGCCTCTGCCACGTCGCCGCAGGCATACACGTCGGGGCAACTGGTGGCCATATGGCGGTCGACGATGATCCCCCGCTGAACGGCGATGGCCGTTCCCGCCATGGCCTCGGTGCGCGGGCGCACTCCAATGGCAATGATGAGCAGATCGCACGGCAGCGCTGTACCATCGTCCAGCTCGACCGCCCTGACGTCAGCCCCCGAAGCACCGCCCAGGACCCGCACCACGGTGCGGCTGGTGAGGACGCGCACCCCAGCTTCCTCGACCGCACGAAGGACCATACTCGCCGCCGCGGCATCGAGCGCCCTTCCCAGGATCTGAGGAGCAAGCTCGACGATCGTGACATGCACCCCGAGCTTGACCAGCGCCTCGGTCACGCTGAGCCCGATCAGTCCTCCACCGACAACGACGGCACGCTGCCCAGAGTGCACGCGGGCGGCGAGCCGGCGCGCATCGTCGAGGGTAGCAAAGGTGAAGAACTCGTGCTCGTGAAGGCCCTCGACAGGTGGCACGATCGGGGCGCCGCCGACGGCGAGCAAGAGCCGGTCGTACGGGAGGAGGCGACCGTCGTCCAGTTCGGTGTGGCGCGACTCAAGGTCGAGGCGCACCAGCCGCTGACCGAGCACAAGGCCGATGTCGTTCTGGTGATAGAACTCGGGACGGCGGTAGGCCATGCGCTCAATGGAGGTCTCGCCGGCAAGATAGCGGGCGATGAGAGGCCTCGAGTACGCCGGATACGGCTCTTCGCTGACTATGGTGAGCGGCCCGCGCCGGTCGATCTCCCGGATAGCCTCCGCTGCACCAACACCTCCGGACGAGTTGCCGATGATCAGATAGCGGGTCATGGGGTCACATCCACCAGCGTCAGTGCCTCGTTCGGGCAATGTGCCACGCAGGCGGGCGTCACGAGGTGGGCGCACAGGTCACACTTGGCGACGACCCCGCGGGCGGTGTCGCGGCGCAGTGCCCCGAAGGGGCAGACCATGATGCAGGTCCAGCAACCCATGCACCTCTCCGAATCGGAGGTGACAATGCCGGTCTCGGGGTCCTTCTGCATGGCGCCCGTCAGGCATGCGAACACGCACATGGGCTCATCACACTGGTGGCACTGGATGGCAAGGGTGAGGGGCAACGCCTCCTCCACGCGCACACGGGCAAGGGCTCGCGGCCGCTCCCGCTTGTGGGCCCGCACGACATGGCGCGACTGCGAGTGCTCGGTGAGGCAGTGAACCTCGCAGAGGTGGCAGCCCATGCAGACTCTGGGGTCTGGCAGAATGCGTTTTCGGGGCATGGCTTCTCATCCCTGATCGGAAGCTGGGAGGGGGTCGCCTGGGGAAAGCGAACGCCCCGCCGCCATCGGGGTCCTGAGCCCGGAATCCCACTGCGTCGGGGCGTGAGGAACATACTCATCGATTGTGTTTACAAGTGTATCATAGTTCGTGTTCTGTGTCAAAGGCACGGTTGCTGGGTGCATCCAAGATCGGTCAGCAGATTCGCAGCCAGGCAGCCAGCGGGCGTGCCCTGTCGGCAACCGGGCTTTACGCTTCGCTGGAGCCCGGTGCAGGTCCTTTTCTTAGGGGTTTGGGCCGGGCTGCTGCGCAAACCGCGAAAAGGCCAAACTCGAGGGGCGCCGGGGGTTGGGGGCCTGCCATCAGCGCAGTTGAGCCTGCCCCCAGGCTGAGCTGCACCCCGCTGCTGTGACTGTGCCCAGCGGCCTGGGTGGGACGCCGACCATTGGCCGCGGGATGGTAGAGTCAGTGCCTGTGGGGCTGCGGGGTGGAGCCAACAGCGTGCCTGCGGCCGGGGTCTCCCCGCATGCCGGTGCGAGCAGGCACCTTAACGGCTTGCTGGCTGCCGCCGGGCGAACAGGATGCCTTCGAGCACGCCACCGGCGATGGCGCGGGCCTTGTCGGAGATCGTGGTGCAGTACTCGGCGATCCCTCGAGGGTCGATGTCCCCGATCTTCTCGCCTGTCTGCACGGGGAGCCCGCTGCGGAGCAGACCACGGAGGATGCCGTCCAGACCTGCCCGCACGGGCAGGTCTCCGACCTGTCCGATGACATCGCCTGCTTGCACCGGCTCGCCGATGTGTCGCAAGCCGAAGAAGATGCCGTCAGCAGGGGACCGGATCACGCGCTCGCGGGAATAGCCAAGGACCGCTCCTGGCACGCCGGTGTCCGGCTGGGCGGAGCCCGCGACGATCAACCGGCCGAGATGGTGGCCGCGGGCCGTCTCAACCACGAAGCGAACGTCCTTGCCCGCGGCGAATCCCGGCCCAAGGCCGATCACGATGGGGGCATCGTTGGCATGCGTGCCCAGATTGCGCTTGGCCATGATGGCGTCCACAAGGACCTCCGGCCGAAGGGAAAGGGCCTCACGCGCATCCGGGTCGATGAGGACGGCGACTTCGCCGGCGTCGGCGGTGGCCATGGCTTCTGCCGCTGACCCCACCAGGCGGGCGGTGACACCCTCGACGGCGATGCTGCCCTCGTACACTGCGCTGGCAAAGCTCACGGCCCGGCGCAGCGCACGGGGCTGAGCGATCTCGGTCATGACCACGCGAAAGCCACAGCGGTGCAGTCGGTGGGCGACACCTGTTGCCAGGTCTCCGGCGCCACGGATGACGACCAGGCCGTACACACACGGTACCGGCGGGTGCAACCGCTGGCCATCTGGATGGGGCAAAGCTCGCTCAACCATCGGCTTGCTCTGAGGGCTCGCCTGTCGGCGACGGGGCGCAGCGCGCGAGCTGGCTCAGAGGCCGGCCAGTTCCGCCGCGCCGCGTTCGGACCAGTTCGGCGACGATGCTGACGGCGATCTCCTCGGGGGTCTCGGCCCCGATGTCGAGCCCAATGGGCGCGCACACCCGCGCAAGCTGCTCCGAGCTGCATCCCTCGGCAAGCAGCCGTTGGAACAGGAGTCTGACTTTGGCGCGGCTCCCCATGAGCCCGAGGTAGGCGAGTGGCTGCTGCACGAGTTGTCGCAGGACCTCCTCGTCGTGCTCATGGGAGCGGGTCGCGATCACCACAAAGGTGCGGCCGTCGAGGGGGAGTTGTGCAGGCAGGTCGGAGAAGGAGACAAGCTGTGTCCTGGCCTGAGCGAAGCGTTCGGGGGTCAGGTGCTCGGGCCGGTCGTCGACGACGAGGACGTCGAACCCGACGCTCGCGGCCAGCCGTGCCAGTGGCCTGGCGACGTGACCGGCGCCGATGATAATCAACCTGTCGGCTGGCAGGAGCACGTGTATGAAGACCTGAACGGCACCGCCACAGATGCCGAGGCTCTCCCCCTCGGCGGCGTGCAGCGAGTAGTGTCTGAGCTGTGACTGCCCGCTGACCAGGGCCGCGCAGGCGTCCTGCAGAACCCGCGCCTCAAGGCTGCCTCCGCCTATGGTGCCGAGCGTCCGTCCGGACTCCCAGATGAGCATCTGGGCGCCGGTACTGCGGGGAGTCGAGCCCTCCGCCCGCACAATGGTGGCGAAGGCCACACGCTCGCCAGAGCGCAGGGCGTTGGCTGCGGCTGCATAGAGCTCGTCCATGCGGGGCTAGTCGCCAGTATCCTGGCGCATGAAGAAGCGCAGCCGCCGGTGCTGGCTGGCATAGTAGCGCACCTGCTGCGCGAGGTTATCGTCGACGGGCAGCGACTTGAGCGTCGCGTTGATCTCCCTGGCGGATAGCGCCACGCTTCCGCGGCCATGGCCCGGATCCCACGGCAGGCTGACTCGCATGGTCGTGACCAGGCCGATGACATCGGGTACCACACGCTCCAGCGAGGCCTCATCAATGGCAGCGGTGAAGGTGATGTGGCGCCCGGGGATGTGCTCGCAGACCACTCCGAGCAGCTCAGGCAACTCGATAGTCGCCGAGACCACGAGTGCCCGACCGTGCCTCGGGCAGTAGTCCGGGTGGGAGATCGGCTTGCGCATGGAGTGGGCAAGGGCCACGGCCAGTGGCATCGAGCGCTGGTCAACTGGCACGACAGCGTCAAACCCCCAGCGCCAGCGCAGGCGGAGCGCATGGAAGCGCTGCAGGGTGCGCGCCAGGTCCTGATAGCTGAGCCGGTCCCGGGGCTGCGGGCTGATGTGGAGTCCGTCGTCGCCAAGAGAGCCGAGGCACACGACGCCGTGCTCGGCGTACAGGCGCGCCTTCAGGTTCGTAGGATCGAAGGAGGGGAACTCTTCATGGCGGAGGGCAACCTGCAGGGCTTCCTGAAGGTCTGTGTCATCCTCGCTCGGCGGCAGGAGCTGAAGCGCACGCTCGAACTCCTGGCGGGCGACGTCATAGCGTCCGAGGGCGAGGTGGCAGCTCCCGGCCAGGTGGTGCAGCTCCCAGTCATCGGGGCTGGCGGCGAGGAGCGGTTGCACATTCTCGAGGGCGGCGGCATACTCCCCGGCACAGTAGTGCGCGTAGGCGATCTCGTAAGCGACCGCCGGGTCCCCCGGCGAAAGGGCGAGGCAGCGCTGGAACGCCTCAATCGCTGCCTGGGGTTGCCCGAGGTCGACGAGCACGTGGCCAAGGTTGAAGTAGCTATCATATGAGGGCGCCAACGCGGCTGCCGTGCGGAACTCTTCAGCGGCCTTGCTCAGGAGGTTCTTGCGCCGGTAATGGTAGCCCAAGGCCATATGAGCTTCGGCGAACCCGGGGTCCGCCCTGATCGCCCTCTTGAACTCGCTCATGGCCTCGTCGAGGCGCCCGACCTGCTCGAGGGCCTCCCCCCTCTCGAGAAAGAGGCCCGCCTCAGTGCGACGCCAGTGATCCATTGTGATTCCCAACCCTCATGGACCTCATCAGCCGCAAGTGGCTGCGCGGCTGCGATTCGATTATACCGCTGCGCTCAGTCGCGTGCAAGGCCGACGGCGCTTGCCAGAGCCTTGAGGCCGGGGCAGGACCGGCGCACTCACGTTCGCTGGCGATCTCGCGTCGCGGACCGCTTGATCTCGTCGTATATGCGTTCGACGCTGGCACGTAACAGGCGCCGGAGCCGGTCTTCCTCACCGGATGGGACGGGGAAGGCGTCGAGGGGTCTGACGCGCTCGACCGTCTCCCGGCGCGTGTGTCCGGCGAGAAAGCACTCCTCGATGCGTTGTCGGAGCTCGGCCAGATACTCCTGCATTGGCCGGATGAGCTCCGGGCCTCCGACGGGGCCATGGCCTGGCACGATGGTCTTCACATCGAGGGAGCGGATCAGGTCGAGAGATTCCAGCCACTGCAGCGAATCGGCATCGCCGGCGTAGGGGTGGCAGCCGTTGACGATGGTGTCGCCACAGAAGAGCACTCCGTGCGCTGGCAGGTACACGCCCAGCGTGGCGGCGGTGTGCCCGGGCAGATGGAAGATGTCGATCTGCTCACCCCCGCTCCAGAGGCTCATGGACTTGCCGGGAGTGAGTTGCGGGGTTACGATGGACAGGTCTGTAAGCTGTGCGGCCAGGTCCTCTGCGCGGCCCTCGGCTATCTCCAGCGCTTTCTGGATGGCCGACTCGACGGAGAGATTGCGCAGGTACTTCCACGTCGCCTCGTGGGCGATGACGAGCCCGCGGGGGAGGTAGCAGGTGCCGAGCGTGTGATCGAGGTGGTAATCGGTGTTGACGATGTAGCAGGGGCGAGCCCGGCCGAGGCGTTCGACCTCGCGGCTCCAGGCACGTGCCTCGCCCGGCACAAAGGGTGCATCGACGAGCACCGCATGCTCGCCGGTGAGGATGAGGCCGACGTTGGCACCGATGAGACCTGTCGCCGCAAGCACGCAAGGCGCGACTTCCAGGACCTGCACCACACACCTCCCCTAAGACACCTCTGAGCGAAGCTGTCCGACTGCCCAGGCAAGGGCGTCCGGGATGGCTGCCGCCGCCATCCCGCCTCCTTCTGCTGCCTCGGGGCGCCCACCGCCGCCGCCCCCAAACCGTGCGGTCACCCGACGCAGGAGCTCCCGCATGTCCAGCTCGACCTCTGGCGAGCGGAGGAAGAAGAGGCGCGGGGCGGGAGCCTGCGTCGCAAGTAGGGCGACCGTACCGGGCTCGGCCACGAGCAGTCCGCCGAGGTGTTTGACCTCAGCCGCCGGGCGGTCGGCAAAGGAGCGGGCGATGACGCGGAGGGAGCCAAACAGTTGCGCCTCCTGCTGGAGGGCAGCGGCCTCCCGGATGAGCAGCTCCCGGCGCGCATGCTCGGCTTCCTGTCGAGCCTCTCGCTCGAACGCCTGCAGACGATGCACCGCCTCGATGAGGTCACGGTCGGCCACAGAGAGCTCCCGGGCAAGCTGGGAGATGGCCGCGTGCTTCCACTGATAGTCCCGCAGAGCGCGCCAGCCGCACAGGAACTCGAGGCGTGTGCCTCCCTTGTAGCGTTCGGCACGGCGCACCTTGATGAGGCCGATCTCAGCGGTGCTCCGCACGTGCGTCCCGCCGCAGGGCGAGAGGTCGACGCCGGATATTTCGACGACGCGTGTCTGCTCCCCTTTCGTCGGCGGCTTGCGGAGGTTGAGCCTGGGGATGTCGTCGGGCTCCACCACGTAGGCCCGCACGGGGATGCTGGCCATCACGAGCCGGTTCGCCTCATCCTCGAGGGCATGGCACGTGTCATCGGTCAGGCCGGCAAGGTCCAGATCGATCGTTGAGGACTCGGCCCCCAGGTGGAAGGAGAGGGTCTGCGCTCCGAGCCGGCCGAGGGCGACGGCCGAGAGGAGGTGTTGACCGGTGTGCTGCTGCATGTGATCGAAGCGGCGCTCCCAGTCGATCTGTGCCGAGATGGAGCCATCAGGCGGCGCGCCAGTCAGGACGTGCCAGATCTGCCCATCTTGCTCATATACGTGGGCCACGCGGGCCTCTCCGAGCGTACCCCTGTCGGATGGCTGCCCCCCACCTTCCGGATAGAAACAGGTACGGTCGAGGGCAACCTCCCAGCCTGCTTCGCCCTCGCGGGAGGCTTCAATCCGTGCCTCAAAGCGCTGCAGGTAGGGGTCTTCAAAGTAGAGGCGGACTGTCAATGCATTCCTCCGTCGGTGGAACCCTGTGACCCAGGCGGTCCCCTGAACATGACCGATTATAGCACAAGGCTTCGGGGGTGTCGATTCCCGTGGGCGGTGTTGCCCGAGTGTATGGGCCATGGTACAATCGCGCGGACGGAGGCGAGATGATCGAGTTGGCCGATCTGCTTCAGGCGACCGGGGGAAGCGTCCACGGCGCGGTCGGGGCGACGCAGTTCACGGGGTTCTGCCACGACTCGCGCCAGGCGGTGCCCGGGCAGCTCTTCGTAGCTCTGCGCACGGCCTGGGGCGATGGGCACGACTATATCGCCCACGCCTGCCAGGCTGGGGTGCAGGGGGTTCTCTGCGAGCGCCCGCCGGGTCCGGAGGCTCCGATGGCGACCTGCGTGCTGGTCGAGGACACCCAGGCGGCTCTGGCGGACTGGGCCCGATTTGTGCTGCGCCGGCAGGGCGTCGAGGTCATTGGCGTGACGGGCAGCGTTGGCAAGACCACTGCAAAGGAAGCCATCGCCCTCGTGCTGAGCCGCAGGCAGCCCGTGTTTCGGAGCCCCGCCAACTATAGTGGGCGCCTGGGGCTCCCGATAGGGCTTGGCGAGCTGCTGCCGGAGCACCGGTTGGCGGTTCTCGAGATGGCCTGTGACTCGGCTGGTGAGATGGCGGAGCTGGTGTCGATGGCCTCCCCCCGGCACGGCGTGGTGCTCAATGTGAGCCGGGCCCACCTGGACAATCTGGGCTCCCTTGAGGGCATCGCGGCCGAGAAGGGCAGGCTCGTCGAGAGCCTACCCCCAGACGGGTGGGCTGTTTTGAACTGCGATGACCCAATGGTGGCAGCCATGGCAGAGCGCGCTGTGTCAGGGGTCATGCGCATCGGGCTCGGGTCGGGGGCGGCGGTGCGCGCCGAGGACGTGCAGGCAGAGAAGGACGGGCTGAGCCTCGTCGTCCAGGTCGGGGGGCGGAGGCAGAGGGTGCGCTGCGGCCTCTTGGGCCGGCACAACGTTTACGCTGTGCTTGCCGCCTTCGCCGTCGGCCTGATCTACGGCCTCGATATGGGAGATATCGCCGAGGCACTGGAGGCGCTGGAGCCGCTGCCGGGGCGCCTGCGGCCGCTCCCGGGCCGCAACGAGACCCTGGTGCTGGACGACTCCTACAGCTCTACTCCTGCGGGAGTGGCGGCTGCGCTGGACGTCGTGGCGGGCCTGGGCCGGCCGACGACGGTAGTCCTTGGCGATATGCCGGGCCTCGGTCGCGAGGAGGAGGGCGCGCACAGGGAGGCCGGGTGGCGCGCGGCGTCCGTCGCTCATGCGTTGGTGACCTGCGGTGAGCGGATGCGCCTGGCCGCCCTCGAGGCTATCAGGAGTGGCCTCGACTCTGAGCGAGTGCGGATCACCTACACGCCCGAGGATGCGCTGCGGGCGGTCGAGGTGCTGACCCCGCCCGGGGCTGCGGTCCTGGTCAAGGGATCGGCGGAGACGCGTCTGGAGGCGGTCGTGCGCGGGCTCCTCGCAGACCCCTCACGGGCGGACGCCTTGCTGGTGCGTCAGGGGCCGGCGTGGCAGACGGTGCGCCGAAAACGCCCGACGCGCCCGACCTGGGTAGAGATCGACCTGGAGGCGATCGCCCACAACACCCGCGAGCTGTGCGCGCTCATCGGGCCCCGGGTGCAGCTGATGGCGGTTCTCAAGGCTGATGGCTATGGGCACGGGGCGGTCAAGGTCGCGCGGACGGCCGTGAACAACGGTGCGTCGTGGCTTGGCGTGGCCTGCCTGAGCGAGGCGCTCGTCCTGCGAGAGGCAGGGCTCGAGGTGCCCATCCTGATCCTCGGGTACACGCCCCCCTGGCAGGCGCGTGAGGTGATCGAGCAGGGTGTGGATGCGACGGTCTTTTCCCTCGAGACCGCCGAGGCCCTCAGCCGCGCGGCGCACGAGCTTGGGAGGCGGGCGCGAGTGCACGTCAAAGTGGATACGGGCATGGGCCGGCTGGGGCTGCTCCCCGAAGAAGTGCCGGACCTGGTCCGGATCCTGCGGGAGCTGCCGGGTCTCTCGGTCGAGGGACTTTTCACGCACCTCGCCAACGCCGATAGCGCCGATCAGAGCTACACCCGGCTCCAGCTCGATCGTTTCCAGCAGGTCATTGCGGCGCTGGAGCGAGAGGGGCTCCGGCCTCCCCTGGTGCACGCAGCCAACAGCGCCGCGGCGCTGGCCATGCCGGAAGCCCGGTTCGACATGGTCAGGGCCGGGATCGCGCTGTTCGGGCTGAATCCCTCGAAGGAGGTCCCCTGTCCGCCGGGCTTTCGGGCGGCCCTGACCTTCAAGACTCAGATCGCACAGGTGAAGCGGCTGCCCGCAGGGAGCTATATCAGCTATGGCTGCACCTACCGCACTCCGCGGGAAAGCCTGATCGCGGTGATCCCGGTCGGCTATGCCGACGGCTTTCGACGGGGGCCGCGCCATTGGGGAGAGGTGCTGGTCCGCGGACAGCGCGCACCCATCGTGGGGCGCGTGTGCATGGACCAGACCATGATCGATGTGACGGAAATCCCGGGCGTGCGGCAGGGGGACGAGGTCGTGCTGATTGGCACGCAGGGCCGGGACCGCATCACCGTCGATGAGGTGGCGGACCGCCTCGGTACGATCGGCTATGAGGTCGTCTCGGAGATACTGGCCCGGGTGCCGAGGGTGTCCTGAAAACGTTTGACATGCCCTCTTCGATAGTCTACAATCACCGGGACTGGCTCTTCGTCGTTAGCTCTCGATGGCGCATACCAGGGGGAAGACCTCTGTGAGAGAAACCGTGCGGCTGGAGAGGGGGGACGGCATCCCCGTCGTCCGGCTCAAGCTTGAACAGGCGCGATCTCGCGAGGTGGCGCTGGTCATTCCAGCGGACAGTGACCTCTTGTGCAGCGAGGTGAGCCTGAACGCCATTCGACACATCGCACAGGGCCTCGCGCTGGACGTGGTGATCGTCACGGATGGGCGTGCCGCGCGGCTGGCGCGCTCGCTGGGCATGCGCACCGTGAGCAGCGAAGCGGGAGCGCACCGCGTCAAGGCAGCACGCCCGAAGCGGCGCGTCGTCGATGCTCTCGAGGCAAGCCACATTCCCTGGCGCCCTTACACCCCGAGCGGCATTGCTCGCGGCCTCCGGGCGTCCGCACCCGGATGGAGCCCGAGGCCCCGATCCGTGCTCGCTGCCATCGGCCTCGTCCTCGTGCTCCTCGTCGGTGCCGCGGTCTGGCTGCCGAGGGCGACGGTGTATCTCGACCTCCCCGGGGATAGCATGAGTACCGAAGCAGACCTCGTGGCCAGTGCGGACATCCCGGAGCCGGACCATCAGCACGGGCTGATCCCCGCCCGGCAGGTGCAGATCGAGATTGTAGGCCAGGAGACCGGGCAGGCGACGGGTCGACGGAGCACGCCGGACCAGTACGCAAGCGGCGAGGTCGTCTTTGCCAACAAGACGACGGACGAGGTGACCGTCCCCAAGGGCACGGTGGTGCGCACGAGCGACGGGGTACCCGTCCGGTTCTACACGCTGCTCGACGTAAAGGTCCCCGCGGGCTTTGGGGCTACGGCGCGGGCCCCGATCATGGCGTTTGAGCCGGGCGCCGGCGGCAATGTCAGTGCCCTGACCATTCGGGTGGTCGAGGGCGAGCCGAGCTACCAGGTGGAAGTGCTCAACGACAAGCCCACGCACGGAGGCGGCGAGCGGCGCGAGAGCGTGGTGGCGCGCGAGGACCACGACCGCCTGCGCGCCTCGCTGATGCAGCGGCTGCAGCAGGAATCCTACGACCAACTCATCAAGGGACTGAACCCCGGCGAGTGGGTGCCACCCGATTCGCTTGAGGTGGCGATCGCCGAGGAGACCTTTGACCGGCAGGTCGATGAGCCGGCCGAGATGGTGGGCCTGACGATGAGGGTCACCGTCAGCGGATTGGCGGTGAATGGCGAGGCCGTCAGGCAGGTGATGGCCCGCCGGCTGGAGGCCGCCAGGCGTGGCGGCCTGGTGGTGAATGAGGCCAGCCTGATGGTCGAGCAGCCGGTCGGCAAGGCTGACGTGGAGGGCGGGACGGTGCGGTTCCGTGCACGCGCACGTGCCCTGCTGGTGCCCTCGATCGATCTGCGGAGCGTCAGTGGGCGCATCGCGGCCAAGGACCCGCGGCGTGCTGCCGGATGGCTCGTCGCCGAGTATGACCTCAGACAGGTACCAGAGATAAGGGTTACCCCAACGTGGTGGCCCTTCCTCCCGCCGATACCTTCGCACATCAACGTGCAGTTGAGCGGAGGCATCTGAGTGCGCGTGCTGGCGATCGACGTAGGCGACCGCCGGGTGGGCGTGGCGATCAGTGACCCGCTCGGCCACTGGGCGAGGCCGCTCACGGTAATCGTTCGAAAGAGCAAAGAGCGCGACTATGAGGCGATCGCCGGGCTTGTCCGCGAGCACGAGGCCGATCTGGTCATCGTGGGCCACCCGCTGGAGCTGAGTGGGGAGGTCGGGCCGCAGGCGCGGCGCGTGGAGCGGTACGCGGCGGGCCTGGCTGCGCATCTCCCTGTGCCCGTCATGCTGTGGGATGAACGACTTTCGACTGCAGAAGCTGAGCGGATTCTGCATGAGTCGGGGGAGACGTCGCGGCAGTACCGCGGACGGCTCGATGCAGTGGCGGCTGCCGTGATCCTGCAGAGCTATCTGAATGCAGTCGAGGAAAGGGAGCGTTCAGTTGGGCAGTAGATGGCGTGCTCTGGCACGTGTTGCTCTGTTCCTGGTGGCTGTGGCTGCGGTCATCGGAATCGCAGGGGCGGGACTGTGGACGGTCCTCGGGCGCAAACCGGCAGCCAGCGCAGCGCCGACGCCGGAGGCTGCAGAGCAGCCCGAGGGCACTTCCTTCACCCGGTTGCTTCTGAGCCTTTACCTCGCCCTCCATCAGAGTGACATCAAGCACCCCGTCGATCCTGGGAGCGCGGAGAGGGTGCGATTCGACGTTGCTCCCGGGGATACGGCGGCAACCATCGGACCGCGATTGGAGGCGGAGGGCCTCATCCGCAATGGGAGCGTCTTTGCTGCACTGGCCCGCTACCGTGGGGTTGACCACGCGCTGCAGGTGGGAGAGTACGAGCTGTCGCCCGGAATGACTATGGAGGAGGTTCTCACCGAACTCCAGCACGGGCGGGTGCGGGCGGTGACGGTGACGATCCCTGAGGGGTGGCGGATGGAGCAGGTTGCCGAGAGGCTGGCCGAGGCCGGACTCGGGAGCAAGGAAGAGTTCCTCGTGCTGATGCGCCGAAACGATTACCCCTACTCCTGGCTACAAGATCGGCCGGACGACGCACCGCCGGGGGTCGAGGGGTTTCTTTTCCCCGACACGTACCAGTTTCCGGCCGATGCTACCCCTGTGGCCATCGTTGACCTCATGCTGCGCAACTTTGACCGGAGAGTGACGCCCGAGATCCGGAGAAAGCTCACGACCCAGGGCATGTCGATCTATGAGGCTATCACATTGGCAGCGATTGTGGAGCGCGAGGCGGTGGTACCCGAGGAGCGGGCCCTTATCGCGGGCGTATTTCTGAGCCGCCTCGATCACGGTATGTTCCTACAAGCGGACCCAACCGTCTCGTACGCCAAAGGGTTCGATGCCGCATCCAACCGATGGTGGACGCCGATGCTCGCAGAGGATGCCAAGGAAGTCGACTCGCCCTATAATACCTTCCTCTATCCCGGGTTGCCCCCCGGGCCGATCTGCAGCCCCGGCCTTGCTTCCATCGAGGCCGTGGCCGATCCCGCGCGAACGAACTACCTCTACTTTGTCTCCAAAGGCGACGGGTCGCACGCCTTTGCGGAGACGTTCGAAGAGCATCTGCTGAATATGACCAGGTACCAGCAGTAGCCGGAGCGGCGCACATCCGACCGGCCTCGGCCGCAGGGCAGGCGAGCCCTGTGGGAGGATGTGCTGCGTGCCGCTGCTCTCGGCCCGGAGGGCGACATGCGAGCCGTTGACATAATTGCCAGGAAGCGAGATGGCCAGACCCTCACGACCGAGGAGATCGGCTTTTTCGTCAACGGGTATGTTCGCGGTGAGATACCGGACTATCAGGCCGCAGCGTGGCTGATGGCTGTGGTGCTCAGAGGGATGGATGCGCGCGAGACGGCCGACCTGACGCTGGCCATGGCCACCAGTGGGCGGACGCTCTCCCTGCGGTCGGTAGCTCCCGTGGTAGCTGACAAACACTCCTCCGGTGGGGTGGGTGACAAGACGACCCTGGTCGTGGCACCTCTCGTCGCTGCAGCCGGCCTGCCTGTGGGCAAGATGTCCGGACGGGGCCTCGGCTTCACGGGCGGGACGCTCGACAAGCTCGAGTCGATTCCGGGATTCGAGGTGAGCCTGAGCGTGGATCGCTTCATCGCGCAGGTGGCCCGGTGTGGGGTGGCTATCTCAGGGCAGACGGCCGAGCTTGCGCCGGCTGACGGGCTTTTCTACGAGCTGCGCAATGCCACCGCAACTGTGCCCAGCATCCCGTTGATTGCCAGCTCCATCATGAGCAAAAAGCTCGCCGCCGGGGCTGACGTGATCGTTCTGGATGTGAAGGTTGGGCGCGGCGCTTTCATGAAGGACCTCGGGAGCGCCCGGAGGCTGGCCGAACTCATGGTGGACGTCGGCAGGCGTGCTGGCCGCCGCGTGGTGGCCGTCCTCGCGAGTATGGATCAGCCCCTCGGATATGCCGTCGGAAACAGCCTGGAGGTGGCGGAGGCCGTCGAGGCGCTCCGTGGCCGCGGCCCGGCGGACCTGCGCGCGCACTGCGTGGTGCTGGCGGCGCACATGCTCCTCCTCGGTGGATGTGCTCGTGATCTGAGTGGAGCGCGTGAGCTGGCGAGGGAAACGCTCCGCTCCGGGCGCGCTCTGGCCAGGCTCCGTGAGATGGTCGAGTGCCAGGGCGGGGACCCAAGGGTCGTTGATGACCCATGGGCGGTCCTGCCCCGGGCGCCAATCGTCGTGCCGGTGGCGGCTCCGAGGGAGGGGTACGTGGCGGGGCTCGATGCCGAGAAGGTGGGGCTTGCGACGCTCTTGCTGGGTGCCGGTCGCGAGCGTAAGGGGGCGCCGATCGATCACCGGGTAGGGGTTGTCCTGCACAAGAAGGTGGGGGACAGGGTTCGGCCGGGCGAGCCGCTCTTCACGGTGCATGCCGCCGATGAGGCCTCGCTGCACCGGGCAACCGAGGAGGTTCTGGCTGCCTATAGCTGGAGCGGCTACCCGGTTCGGCGGCCGCGGCTGGTGCGCGGCGTCATTGGGGCCGAGGCCGCCATATCCTCCGAGTGACTGCGGGCGCCCTCACCAGGGCGCGCGGGCTCGCTCCTCAATGACCCGGCGGTAGACGTCGGCTGTGCGCCGGGCTATCACCGGCCAGCTGTACTGCTCGAGGATGACGCGATAGGCGTTCTCCGCCCGCTGCTGGGCCCAGTCTGGCCGGAGCAAGGTATGCAGAATCCCCCAGGCCAGTGATTCCGGGTTGTTGGGATACACAGTGATTCCGGTCTCGGCGTGTCTGACGACCTCCGCCAAGCCGCCGACCTCGCTGACAACGACCGGCGTGCGGGCAGCCATCGCCTGCAGCGCCACGATTCCAAAGGGCTCGTACAGGCTGGGAAAGACCGCGCAGCTTGCGACGCAGTAGAGGCGGTCGCGGTCCTCGTCGGGGATAAAGCCGGTAAAGAGGACCTTCTGGGCCACGCCGAGCAGCGCGGCGCGGCTCCGGAGCTCCTCGGCGGCGGGTCCCGTCCCGGCAATGACGAACTTGGCGCGAGGGTACTCCTGAAGGACGCGCGGGATCGCCTCCAGCAGGATGCCCACGCCCTTCTCGTACACCAGTCGCCCTACATAGAAGACGATGTCCTCCTCGGGCAGCGCATACATCGCGCGAAAGGTCGAAAGGTCCTGACCGCGCCAGCGGGCAAAGGCGTCGGCGTTGACGCCATTGGGGATGACGTCGATCTTGTCGGTGGGCGTCTGAAAGTAGCTGGTTACCTCCTGGGCCATGAAGCGGCTGGCGCAGATCACCCGCCATGCTTCGTACGTCAGCCACCACTCGGCATTGTTGATGGCATGCTGGACGTCGCTGCTGAGGTGGCCGCGGCCCCGGCCGCGCTCAGTCGCATGGATGGTGGCGACGAGTGGCGTCTTGAGGCTGCGCTTGAGGGCAACGGGTGCGAATGCGACGAGCCAGTCGTGGGCGTGAACGAGGTCGAAGGGCCCGGTCGAGTGCCACAGGTTCTCGGCGTGCTTCTCCATGGCGAGGTTGGTCTGCCAGGCCGAGGTATAGATATCGGGGGCGTCGAAAGTGGGCGGGTCTACGCGGTGAATGACGTAGCCCTCGCCCTGCTCCTCGCTGGGCCCGCCGGCCCACCGGGGCGTGACCAGGTGTACCTCGAGGCCCTCGCTCGCGAGGGTCGGCACGAGATTGGCGACGTGCTCCCCCAGGCCGCCTACGACGTGGGGCGGAAACTCCCACGAAAACATCAACACCCGCATCTGGTATCCTCCCAAAGGTCTGTCGCGCCTCAAGGGGCGCCGATCATTCGTCCTGCTCCTGTCGCCATCCCGTCTCGAGGCCGGCGTCTATGAAGGCCTCGACGGCGGCCTCGTACTCCTCGGGCGTGATCTTTCTGCCGAGTACCGGGTCGCCAACGGCGCGATGGGCCGGGAAGTATTGCCCCATGATGCTCACATGGATCCGCGGGGACAGGTTCGCTGCCAGCCAGCGGGCGACCTCGGCGCTTCCGGCCAGGCCGTCTGGCAGCACCAGGTGGCGGACGATCATCCCGCGCACGGCGAGACCGTCCGAATCCAGCACCAGGTCTGCCCCGACCTGCCGGAACATCTCGAGCAGGGCCAGGCGGTTGAAGTGCACATAGCGGCGAAAGCCCGAGAGCCTTCGGGCGACCTCATCGTCGGCGTACTTGGAGTCTGGCAGGTACACATCCACGATGCCGTCGAGCAGCCGCAGGGTCTCAACGCTCTCGTAGCCGCTCGTATTGTAGACGAGGGGCAGCCGGAAGCCCTGAGAGATTGCGATCTCGAGCGCTGCCAGAACCTGTGGCACAAAGTGGGTGCCGGTTACCAGGTTGAGGTTGTGGCAGCCCCGCGCCTGTAGCTCGAGCATCATCGATGCCAGCCGGGAGGCATCGGCAGCCTGCCCGACGCCGAGCTGGCTGATGGGGTAGTTCTGGCAGAAGATGCACGCCCCGGTGCAGCCTGAGAAAAAGATCGTCCCCGAGCCGCGGGTCCCGCTGATGGGAGGCTCTTCCCAGGGATGGCGGTTCCAGCTCGCGACACGGGCGGTTGCCCCCGAGCGGCAGTAGCCCATCTCCCCCGCTATGCGGTCCACCCTGCAGCGCCTTGGGCATAGTGTGCATGGGGCAAGCAGGCGCTGTGCAGCCTCCACGCGATCATGGAGCGCTCCGCTCTCCTGGAGGCGCAGATAGGAGGGATAGCCAATTGCCGTTGCCACGCTCATGCCCGTCCACGCATGCTTGGTGGTGCAGAGCAGCGCTTCTCGAGGGCACGGAACTTTTCCCACTCGGGCAGGTCGCTTTCCTCTTCGAGACTGTGCCGCAGCTCCATGATCTGGTCGCGCAGGAGGGCCGCCTTCTCGAACTCGAGCGCTGCGGCGGCCTGCTTCATCTGCTTCTCAAGCTCGCGGATGAGGCGGAAGGCCTCATCACGCGGTATCCTGGCCAACTCGGGCCCTTCGGCCTGCGCGGCGGCCGCGGTGCGCACCCGGGAGGTCAGGTCGCGAATCTCTTTGACGATGCTGGCCGGCACAATGCCGTGCCGCTCGTTGTACTCGCGCTGAATCTGGCGGCGACGATTCGTCTCCTCGATAGCCTCACGCATCGAGTCTGTGATCGTGTCGGCGTACATGATGACCTGGCCATTCACGTGGCGCGCCGCCCGGCCCATCGTCTGTATCAGCGAGGTGGAGGAGCGCAAGAAGCCCTCTTTGTCGGCATCGAGGATGGCGACCAGAGAGACCTCCGGGAGATCAAGTCCCTCGCGGAGGAGGTTGATGCCGACGACTACGTCGTACTCGCCGAGACGGAGGTCCCGCAGGATCTCGACCCGCTCGAGGGTGACGATCTCCGAGTGAAGGTAATGGACCTTGATGCCGATCTCGCGGAGATAGTCGGCAAGGTCCTCCGCCATGCGCTTGGTGAGGGTCGTCACGAGGACACGCTCGTGGCGCTCGACGCGGGCGTTGATTTCCCGGATCAGGTCGTCGATCTGTCCGCGCGTGGGGCGCACGATGACCTCGGGGTCGACGAGGCCGGTGGGACGGATGATCTGCTCGACGATCTGGGTGCTGTGCTCGCGCTCGTAAGGTCCGGGCGTGGCTGAGGTGTAGATGACCTGGCCGATTCGCGCCTCGAACTCTTCGAAGGTAAGTGGCCGGTTGTCGAGCGCGGACGGCAGCCGGAAGCCGTACTCGACGAGGACCTCTTTGCGGGAGCGGTCGCCATTGTACATGCCATGGAGTTGCGGCACGGTCATGTGCGACTCATCAATGATCAGCAAGAAATCCTCGGGGAAAAAGTCGAGCAGCGTCCATGGCGGGTCGCCGGGCTTGCGCCGGGAGAGATGCCGGGAGTAGTTCTCGATGCCAGAGCAGTAGCCGACCTCTCGCAGCATCTCGATATCGTAGCGTGTGCGCTGCTCGAGCCGCTGGGCTTCGAGGAGCTTGTCCTGCGCGCGGAGCTCGGCAAGGCGCACTTCCAGCTCGGCCTCGATGTCAGCGAGCGCGAGGGCGAGCTTTTCCTGTGGCGTGACAAAGTGCTTGGCAGGAAAGATGCTGAGCGTGTCGTGCTCGGCGAGCACCTCGCCGGTGAGCGGGTCGACCTCGAGGAGACGCTCGATCTCATCGCCCCACAACTCGATGCGGTAAGCTGTTTCGCCGTAGGCGGGTTGGACTTCCAGTGTGTCTCCGCGGACGCGGAACTTGCCGGGACTGAGGGCGGCATCATTGCGCTCGTAGTGGATCTCGACGAGGTGGCGCAGAATCCTGCTGAGCCCGGAGCTCTGGCCCCTTGCCAGCTGCAGCACCTCGCGCCCGTACTCCTCCGGATCGCCAAGGCTGTAGATGCAGGAGACGGAGGCGACGATGATCACATCGCGCCGGGTCAACAGCGCCGAAGTAGCTGCGAGCCGCAGGCGCTCGATCTCCTCGTTGATCGAGGCGTCTTTCTCGATGTACGTATCGGTGCGCGGGAGGTAGGCCTCCGGCTGGTAGTAGTCGTAGTAGGAGACAAAGTACTCGACTGCGTTGCGCGGGAAAAAGTCTCGGAACTCGGCGTATAACTGGGCAGCCAGCGTCTTGTTGTGGGCGATGACCAGCGTGGGCCGCTGGACGGCGGCTATGACGTTGGCCATGACGAAGGTCTTGCCGGTTCCCGTCGCTCCCAGCAGCGTCTGGTGCCTGTCTCCGCGCTGCAGGCCTTCGACCAGGCGCTCTATGGCCTGAGGCTGATCGCCTGTAGGCCTCAGGTCTGTGACCAGCTCAAATGCAGGCATGGCATCCATCCAAACACGAAGCTTCCGAAGTCCGGAGGACTTCGGAAGCCGTAAGGCCACGCAGCTTGCTCGATGCGCGGGTGGGTCAACGCATGATCTGCCCGAGAACGGTCTGCCAGAAGAAGCCGTTCTGTATGGCGAGAAAGAGCTGCAGGCCGGGCTTGCTCTCTACCTGCAGGCTGTGGTAGGTTGCCGGAAAGGTTACGGCGCTGACCACTACGGCCAGGATGAAGGTCGAAGGCTGGAGGTCAAGCATCTGGCCTTGCTGGTAGGCGTCGTACCACTGCTTGGCCAGCACGCCGGCTATGCCCGCAGCATAGACAACCAGGGGCCAGAGGTCCCTTTGCCAGGCCCAGCCTGTACCTGTGCCTGCCGCGCGAAAATCCCCCCGTGGCCCGCGCAACGGCGTGCGAAGGTCAAAGTAGTTCAGCATGCGCTTGCCGAGAGGGGCAGCCATCGAGTCCTCCGGGATCGGCCTTGGGTGTATCTCCGGGACGAATCACAGACCCGCAGGTGAGTCGATTATAACACAAGGTAGCCTTCGTGGCAATGAATGCGGGGGGCAAGGTACATCCAAGATCAGTCAGCAGATTCGCGGTCAGGCAGCCTGCAGGGGACGCACTGCCGGCGACCGGGCCTTACGCT
>DYEI01000257.1 GCA_020725765.1 Anaerolinea sp. | reverse complement strand
GACGCTCTGACGGCGACCGGGCCTTACGCTTTGCACAAGCCCGGTGCAGGACCTTTTGCTGGGGGTCTGGCGGCCAGGCGCGCCAACCGCCAAACCCCCGTCCCGGGGTAGGGCTGGACTGTGCCCCAGCAAAACACCCGGCTGCGGCCCGGGCACCGACGCATCTTGGATGCACCCTGCCTGCCCGACCCCTTGACAGATCCCGCAATCTCTGCTATGATAGAGTTGTCGACTTTTCCGACCAAGAAAGTAAGGAATAGCCCATGCGCCTCTCTCAAAAGACCGACTACGGCCTTCACGCCCTGCTCGAGCTAGCCCGGCGCTACGGGCAGGGTCCCATCCAGTCGACCGAGATCGCCGCGCGCCGGCAGGTCCCGGCCCAGTTCCTGCAGCAGATTCTGCTCAGCCTGCGCCACGCCGGGCTCCTGCACAGCGGGCGCGGGCCTCGCGGCGGGCATCAGCTTGCCCGTCGGCCT
The DNA here is from genome assembly GCA_020725765.1 of Anaerolinea sp. Lineage (GTDB taxonomy): Bacteria > Chloroflexota > Anaerolineae > SpSt-313 > SpSt-313 > SpSt-313. The sequence goes on along the minus strand of DYEI01000257.1, from coordinate 1,560 downwards.
GAGGAGATCACCCTCCTCGAAGCCATCGAGGCCCTCGAAGGCTCGACCTCCCCCGCGCCCTGCGCAGACCCCGAGGCCACCACCTGCCCTGAGCGGGACCGCTGCGTCCTGCGGGACGTCTTCGAGCAGGTCGACGCCGCAACACGGTCCATTCTAAAGGGCACGACCCTCGCCGACCTCGCCCGGGCCGAAGAGGAGCGCGAGGCAGCCCCCATGTACCACATCTAGAGGAGGAACCCAGCATGCGCATCGCCAACGACGTCACAGAGCTGATCGGCCGCACCCCCCTTGTCCGCCTGAACCGGGTCACGGCAGGCGCAGAGGCGACCGTCGTCGCCAAGCTGGAGAGCTTTAACCCGCTCCACAGCGTGAAGGACCGCATCGGCGTCAGCATGGTCGAGGCCGCCGAGCGCAGCGGGCAGATCGGGCCCGACACCGTCCTTGTCGAGCCGACCAGCGGCAACACCGGCATCGCCCTCGCTTTTGTTGCCGCAGCCCGTGGCTACCGGCTGATCCTCACCATGCCGGAGACGATGAGCATCGAGCGCCGCAAGCTTCTCGCCGCCCTCGGCGCAGAACTCGTGTTGACCCCCGGCACAGAGGGAATGGCCGGCGCCGTCCGCCGTGCGCAGGAGATCGTGGCCAGCACTCCCGGAGCTCTCATGCTGCAGCAGTTCGAGAACCCTGCCAACCCCGAGATTCATCGCCGCACGACGGCAGAGGAAATCTGGAACGATACCGACGGGCAGGTCGACATACTGGTTTCCGGCGTAGGTACAGGGGGCACGATCACGGGCGTGTCCGAGGTGATCAAGCCTCGCAAGCCGGCCTTCCGGGCCATCGCCGTTGAGCCAGCTGCCTCGCCGGTGCTATCTGGAGGCAAGCCCGGGCCGCACAAGATTCAGGGCATCGGCGCCGGGTTCATACCGGCCGTCCTGAACCGGGAGGTGATCGACGAGGTGATCCAGGTGACGAACGAGGACGCCCTCGCCATGGGGCGCAGGCTTGCCCGCGAAGAGGGGCTGCTCGTAGGGATCTCGGCAGGCGCGGCCGTCCACGCCGCGGTCGAGGTAGCCAGGCGACCTGAGAACGCAGGCAAGCTCATCGTCGCCATCGCCCCCGACACGGGCGAGCGGTACCTGAGCACCGCGCTGTTTGACGCCTGAAGGGAAGTGTCGAGAGAGCGGTAGGGGGTCCACGCCGCATCGTCGCCAGCCCCCTACCATTCCCCCACGCAGGAGAACAGGCAGGCGGCGTAAGCGGCCGTGAGATGGCCGCGGAGGGCGGAACGGGCGAGGCGACGCCTCGCCCGCGCTATCCTTGAGTCCGGTCTTTTCAGGTCCTGGTCCCTTGCCGCCTGCCCCGGCGGCCCTGAAGGGTGATGTGGCGCCACACGTGCGGTTGCTGCCCCCACCCCGCGCCCCCATGGGCGCTAGCCTGACGGACGCCAGCGCGCTTGTTTCTGCAAGTGCCCCGCCCCCGCTGCAGCGCTATCCATTACCGACAAGCGGCCTGGGGGAGCGTAGGCGCCCGTAGCCTGCGCAGCATCTCGCGGAGCCG
>DYEI01000256.1 GCA_020725765.1 Anaerolinea sp. | reverse complement strand
TGACGGGCGACGGATGCAATAGTGAGGGGCGAGGACCTCAAAAGGCCAAACTCCACCCCCTCCCATTGTGGATTCCCCGCCTCCGCGGCGCGGGAGGGGTCAGGGGTGGGGGTTCCCTCCAGGGGCCGTGCTCTCGCCCCACGACCGCAGAAGGCTGTCCGCCCTTGAACCTGCCCGTGGCGAGAGCGGCCTGAGGCTGCTCAGCCGGCCGGGGTCGGGATCCATCCCAGGATGCGGCTGGCCGGGTCGAGTGGCAGGCGGCGGGAGGCGCCGGTCTCCAGGTCAAGGGCATAGCAGGCATAGGCGCCCGAGGGGTCGGCCTGCCGGTAGATCAGGTGGCGCCCATCGGGGGTCCAGGCGACAGGGCCACCGGCCGGATCGTAGGCATCAGCGACTTTGGTTGTCCGCTGTCCCTCAAGGTCCCAGATCCAGATGCCGAGGCCCTGGCCCGCCGTCTCGCCTTCGGCGCCGGGCGCGCGGCTCTGACGGAGGATATAGGCGATGCGTCGGCTATCGGGCGACCAGACATGGCTTGCCGAGTGGGCGCCGGCGGGAAGGGTCAGGCGCTGGCGCAGGCCGAGGCCCGGGTCGGTCAGGTCGTAGAGCAGGTCGGTGGTGGCCCCGCGGGCCTGGTCGAACAGGCTCGTGAGCGCAAATCGCCCGTCCGGCGAGGGGATGACCTCCCCCTGCCCGGCCATGGGAATAGCTGCCAGGAGTTCGCCGGTGCTCAGGTCGTAGCGCAGCACTTCCTGAAAGGCAGGCTCTGTACCCCAGGCCACGAGGAGCACCTGCCCGCCGGCCGCAGGGGCCTGGAGGATGGTCGCGCCCGCCCGGTCGGCCAGGGCCAGGCCCGGCCGCCAGGTGCCATCGCTCAGGGTGACCACACCGATGTCGATGGAGGCGCCCGTCTGGGTGGCCGTGGCGTCCTCTCGGTCGGCGATGGTCAGCAGGGCCTGGCCGTCACCGGTCCAGATCAGGTCGGGGCCGAGCAGGAAGGAGGGCGGCGCGTCGGCGAGCCGACGCGGCGCGGACCCGTCCAGCTCCGCGAGGAGTATGCTGCCAGAGGCAACGTATGCGAGCTGGTTGCCGCGGAGGGCCGTGCTGACCGCGTCCCCAAGGGAGAGGACCTGCGTGCTTTCGGCCCCCCAGGCGTCTCCCACGAAGAGGGCATCCCCTCGCAGGCTGACTAGCGACCAGTTGCCGGGCAGCGGTGTCGGTTCGAGGGGCTCTGGGGAGGGCGCGATCGCCTGTGTGGGCTCGAGAGTCGGGCCCGGCAGCAGAGCGGGTGTGGGAGCAGCGGGGCTCACCCCGGGTGCCGCAGCCGTTCCCGCGTGCGCGCCCGGGGACTGCATTGCCGGGGATGGGGCTGATGCCGGGCGGCAGGCAGCGAGCAGCGCAGCAGCGAGCAGCAGGGAAAGGGTGAGGCCGAGGCCTCGCCTGTGGGTCACGGAAGGCCTCCCTGGGTCGATTCCTGGCGAAAGGTCTGTAAAGCAGCGCAGAGTATGCCACCTTTGGAGCAAGGGGTCAAGCCTGGGTACCGGCGAGGGTGCAGTTCACCCTGGGGGCAGGCTCACCTGCGATGCTGGCAGGGTCCCCACCCCCGGCGTCTCCTCCCCCGAGTCGGCCTGCAGGCCGACTCGGGGGAGGGGCTGGTGACGGCCAGCAGGGCGCGAAATGCCCAGTTCTGAACTGCACCCTACCGGCGAATGAGCCCTCTGGCACAGCCCTCACCGGAACCCTCACGCAAGCTTCCCGACGCGCCGCGCGCGCCGGGGGTGGCATGCGCAGCGCGACCAGCCCTCGGGCGGGCCAGCCCGGCTGTGGAAGGGACCGAAAGGGCAGCGCTGCCCTCAGCGGATCACGCGCAGACGTGCCGGCACGATGTGGTCGCCGCCCGTGCTCCCATCGGCGCGCTGCACCGGCAGCCGCTCCAGCGTCGCCAGCAGGTACATGCCGACATGCAGCTCGTACTCGCCGGCCGGCGCATCCGGGTCGATCTTGAGCACATGCCGGTCGACGATCGTCTGCCCTGGCTTCCACCGCCCCGTCGGATACGAGCCACCTACCGGTGGACCATCGTGCTGCCCCCAGACCGGCCCGCCCGTATCGGGATTGTGAGCCGAGCCGACCAGCTGCGTGAAGACGGTATAGTCCTGCCCAACCGCTTCCGTCGCCTCCCAGAAGAGGTCCAGGACCAGTTCCTCTCCGGGCCGGGCCTCGGCAACCCCTTCGCGGATGGGCCGGTGCAGGTCGAACCCCCGCAGACGGACCCCCCCGGCCAGCGTAGCCTCCAGAGGCTGCGGGATGCCCTCGACGCGGATGGAGCCCGGACCTGAGCGGACGTAGGGCCCTGCCACTCGTAGACTGTGCGAGGCTCCATCCGCCCCGGACCACCTTAGCAGGAACTCTGTATCCCCCGCAGGATACCAGGGCCAGACGTCGAAGCGGGCTGTAGCTCGCCGGGCGGCGGAGCCGGTCGGCGACCACTCCTGCTCTACGCTATCGAGCAGCTCACCCGAGCTGCGCATCCAGTCGATCCGCACCGCTGCCGGGGCCTCGCCTGCATGGTAGAGGCCGAGGTCCACCGTATCGCCCGCCTGATACTCGATGGCTGGCAGGTCATAGCCGAGGAGCTCGAGGCCACCTGCCTGCACCGCGAGGCGATGCTGCGGCCGCAGCCCGGCCCGCTCTGCAACGAGCGGCTCGGCGGCGTCTCCATACAGGATGAGGGCGTTGTGCCCCATCTGGTGGGTGAAGGCCCGGGGATAGTGCGCATCCAGCCAGGCCAGGCTCAGGAAGGAGGGGTCCTGTATGCCGACCTCGTAGGCTACCACCCAGAGGCGCCGGCGCCCGCCGATGGCCTCCTCAAGCTCGGCGGCCACATTTTCCTCTGTGAAGCACGAGGTGCGCGGGAGGAGAAGGACCGGCAGCCGTCGCTCGGCGGGCACGATGCGCTCGTAGTAGTAGCCAAAGATGGGGTAGCGGTTCCCCGAGATCAGCAGGATGGCATCCTCGGGCCGCGCACAGGCGCCAAGGATGTGGGCCATCGTCTGCGCGTCGTCCTTCAGGTACCGGTCCGTGTAGTGCCCGGGGAGGAAGACCAGCATCGGCGCCAGGGTCACGGCGACGGCCGCCAGCGCCAGCGGTCGCCAGCGGGCAGCCAGGCGCACGGCCGACCAGGCCAGGAAGAGGCAGAAGAGCGGAGCAAAGAGGAGCAGGTAGCGCGCCTCGACCCTCGGCGTGTAGTACAGGTGCGGGAACCGCGTCAGCACAAAGATGGTCAGCGGCAGGAGCCCCAGCCCCAGCACGAACAGCCAGACTGCCCTGCCTCCGGCAGGCCCCGGCTCGCGTCGCCGGTGGGCGAGGGTTGCGAGGCCCGCGAGGAGCACTGCTCCAAAGGGGAGCACGAAGGGCACATAGCGCTCGATGTCGGTCGAAATCCCCAGGCTGAGGAGCACGGCGTAGAGCTTGAGGAACAGGCGAAAGCTGAAGGGCTCTGCGACCGACCAGGTCCGCATGCGTGGCAGGGCGAGGAGGAGCCATGGGATGAAGAGGAGCACGGCCGCTGCCTGAGCCGCCAGCCAGCGGAGGGCGGCCGGGCGGCGCTCACGGGCGGGCAGCCGGGCCAGCACTGCCGCCGCGTACCCGTTGGCCACCAGCGGTGCCAGCGCCGCCACATAGATCGTGTACAGGCTGGCGGCGGCAGCGACGACGTATCCCGCGAGCCAGGCATGCGACCCTCTGCCCTGCCCTGCCGGACTCTCCTCGAGCCAGCGAACAGCGGCGTAGAGGGTCAGCGTGGCTGCCAGGGTCGCCAGGATGTACATGCGCATCTCCTGGGACCACCAGATGTGGAAGCGGGAGAGCGCGAGGAGCAGGGCGCCAAGCAGGCCGACCCGACGGCCTCCGATCCGCACCCCCAGCGCGTAGGCGGCCGCCACCGTGAGCATTCCCCAGATGGCGGAGATAAAGCGCGCCGCAAACTCGCTCTCTCCGGCCAGGCGGACCCATCCCCAGAGGGTCCAGAAGTAGAGGGGGGGATGCACGTCCGAGGCGGTCCAGAGGGTGGTGCCAAGCAGGCTCTTGCGCACGGCCCAGATGGCAAGGCCCTCATCCCACCAGATGTTCTTATCGCCGAGGCGGTACACGCGCAGGGCAAAGGCCACGAGCAGTATGGCGGGCAGGGCGAGCCGCCCGGCCAGAGGCCAGACTCTCCCCATCGCCTCCTGCCGGCCAGAGTTCTCTACTGGCGTTGCTCTCATCTCCACCCTCATCTTCGATGCTAATGTGACGCATGGATGTTCTGCGGAATGCTGCGCAAAGGGCGCATGGAATCCACCGTATGAATTCGGGGCTGGGGGGCCTTCGGGCTGCCCTTGG
>DYEI01000255.1 GCA_020725765.1 Anaerolinea sp. | reverse complement strand
TTCCCGATCTACCGTCCAGAACTCGCCGAGATGACCTCAAGCCATGGTGCGTCCGATAGGCCCCCCCCCCAGGCGGGAACGTCGTGCCCGCCTGGGGGAGGGTTTGGGGGTGGGGGCATTGCAGCACGAGCCCCGCTACACGACTGCTGACGGGCGATACAGGTAATCGTCAAGGGCGAGGACCTCAAAAGGCCAGACTCCACTCTTGCTTACAGCTCCTCCCGGATGTACCGGATCATCCGCGGCACGACGAGGGGTGTGATGAGGGGCAGCATCTGCGGCAGGAGGCCCTTCATGGCCTCGGGCATGAGGTCGGGCATCTGCTCCTGCATGTGCGCGGGCATGGGCACCCGGCGGGCGACGGCGGCGAGCATGTCTGGCATGACCTTGGGCATGAGCATGGGCACGAGGAGCGGCATCATGGCGGGCATCATCGGCTTCATGAGAGTGAGCATGCCCGGCACGCGCTTGGCCAGCTTCATCATGCCCAGCATCGGCGCCGGCATGGCCCGGAACATGGGCGGGAAGAGCTCCTCGAACAGATCGGCCATGCGCTCGGGTTTGAGCAGCCAGATCATGGCCTCAAAGACGCCCCAGGCCGCCATGGCATAGGCGGTCGGGTCCTGCATCTCGATGCCGAGGGCACGGGCGGCGAGGTGGGCGAGGTCGATGACCGGCAGGTCGCGGCCGGTCTTTTGCGCCGTGACCCGGAGTTGGACCTCGCAGCAGGGGCAGGAGGCGATGACCGCCTGCGCTCCGGTCGCCTCGGCCTCGCGCAGCCGCACGTCGCCGATGACCTTGCCGGTATCGGGGTTCTCCACCAGCGTCAGCACCGAGCCGCAGCAGTGCGCACACTCGCGGTTGTGCTCCATCTCCACGAGTTCGAGCCCGGGGATGGCGCGCAGCACCTCGCGCGGCGGCTCGTAGATGCCGCCGGCGCGGCCCATGTGGCAGGGGTCGTGCCAGGTGACCTTGAGCGGCACCGGGTTGGGGAAGCGGAACTCCCCGGCGCGGATGCGCTCCGCGAGGACCTCGGAGTAGTGCCGCACCTCAAAGTCATAGTCGAGGCCGAGCTTCTGCGCCCACTCCTTGTAGTACGTGTGCCAGGAGAGCCAGCAGGCCGGGCAGGAGGTCACGACCGTCCGGACGCCGCGGGCGCGCATCCCCTCGATGTTGTGTCGTACGATCTCGGCGAACGTGTCCCACTTGCCGGCGACGAGCATTGGCAGGCCGCAGCAGGCCTCATCCTCGCCCATGTAGGTGAACTCGACACCCGCCGCATCCAACAGGCGCGCCGTCCCTTCGGCAACGTCCTGCTCCACGAAAGAGGCCGTGCAGCCGGCAAAGTAGGCGATCTGGGCCTCGGGCTTGATCCGTGCGCGCAGGTCCTCGGGGATCCAGGCGGCGCGGTCGCGCGCATAGCTTGCCCAGATGTTGCGCTCCTTGCGGACGGCGGCTCGCATCACCTCGAAAGGTGGGAAGGTCATGCGGCCCTGCTGGTGGATCAGTGCCCCGCGCATGCGCAGCCAGGCCGGCTCGATGGGCAGCTCCAGCGGGCAGTGCACGTGGCACAGCTCGCAGGTTGTGCAGGCGAGGAAGCGGTCGACCCACTCCTGGGTCATCCTGCCCCGGCCTTCCATCAGGTTTCGCAGAAAGTACCACTTGCCCCGGGGCGACTGGCTCTCCCATATGCGGCCATAGTACTGGTCGCACTCGTCGACACAGGCCCCGCACTGGGCGCAGGCATAGGCGTACCAGGCCACATCGGCGGGCACCCCGCGCCGCGCCTTGCCCTCGAGCTGCTCGCCGATGGGGACTCGGGCGAGGTTCGCCAGCGGGCGTGCCAGCGGCTCGGCTGCCTCGGCGATCGCCATGAAGGTTCCCAGGGCATTGGGCTGCAGGACCTTGCCGGGGTTCATCAGGCCTTGCGGGTCGGCCTGCGCCTTGAGGGCGCGCAGCCGCGCCACGCGCTCCGCTCCGAGGACTGACGGGGCTTCGTGGGCAAAGTAGAGGCCGGTCGCATAGGCCCGTCCGCCGCGGGCTTTGGCCGCCTTGAGGACGCTCAGGGACAGCGCGTAGGCCAGGTTGTAGGCGAATGTGCGCTCGTCGTGGGGGATGAACCCGAGCAGCGTGACCTCGTAGCCCTTCTCCGGTGCCCGGCTGACCATCCCCTCGATCACCAGGGGCTGGCGCACCAGGCGGTCGACCGTCTCCAGCGTGTCGGCGAGCCCGTCGAGGGGCACGACTACCTCTGTCGGGATGAGGCTGGGCCCGAGGCGCTTGACGTGCATGATGTCAAAGCGCTCGTCCCACTCGTGCCGGGCCACCTCGGCCGGGAGGCGGGTGCCCTCGCGCGCCTCGATGATGGAGGCCAGCCTGCCCTCGATCTGGTCCCAGTCAGCGGCCGGACCGACCAGGGTCACCACATAGCCCGCCGGAAGCTCCGGGCGAGGCTCAGGGACGGGATGCCCGTGCTCGAGCCTCGGCGGGAGCTGGCGCCGCAGCTCGACCATCCTGGGGTTGACAAAGCTCACCGACCAGAGCGGCAGTGCCTCGGCGGCCAGGGCCCGCAGGGCTGCGGCCAGCGCCTTCGCCGAGGGGAAGGCTGCGGCGGCGACCCGCTCTTCCGCAGCCGGGCGCACCCGCAGGGTGACCTCGAGGATGATCCCGGTGATCCCTTCGGCGTCGCTGACGAGGTCGAGGTCGGGTCCTTCGAAGGCGCGGACCTCCCCGCCGGGCATGACGACCCTGGCCGACACGACGTTCTCACGGAACGTTCCGTACTGGAACGAGCCGTAGCCGACGCCGCCCTGGGCGAGCCATCCGCCGACGGTCGAGGAGGGGGCGCTGGAGGGATACAGGCGCAAGGCGAGGCCCGACTTTGCAAGCTCCCCTTCGAGGTCTCGCCAGACGGTCGCGGCGCGGACGGTCACCGTCTGCGCCTGCGGGTCGATGGCCACGATGCCGCGGTAGCGGCTCAGGTCGACGACGACTCCGCCGCGTGCCGGGATGCAGCCTCCGTACCCGGAGGTCGCCTTGGCGCGGGGCGTGAGGGGCACGCGATTCCTCGCGGCCCAGCGGACCACCTCGATGACCTCGGCCTCTGTACGGGGTTGGACCACCGCATCGGCGAGGGCGGCGCCGAGCAGCGGCCGGACGAGGCGCGGGAGGGTCCCGACGTCGTGGCTGTAGATACGCCGCTCGTCGAGGTCGGTGGTCACGCGGTCATGGAGGAGGGCCTCAAGCTCTGCAAGCTGAGTGCGGTTGATGGTCATGCTCAGCCACCGTTCTGTTGATGGGTGGGGGCCGGCTGCCGTGGCAGCGGCGCCCGAGGCGAGGTGTAGATACTCTATGGGAATTATAGCATAGGGGGGTAGGGTATGTCAATGGACCAATGCCCTTGCCGCACCCGGGTGTACTTCAGTTTTGAGGCATCTAGCACTCTGCCAGCCGTCATCAGCCCCTCCCCTGCCCCTCCCCAGGCGGACGCCGCGGCGTCCGCCTGGGGAGGGGAGATACGTAGAGTGGGGTGTTTTGCGGCGGCACGCTACGCGCGCCGCCGCAAAACACCCCATGAGAAAAAGGGCCCCGACCCCCGGGTCGGCCCGCAGGCCGACCCGGGGGTCGGGGCGCCGGGGGTGGGGGCCCTGCCGGTAGCGCAGAAGAGCTTGCCCCCACCCTGAACTACACCCGCCAC
>DYEI01000254.1 GCA_020725765.1 Anaerolinea sp. | reverse complement strand
GCGACCAGCGAGTCGCCGACCATCTTGTCGAGGGCGCCCCCTTCCCGGAAGACGAGTTCGAGCACACCGGCCGACCAGCCGTCGATGAAGGCCGACAGCCGCTCGGGAGAGGGCATCAGCACCTCGCTGATGCCGGAGAAGCCGCAGATATCGACGATCAACACCCCGATCTCGGCGGTGCGGGAAGCCAGGTAGCGCGTCCGGTAATCGCGCAGCTCGAGGAGGCGCGCGGTGGTTTCCGGCGAGAAATTGTACCGCAGCAGGGTCTTTTCCCGGTTGAAATCGACCAGGCGCTGCCGGAGCGACTCGGCGAACACCTGCAGCAGTTCGCGGTTGAAGATCGAGAAGGCGGTGCCATCCTGCGGGTTGATGATCAGGCGGCCGATGCGATAGGGCTCGACCGCCCCGTACAGAGGAATGGTCTCGGCGGTGGGAAGGAGCGGGAAGAACGGAGCGAGGGCGGCATTGTCGGGCAGCGTGCCGGGGGCGAAGGCCTGCAGCATTTCGTCGAGCAGGGGCAGGGGGTTGGTCTCGGCGTCGAACAGCTTGTGCCCGTCACGGAAGATGGAATACAGGGGCCGGGGCCGACCGGCCGCGTCTTCATCGAGGTAGAGGAGCAGGAGATCCTGGATGGGGACGGTGCGCAGAAGGACCTCGGTGGCCCCCGCGATGGCGGCCGACAGGTTGCGCGAGGCCAGCGTCCGCTGGATCTCCATGATGAACTCGTGTTTGCGGCGGTTGTCCTGGATGGCGTAGAAGTAGCTGTCGAGCTCTTCGGCGGCGGCATCCATCAGCTCGAACATCTCCGATTCGCTGAGGGTCAGCGAACCGGTGACGAAGCCCAGGCCCATCGCCCCGACCGTCTCGCCCGCCATGTCGAGAGGAATGGCGAACCAATCGAGGCCGGGGGTGGTCTGCCGGGTCGGCTTCGCCACCTGGAAGAGCGAACTCTGGGTTCTGGCCAGCACTTCGAGCACGATGCCCCAGGTGTAGGTGGTCATGGCCAGCTCTTCGTTGAAGGTGCGCAGGAACATGACCTGCGGGGCCAGATGGCGGGCCAGACAGGCGAACACGACCTCGACCGCCGAGGCCAGATCCTTCCGCTCTTTGAAGCATTGCTCGAGAACGGCGTCGAGATCCTGGGACAGGGCGAACTTCCGTTCGTAGAAAGCGATCCGGGCGGCCTGCCGATCGATCGGGTTCCGGGTAGCCATATCGTCCCGGCCCCACAATACCACATCGCCCCCGGGCTTGCCAGGGAATTCCTCGCGGCCGGACGCCGGCCGGTCTTGAATTTCCCTCGCGACGAAGCTATACTGTGGCGACCTCAGCGAGGCGCATCGGAGGACCCCGCCATGCCCATCAAGAAAGAGCTGCTCGAGATCCTGGCCTGTCCGGCCTGCCATGGAGAGATCGTGCACAACGTCGAGCGCGACTGCCTCGACTGCCAGAAATGCCGCCGGCGCTACCCGATCAAGGATGACATCCCGGTCATGCTGATCGACGAATCCACCGTCATCGAAGAAGGGAAATGACCGCTTCGTGAAACCGGAACTCTTCGTCAACATCTCCACGGCCCACATGACCGCCGAGGATCTCGATTTCCTGCGGGTGCAGCACCTCCATCCCGAACTTTATTTCTCGGCCGCCGACATGGATGCCCTGACCCCCGCGCAGCTCGGAAAGCTGCATCAGGAGATGCAGGCCCGCGAGTTCCGCCCCATCTGTCATGCGCCTTTCTACGACCTGAACCTGGGCGCCCATGACCCGAAAGTGCGGGCCCTCGCCCAGGAACGCGTCTTCTGGGCCCTCGACACCGCCCGGCAATTCGGGGCGCCGCAAGTGGTCATCCATCCCGGGTATGGGCCCTGGGTCCTGGTGCGGGCCTTCCCGAACTGGCTCAAGCGGGCCCACCCCCACCTGGCCGCCATCGTGGCGCGCGCCAAGGAGCTGGGAGTGCGGGTGGCGTTCGAGAATATCTACGATCCTGACCCGCACGACCTGGTCGAGATTCTCAAGGCGTTCCCCGAACCCCATGTCGGCATCTGCTTCGATACCGGCCACTTCAACCTGTTCTCGCAGGTCTCGATGAAAACCTGGCTCGAGGCGTTCGGCGATCGGCTGTTCGAGTGTCACCTGCATGACAATCTGGGCAGCGAGGACGACCACATCGCGGTGGGCGATGGCTGTCTCAAGTTCGGGCCGCTCGTCCAGTGGCTGAAGGCCCAGCCCGCCCTGCCGCGCCTGACCCTGGAAATGGAACAGAAGACCCACGTCATCAAATCGGTGCGCCGGGTCCGCGAATGGTTCGCCCCCCTGGAAGAGTGAAGCCTTGAATCGGCCCCTGCCGAGGCCCTGAGGGCGGCCCGGGCGACTAGCGTACCCTGGGGCGCCATTTGGCTTCGCCTCACCCTGGGGAGAGGGCGGCAGGAATTGTAAAGCCAGGATCACCTGGGGTAGAATGGCTCCCATGAGGCACCGACGAGGGATGGTCCTGGGACTGGTGATCCTCCTGTCCACCGTCCTGGGGGTGTTCATTTTCTCGTACAATTCCATGGTCCGGCAGCAGAACCTGCGGGCCCACCACGAATTGATCGGCGAGGTGGCGAGCATGCTGGCCTTGACGGGCGTGCAGCTGTTCGCCGACAAGATCAGCACCAGCGTCAATTCGCTGATCTTGATGGCCGTACCCACGCTTCTGAGCAGCGTGCCGACCAGTCCCACCATCTCTCTGGGGGCCGGCCACCCGATCTGCCAGCAGATGCAGGACGACTACGACAGGCTGCTAGCCCAGCTTCCGCATCTGGTCGACCATTCCGTGCTGCCCCCGCGCAGTCCGCGCTGCCTGTCGATGGATGTCGCCTTCGAGCAGATCCAGCAGATCGCGCCCAACACCGACTCCACCCAGTTCCAGGCCGGGCGAGATCCCGTCGAGAAGCTCGGCGAGATCGTCATCTCCTGCACCGTGGAGCACCGGGGGCTGCGCCGCAAAGCCCAGATGCGTCGCCAGTTCCGGGTGGTCTCGATGGTGCCGGGCCCCTTCTGCCGATTCACGCTGTTCGTGCCGTACACTCCCTGGCCGTATTCCTACAATGCACTGGGCGTCAAGTTCAACGGGCAGGTCGATCTCACCTACACGCACCCCTTCCCGGTCCCGCGCACGTTCACCAATCCCCTGAAGATCTTCAACGGTACCGATTCCTACTCCGGTACCGCCCCCGACGACCGGGCCGACCTGCGCAACCGGGGCTGGATCTTCCTCGGCCCCAGTTTCGATGCCAGCGCCGGCGGGGGGACCGGCACCGTCCTGCTGCGCCTGCCCTCGGGGTTCGAGAGCGACACCGGCGGCCACTTCCTGTTCTGCCTGCCGCCGAACGTGCTGGCGGGCAAGGAGGTGGTGCGCCCTGAAAAGATCGAAGATCCCACCCATTTCGATCTGCCGACGCCGCCGGCCGTGGCTTCGTTCATGATCGGCGGGCTGTTCCAGGGGTTCTTCACGACCGATCCGGGCCTGGGCGCCAACCAGAACCAGGGCGCCGCCGGCTGGAACCTCTGGAGCGGCCTGGTGGCCAACCCCGCCGCCGGCTGGACCCCCAGCGATCGCTGGTATTGCGCCAGTTCGTGGCTGTATCCGTATGGCGACCGCCACCGACCGTCGCGCACGCTGATGATCGGTCCGGTGCTGGCCGCCTTCCTGAAGCTGTACTTCCTGAAAGCCACCGACAACAGCTGGAAATTCATTCTTCAAGGGCTGGCCGCCCCCGATTACAACCCTGCTTCGGCCGTCCCCCATGTCGGCATGCAGTTCCAGCAGCTGTTCAAGCAGCCCCCCGCTCCCGACCCCAAAGCGGGCTACACCAGCTACAGCCGGGTCATGCCGTTGAACGGCGATGTCAACCCTTCGGTCTACCCGCCCACCGCCGGGTATGCCTTCAATACGCTGTTCGATTTCATGAAGTACCCTCCCATCGGCACCCCGTTCCCCAATCTCGACGAAGGCAGCGTCGCGCTGGGGGCCATCACCAACCCCTACTTCGTGCCCAATGCGGAAGAGATGCGGATTCCGCCGTCCGGCATCCGGGGCCTGCACCCCTATGAGAACGTCCGCATCCTGTTCCGGGAGACCGGCGGAGCCGATCCCACGGCCGATCCCGACAACTGCTATTTCGCGGGCAGCCTGCTGGCGTTCCGCTTCACCTCGGCCAATCTGCTGCGCCGCGTCTCGCATTTCCTTGATGTCAGCGACGCCACCACCCCCGCCGAAGAAAGCGAACGCCTGCGCGACTTCCTGCTGCGCCCGCCCGTTCCCGCCGACGGGGCGCCGGGCCTCACGGGCTGGTGGGTTCCGAAGCGCGCTGGCGTATTCTACGTCAGGCGCCGCTCCGCCGTCACCAGCGGCGGTGATCGGATCTCCCTGCCTGGCCGCATCTGGGTGAACAAGCCCTTCATTCTGATCATCGACCGGGGCGATCTCGAGATCCCGCAGAAGGTCGAAAGCCGCATCGTCAACGGGGCTCCCGATACCCTCTGCTCGTTGATCGCCCTGGAAGGGAATCTGCTGATCGGCACGACCGACGAGATCCATGCCTATCTCGTCGCCCTCAATCCTGGCCCTGGCGGGCGCGGCGGCGGCGGCAAAGTCCTGTCGGCCGACCCGCCCCCCACCGGTTCGGTCAACCGGCTGCAGGTCTTCGGCGGGGTGGCCGCCTGGGAGATGGGGTTGTATCGGTCCGACAACGTCCGCACCACCATGGGAGATTTCACCGGCGGCGGCTCCATCAAATACAATCCCCGGTTCAATCCAAGTTCCGATC
>DYEI01000253.1 GCA_020725765.1 Anaerolinea sp. | reverse complement strand
TGTTTTGGGCTCCGCTGGCGCGCCGCGGCGCGCCAGCGGAGCCCAAAACACCCATTAGGAATAGCCCCTCCCCCAGGCGGGCACGTCGTGCCCGCCTGGGGGAGGGGTCGGGGGTGGGGGCGTTGCAGCACGAGCCGCGCCACACGACTGCTGACGGGCGATGGAGGTGATGGTGAGGGCCCAGGGCCTGGAAAAGGCCAAACTCCACCCCCTCCCTAACATAAGACGCCCCCTTGCCCGCCGCGCAAGCGGCGGGCAAGGGGGCCGGGGGGATGGGGTACCCTCCGGTAAGGGCCGAGGTACGGCGGCTAAAGCAGCCGGTCTGCCCCTGAACCCCCTCCGCAGGCGGACGGCGCGGCGTCCGTCCCGGGGAGGGGGCGGTGACGGCCGGCAGAGTGCGAGCTGCCCCAATACGGAACTGCACCCCACCCTGGCTATCGCTTGGGTGCCCCCCGCGGGGCATGGTATAATCCATCAAGCGAGAATCGGGGGACGAATGGCGCGTCGCGCCCGGAACGGGAGCATGGTCAGAGAATGGCTCAATCCATGGGCGTAGAGAAGGCACTCGCAGGCGGGCAGCGCGCGCTCTACGCGGTGGGCGAACGGGTCAGCGGCACTGCAGGCCTGCGCGAGGTGCTGGAGGAGACCCTACGCCGCGTCATCGACCTCTTGCGTGCCGATGCTGGCGCCATCTTTGTGGTCGAGGAGGCGGCACGGGAGCTTGTGCTGAGCGCATCCCTTGGCCTCTCGGAGCGCTTTGCGGCTCAGGAGGCGCGCCTGCCCATCGGCACCTGCATGTGCGGCCTCAGCGTCGAGGGTGCCGATACCCTCTACGTGGTCGAGGATGTCAGGGTCGAGCCCCGCTGCGTGATTGGCAACTGCATTGAGGATGGGTTCCGTTCACTCCTCTGCCTGCCGCTGCGTGCTGGCGGCAAGGTGTGGGGGCTCCTCCGCCTGCACGGCCGCAAGGTGGGGGCCTTCAATCGCCAGAGGTCCAGCCTGCTGGTCTTTGTCGGCTCACAGCTCGGCCTGGCCATTCAGCGCACGCGTCTGCAGGAGGAGATCGACCAGCTGCTGCGTCGCGTGGAGGCCGAACGCGCGACCCTCGATAGCCTGATGCGCAGCCTGGTCGACGGTCTGGTGCTGGTCGATGCCGACGGGCAAGTCGCGTACTGGAACCCCTCGGCCGAACGGTACTTGGGGCTCAGCGCCGATGTGGCGCTGGGCCAGAGGCTGGAGGCGATCCTTGCCCATCTGTGCACCATCATGCAGGACCCGGCGGAAAAGCTACACGACCTGCGCCGGGCTCTGACCGACGTGGCCTCCTGCCCGCAGGTCGAGTTCATGGTCACCTCACCCGCACCGCGCACGCTGCAGGCTCGCTTCCTGCCTGTTGAGGGCCGGCACGGACTTGGCATCGTTCTCCGCGACGTGACGGCCGAGCGCCAGCTCGACGAGATGAAGAGCCAGCTTCTCTCTACCGTCTCCCACGAGCTGCGCACGCCTCTGGCCTCCATCAAAGGCTTTGCCACCACCCTGCTCCGCGACGATGTGCAGTGGGAACCGGCTGCTCAGCGCGAGTTCCTGCAGATCATCGACCAGGAGGCGGACCGCCTGAGCGAGCTGATCGACAACCTGCTCGCCATGTCGCGCCTGGAAGCCGGAGTGCTGCGCATGGACCTGGGCCGGGTCGAGCTGGCCCCCCTGATCTCGGAGGTCGTCGCCGGGATGGAGCTTCGGGCCCGGGGGCATACCCTGGCCGCCGATGTTCCGGCCGACCTGCCCGAGGTATGGGCCGATGACCGCCGCGTGCGCCAGGTGCTACACAACCTGATCGACAATGCGCTGAAGTACTCGAGCGGCGGCGAGGTAGTCGTGCGGGCCCGGCACGAGGGGGACGCCGTGCAGGTGAGTGTCTGCGACCAGGGAATGGGCATCCCGTCCGACCAGCTCACGCGCATCTTTGAGCGCTTTTACCAGGTAGAAGGGGCGGGCAAGCGGCGCGCCGGCGGCGCAGGGTTGGGCCTCTCCATCTGCAAGGGCATTGTCGAAGCCCACGGCGGCCGCATCTGGGCTGAGAGCACGCCGGGCCTTGGTAGCACGTTCCACTTTACATTGCCAGTCCAGCCGCCTCCAGGGAAGGACTGAGGGGCGCGGAGCAGGCTGACGGCGTGAGCAGAGGACCCTGCCCCCACGATGCTTCGCAACTGGATACTGGCGGTCCTTCCCGTTCCCTTGAGGGAGGAGCGATCCATGGCTCCTAAAGCCACCATCCTCGTCGTAGATGACGAGCCGCACGTGGTGCGCCTGGTGCAGGCCAATCTGCAGGCGTCCGGCTACCAGGTGCTGACGGCGAACGACGGTCGCGTGGCGCTGCGGGCCGTCGAGGACAGCCAGCCGGACCTGGTCATCCTCGACCTCATGATGCCCGATCTCGACGGCTATGAGGTCTGCCGGCGAATCCGCGAGTACTCGGATGTGCCGATCATCGTGCTCACTGCTCGTGGCGCCGAGATTGACAAGATCACATGCCTCGACGCGGGGGCCGACGACTATCTCACCAAGCCGTTCAGCGTCCGCGAGTTGCTCGCTCGGGTGCGCGCGGTGCTGCGGCGCAGCCGCTTCCCGGAGGAGATCCGTAACCACCCGCCCTTCCGGAGCGGCAGGCTGGCCATCGACTTTGGCCGGCGGCAGGTGACCGTCGACGGCAGGCCGGTGGAGCTCAGCTCCACCGAGTACAGGCTGCTCGCTGCGCTGGCCCGCAACGCCGACCGGGTCATGCTGCACGAAGAGTTGCTCCGCGAGGTCTGGGGGCCCGAGTACCGCGATGAGAAGGAGTACCTGCGCCTGTACATCCACTACCTGCGGCAAAAGCTCGAGGCAGACCCCAGCCACCCCGAACTCATCCTCACCCATCAGGGCGCCGGCTACCGCCTGGCCATTCTGCCGGCAGCCGGGGTGTGACGGCTGGCGAATTTAGGGGCGGCCCACGAGCCGCCCCTATGTTCTTTGATGAGCCGCTGCTGCCTCTAATGTAGTTCTAATGCCTTGCTCCGCCATCTTATGCTCCTCTAACGGCCTGTGTGCTATAGTGGAGGTGCAGGCCGACGGAGGCGGGGACAACGGTCCCGCGAGCCTGCAGACGTCGGGTTGCAGGAGGCCGGCGGGTGCGATGGCAGGTCGTCCGTGCCGCGGCCGTCAAGAGGGGGGCGTTGCATGGCCCGTCGCCGGGCGCTGGTGGTGGAGGCCGACTGGCGGATGCGCAAGCTGGTGCGCACGAACCTCGAGGCCCTGCGCCTGGAGGTGGTCGAAGCCGTGAGCGCGGAGGAGTGCCGGGCGGTGCTCGACGAAGGGCCCTGTGACCTGGTGGTCGTCGATGCTGACCTGCCCGGCGGCAACGGCTGGAACCTGGTCGCCCAGCTGCGCCGTACCCCTGGGGTCGGCGACCTGCCGATCATCGTCCTGGTGTCCGAGCCCGTCCGCGCGCGGCTGCTCCGGCGCTTCCAGCAGGTCGGTGCGCTGGTCAAACCCTTCGGCGCCTCGGACCTGGTGGCCTGCGTGGAGTGTGCCCTGGCCGGCGCTGCTGATCACTGGCCACGGGCGGCCCACCTTCATTCGCATACCCAGCAGGAGGAGGATCAAATGGAGGAGCTCTTCAAGAAGGTCAACCGAGTCCAGGACCCGGCCAATCTCCAGGGGCTGGAGGTGAAGCATGCGCCCATCTTCCACCTCCCGGAGGTCGTGAAAGCCGGCGAGCCATTCGCCCTGAGGGTCACCATCGGCCAGGCGCCCCACGGCATGGAGGGCAAACACCACATCGAGTGGCTCGACCTGTACGCGGGCGAGGTGTTCGTAGCCCACGTCCTGTTCAGCCCGGTCTTGCCGAAGGCGGAGGTCGAAGTTCCGCTCGTGCTCGACGAGAGCACCACCCTGCGCGTCACCAGCCTGTGCAACCTGCACGGGGTGTGGGAGGGCACGCACCAGGTTGTCGTTCAGTAGGCAGGGAGCTGGCAGAGCTGGGGAGATGACGGCACTGGGCGCAGGCTCTACCTGCTCCGCCAGTTTCATCACTCTATCAGAGGAGGGACCGACCATGCGCAAGATGACCGCGGCCGACCTGGCCACCGCATTCGCCGGCGAGAGCCAGGCCCACATGAAGTACCTCAACTTTGCCCATCGTGCCCGCGAGGAGGGCCTCGCCAACATCGCCCGGCTGTTCGAGGCCATTGCCTATGCCGAGCAGGTGCACGCATCGAACCACCTGCGCGAATTGGAGATGATCAAGGGCACGGTCGACAACCTGCAGGCTGCCATCGACGGCGAGAACTATGAGGTCGATGAGATGTACCCGGCCTACTACGCCGTCGCCCAACTGCAGGAGGAGAAGGGTGCCCAGCGCTCGATCCGTTACGCACTGGAGGCCGAAAAGATCCACGCCGGGCTCTACGCCCAGGCCAGGGCGGCCGCTGCCGCCGGCCAGGATATCGCCGATACGCCCGTCCACATTTGCGAGGTCTGCGGGCATACCGTCGTCGGCGAGGCGCCCGACCGCTGCCCGGTCTGCGGAGCGCCCAAAGGCCGTTTCCGAACGTTCTGAACTGGCCGTCATTGGCCCGTTGTCCGTCGGCGGTGACGCCTCGTCCCCGCCCATAGGGACAACGGGCCGCCGGCCGCAGGTCCCGTAGTGACCTGACGATGGGAGGGACATGATGTCCAGGTACGAATGTCTGGTGTGCGGATACATCTACGACCCCGAGAAGGGCGACCCGGAGGGCGGCATTGCTCCCGGCACCGCTTTTGAGGACCTTCCCGAGGACTGGGTGTGCCCCGAGTGCGGCGCAGCCAGGGACATGTTCGAGAGGAAAGCATAGGAGGCCGGCGGCAAGGCGTTGGCCTGCGCCGTAAAGGAGAGCCATGATGCGAATCGTCATCCTCGGTCTGGGAGCGGCGGGCGCCAACGCCGCGCGCACCATCGCCGCGGCCGGGCGGCGCGATGTCCGGGTCGAGATCTATGGGGCCGAGCCCCACCTCTACTATGCCAGGCCCAAGCTGCCAGGCTATCTGGCCGGTGAGGTGTCGCTGGACGACCTCTACTTCTACCCCCGGAGCTGGTTCGAGGAGCGCTCGATCGCCGTGCATACCGGCGCCCGGGCGGAGAGGGTCGATGCCACCGGGCATCGCATCATCCTGAGCGAGGGCACACGAGTGCCCTACGACCGGCTGCTCATCGCCACCGGCGCCAGCTCGTTCGTCCCGCCGATTCCCGGGGCGGATCTGCCGGGCGTCTTTACCCTGCGCACCATCGAAGACGCGGAACGCATCCGGGCGTGCGCGCGCGAGTGCAAGCGGGCGGCGGTGATTGGCGGGGGGCTGCTGGGCCTGGAGGCGGCGCGCGGCCTGCGTGTGCTGGGCCTCGATGTCACCGTGCTGGAGCGGGGGCCCTATCTGCTGCAGCGCCAGCTTGACGCGCAGGGCGGGGCCATCTTCCACCGCGAGGTCGAGGGGATGGGCATCGCCATCGAGACCAATGCCGATACCGAGCACATCGAGCGCGGCGCGGTGGTGCTGAAGAGCGGCCTGCGCGTGCCCGCCGACCTGGTCCTCATCGCGGCCGGCGTGCGCTCCAACCTGGAGCTCGCCAGGGATTCCGGCCTGGCTGCGAACCGCGGTATTGTCGTTGACGCCCACCTGGCCACCAGCGCCCCCGACGTCTACGCCGCCGGCGATGTGGCCGAGTTCAACGGCACCGTGTACGGCATAGTCCCGGCAGCGGTCGAGCAGGCCCAGGCCGCCGCGAAGAACATGCTGGAGCACGGCAGCGCCGAATACAGCGGCACCATCCCCTCGAACACCCTCAAGATCGTGGGGATTGACCTCACCTCCATAGGCCAGATCGCCGGGGGCGAGGGCTACACCGAGCTGCGGCGGGCAGATGGGCCAGGCCGGTACCTCAAGCTGGTGCTCAGGGACGGCCGGCTCCACGGAGCCATCCTGCTCGGGCATAAGGACAGGGTCAGCCTGGTGTCGCAGGCGGTGGCGCGGCAGGTCGACCTCAGCCGCTACGGCGAGGCACCCCTCGGGGATGGGTTCGATTGGAGGGCCGTCCTGGGCTAGGGTGGCGGGCAGCCCTACACCATGGGCCATGCGCCGTGTCCCTGGGCGCACCTTGGCATGCCGCCGTCATGCCCTCGCAGCCAGAGACCCCACTTCAGCCATCTCCCCTCCCCGGTTCAGGGGCGGACAGGCTGCTTTGGCCGCCGTCGCTCGGCCCTTGCCGTAGGGTACCCCCCTTCCCCGCCGCCGAGGCGGCGGGGAAGGGGGCTTCTTATCTTACGGGGGTGTTCGCGGGCGGCTTCGCCGCCCGCGAACACC
>DYEI01000252.1 GCA_020725765.1 Anaerolinea sp. | reverse complement strand
GGACGGGGCCCGTTCCCCGTCGACGAAGGTCGACGGTTGGCCTTCGGGCTGCCCACGGGCAGCCCGAAGGCCCCGTAGTCCCGAATTCATTCGGTGGATTGCTTTCGTCCTTTGCGCGACATTCCGCAGAACATCCATGCGTCACATTAGCTGAACTGGGGCAAGTGCGGCGCGTTGACCCGGAGGAGATCGTCCAGGAGCTGCGGCGCGCGGTCCGCCCCAGGGCCGAGGGGATGGGCGACGAGGGCCTGCAGCGCCGCAGCCCGATCACCGGTCGCCGCAGCTTCCGCAGCGAGCAGCTCGTAGGTCTTGACAGCGCGGACCAGCCCATCCGCCAGAAGCGGCAGTGGCCGTGCTGGCAACGGATGGGGTCCGAGGGCATCCACGCGGCATGGCAGCTCACAGACCCAGTCTTCCGGCCAGCCGGGCGCCGCGCCACCGTGGCGGACGTTGAGCACGTGCACGTCCCCCAGGTTACTCCGGAGCGACTCGATCAGCTGCACGGCGGCTGTGGAGTAATAGGCGCCGCCGCGCAGCATCAGCTCGTCGGGCAGGGCGGTCAGCCGCGGGTCGGCGTACTGAGCGAGCAGCTCCGCTTCGATCTTCATCACCTCTTCCGCCCGGGTCGGGTGCGTCGCCTGATGGGCCACGACCGCTGCCGTCCGGAAGTAGTACCGCAGATAGCCGCTCGGTATCGCGCCCAGCAACTCCACGAGATAGGGCGGGCAGACCGGGTCCTCCTCCGTCCGCAGATGCTCCAGGTAGCCGGAGAGGACCTCCGGCCACACGTCCCGGCCGTTGACGGTGGCCCCCGTGGCCCAGCTCAGGTGGTTCAGGCCCAGGTATTCGAGCTGAACGGCGCGGGGCTCAACCCCCAGTCTGCCGGCGATGGCCATCTTTACGCCAATGGGGCCGTTGCACAACCCGATCATACGCACGCCCGGCCTGTAGCGATGCAGGGCCTCGGTCACCAGGCCGCTGGGGTTGGCAAAGTTGATCAGCCAGGCATCCGGGCAAAGGCCCTGCATGTCCTGCGCGACCGAGAGGATCACCGGGATAGTGCGGAGCGCCTTGGCAAAGCCTCCGACTCCCGTCGTTTCCTGCCCGACGAGCCCCCAGCGCCGTCCCAAGAGCTCGTCCTGATGCCGCGCGGCCATGCCGCCGACACGGATCTGAGTGATCACGAAGGAGGCGCCGGCAAGCGCCGCCGGCCTCTCTGTTGTCGTCTCCAACAGGAAGGGCTCCCCCGAGGCCTGTACCATGCGCCGGGCAAAGCCCCCCACAATCTCCAGGCGCCGCGGGTCGATATCCATCAGCCACAGCTCCCGCAGCCGGAGGCGCTCTGCGCCGGCGATGAGGCCGCTCACCAGCTCCGGCGTGTAGGTCGAGCCACCACCGATGACCGCGACCTTGATTCCGTCACCGCCCATCACCACCTCTCCCCCTCCTTGCTGGCGAACGCGGTCCGCATCAGATCGCGCAGCGCCCGGTAGCCGATAACATGGATCCCGAGGCTGTGCACATAGTCCCGCAGCTCGGGGCTGATGAACGCCCGATAGTCGGCCACGCGCGCCGCGGCATCAGGAGTGATCGCCCTGAGCTCTGGGGTGTCGACCGCAGGATGGATAATCAGGTGCGTGATACCCGGCCGCAGCGAGTTGAAGACGGCCTTGGCTTGGCCGATGCGGTCCTCGGGCCGGTCGAGAGGCAGTCCACGGATGTCGTCGAGCAGCGGAACCCCCTGCGCTTCGAGAAGCCTCGCCAGCGTTTCAGCCTGCGCCGCCGTCTCCGCATCGAGACCCAGGGTGCGCCACCCCGCCTCATCGAGCCGCGGCAGCATTGGCGGCAACTGCCAGGCGAGCGCCACCTGGAGGTACGCCTCCATCAGCCGGGGATGTGCCACGGCGCCCATATGGGTATCGACATGCGTGACATCGATCCCCGCCTCTACAGCCCGCTTCACCTGTGCGTCCAGCTCTCTGCGCGCAGCCTCGGGGTCGGCGCAGGCCTGCACCTCTTCCGATTTCCTCGGGAAGCAGCCCTGCGGATCGAGAAGGCCCGAGGCCGGGTCACGCGTCGAGATGGGGCCCCAGCGGTACGTCTCCCACTCGCTCGTCAGCGTCGAGTGCACGCCGACGTCCACGCCGGGATGCTCGCGACAGTAGGCAGCCAACGCGAGAAACCAGGGGCAGGGCACCATCGCGGCCGCAGAGGAGACCAGACCGAGGTCCATCAGCTCGGCAAAGGCGGGGAGGGTGGCCTGGCACATGCCTACGTCATCTGCATGGATGATGACGACGCGATCTTTCTCGGCGAGGCCTAGCTTGCGCAGAACGGGGTTGGCTGGCATGCTCTCACTCCTTGAGTGCAGGCAGAACGCATTCTACGGTCTTCTTGTGGCATCGTCAACTGCTCTCGCGCCGGGGGTCTAGTCCGCCCCGGGGCAGGCTTCCCTGCACTGCTCCCGGCCCCGGGTCGGTCCGCAGGCCAACTCGGGGCAGAAGCCGGACACAGCGCGGTTGGACGCGGCCTCCCGACCTGAGTTGTACCCCACGCGGAGGTAGCCGCCGTCCGGCGCCTATGGGCAGCGGGACGCGCACCCTGGTACGGTTCGTGCTTGCCCTTCTGGCAAGCCGACCGATGCGGGAGGTGTGTACGCGTGGCCGAACAGATCTGCGCCCCTCTGAGCAGAGTCGACGTCGACCGGCTGTACGCCGACGGTCAACGCCCTGAAACCTGGTTCGAGCTCCAGATGCGCACCGTGGAGCTCCTCGAGCAAGGCATCATGAGCGAGGCACAGTCCCGGGTACTCGTGCAGGCGCTGCGGACCCTGGATCGGCGAGGCCAGCAGGTCCCGCCCGACTCGGGCGACCTGTACCGGGAGCTCAGGCCGATCCTGGAGCGCCTGCCCTGCCCGGACACCTGATGCTGCCCACGCCCACTGGCACCCGTGCTGACAGAGACGCGGCGAATACCTGCGCGACTCTGAGCCCCGCAGCCCGGCTATGCGGCTGCCCCCACCTTCGTCAGGCGCGGCATCTCGCCACTCGCGAGGCACGTACGGCCAGCGCCGCAAGGACGCCCGCCGCGAGGAGGAGGTCGACGAGGATGAGCTCGATGGTGATACGCGGCCCTGCGCGCTCGAAGAGCTGACCGATCACCCACGGCAGCGACATGCCCCCCATGCTTGCCCCCATGAGAAACCACCCTGTGATGCGGCCGCTGATCGTCAGCGACCGTTCGGCGAAGGAGAGCGAGGTCGGGAAAAGTGAGGCGATGGCCAGGCCGGCACCACACGTGCCCACCCACAGGGCGAGCCTCGACCATGGCCACACGAGGATCATCATCACCGAAACCAGGCCCAACAGCACGTCGCCAACGAGCATCTGCCTCGGCGTCGCGCGCACAGAGATTGGTATGGCCAGCAGGCGCCCCACGGTCAGCGAGCCCCAGAACGCCGAAGTCAGATAGGCCGCCCTCGCCGCGTCACACAACCCGAGGCGCAGGGCATAGGTGTATATCCAGCCGCCAAAGCTCGCCTCGGCCCCGACGTGAAGGAAGAAGAACGCCGCGATCAGAGCGACAAGCAGCCTGTCGTTTCCATCGGCTTCCTTGTCGGCGGCCCCGGAACGCGGCGCCGGGCTCCGCAGCCTCAGGAGGTTGAGCGCCGCTGGCAGCGCCACGAGAGCCACAATCCAGTAGGCCCAGTTGATGTCGCCGCTGATCAGAATGGCACGGGCCACCAGCATCGGCGAGAGAAAGGCACCGAGGCCAAAGCAGAAGTGCAACCCGTTCATGAATGGGCCTACCTCGGGCCCATGCACCCATACCAAGAGCGTGTTCCCGCCGCTATCGAGCATTCCCTCCGCGAGGCCGAGGAGCGCCAGCGCCAGCGCGAGCAGCCAGAGGATCGGCACCAGAGGCACCGCCGCAGCCAGCGCCGCCATGGCCAGGATGGCCAGCCCCATCAGCGGGTGCCCAGGCAGCCGGTCGTAGAGGCGGCCCCCCCGGAAGGATCCGATCAGGTAACCCAGCGACCGCGCCGTGAAGAGGTAGCTCGCCTGCTGGAGAGTCGCCCGGGTGTGCTCCGCAAGCCCCGGAAGCGTCGGCCCAAGCGAAGCGGAGGTCAACCCCAGGACCACGAACGCTGCATAGTAGGCGATGGTGGCGTTTAGCCTGGCATTCGTGCCGAAACGGAGAGCTCTTGCAGGCAGCGATGTGCTGGATCGTCCCATGCTCACCAGGCTCCTCAGGCAGCCCCAGCCGACCCGATGCCGGCTCTGTCGGCCGCCGAGGGAGACTATAGGGCAACACGCCCGATCGAGCAAACGCGCGCATTCAAGGGCTGAGGGTGACCCGGAGGGGATCCTGGCCCACCAGCTCGGGCGGCTCGTAGCGCAGGAGCAGCCCTTCGGCGCGAGCCTCGACCTCAAACGCCACGTATCCGCTGGCACGCTCCCCCGGGGCCAGCTCTTCCGCTCCGAGCGACGGCGGGGGCGTGAAGGGGGCGCTCGCATAGCTGGCGCCAGCCGAATCGGTCACCCGAAAGTAACCAGGGCTGCAGGAGGCTCGCTCCAGGCCCGAGTTCTCGACGGTCACACTCACAACGAGAAAGACTCTGCCCGCAGGGGGCAGCGCCCCGTTGATCTCCGGGAGGCGCCTCACGCCATGCACGGTCAGAGAGACGCCGCCGGCCTCGCACCGCTCGCCGGGCTGGCAGGGCCGCGCCGCGACCGCGGTACGAGAGAGCGCTTCTCCGACCGTGCGCGGCGGCAGGCAACAACAGCAGCCAGCGAGCACTGCGCCGCCGACAAGCACCCCAACGGCAGCTGCGATCCTCGGCCACAGTGGTCTCACGACCGCCCTGGCGCACCCCCTGTTGCCAGCGTGGGCGCAGCGCCCGACACGCCCACGGTCGGGCGCTGCACGCTGCGCCCCATGGGCACGGCATGTCCTGTCCGTACAGCACAACATGTGCCAGGTGGGGTGCCTGCCGGTTGACAGAGCCGAGCCAGGCGTGTTGGGGCCTCACCCCCTGCAAGGCCACCTCCGCCTCTGCCCGTTGAGAACTCGGAGCAACGGGGTATGCCACGCGTCGGGTAAGACGGGCTCCTAGTCCAGCCGCCGCAGGCCGACCTCGCCCGCCACACTGAGCGCCTCGACATACTCGGCGCGTGTGATCGGCCGGGCCAGCTCCGGGTACTCGCGGGCCCGGTAGCAGGGCCGATACTGATCCATGATGTTGAGGTAGGTGTTCGGAGAGACCTCCTGCGCCAGCCAGCGCAGGGTTTCCCTGGTCCCGGCAAGGCCCTGCGGCAGCACGAGGTGTCGCACAAGGAGGCCGCGCACGGCCACACCCCGCTCGTCGAGCTGGAGGTCGCCGACCTGTCGGTGCATCTCGGCGACGGCAGCCCGGTTCACCTCCGGATAGTTCGACGCGTGGGACAGACGGCGGCCAGCTGCTTCGTCCGCGTACTTCATGTCGGGCATGTAGATGTCTACCACGCCGTCGAGGAGGGCCAATGTCGACAGCGCATCGTAGCCGCCCGTGTTGTACACGAGCGGCAGATTCAGGCCTGCCTGCGCCGCAATCAGGAGAGCCGCCAGAATCTGCGGGACCACATGGGTCGGAGAGACCAGGTTGACGTTGTGGCATCCCAAAGCCTGAAGATGCAGCATCATCGCCGCCAGCTCCTCAGGCTCGACCTCGTCGCCCTCGCCAAGCTGGCTGATCTCATAGTTCTGGCAGTACACGCACCTGAGGTTGCACCGGGAGAAAAAGATGGTACCCGATCCGGAGGAGCCGACCAGGGGCGCCTCCTCGCCGAAGTGGGGGTGATAGCTGGCGACTCGGGCAAGCTCGCCCGTCCGGCAGGTACCCTCTGCGCCCTCGCGGCGGTTCACACCGCAGGCTCGCGGGCACAGATCGCAGGCGGCCAGACGCTCATAGGCCGCCCGCACCCGATGGCTGAGCTCGCCGTTGCGGAGCAATCTCAGGTACGACGGCTCGAAAGGCATGGAACCGAATCCCCCATCTCCAGGGTCGCAGGCCACAGCGGCCGCATTCTACTATGGGAGCCCAGGCCAGTCAATCAGGTGCAGCCGCACGCATCGGGCGCCTCGACCCTGGCGACAGCCTTGTCCGTGGCGAATCGGGCATCCGGCGCGGCGCCCCGCCGGGTTGGAGCGATATGAGGGGGTCGACATCCCCCGGGGCGAAACGCACGCCGTCGATTCTTCGGGTTGACACTCCCCGCCCCACGTGGTAAAGTCTCGCCATCAGGCAGAGAGACGCCTGCCATACGGAAGGGAAAGGGCGATGGTCCAAGGTGGGCAGGCTCCAGAGCCCCCTGTCGGCGATTCCTCGCAGCCCGCTGCGCCGGAGGGGGAGGCCCGGGAGGACGTGCTGCTCATGCGTCTCGGGCCCGGGGAGCGCTTCTACAAGTTCTACATCCTCTCTGAGCCTGCGGCTCATCCCGGCCACCGCGTCGAGCATCGCATCGTCACCAAGGAGCACGCCGACGGCTCACTGGAGATGGTCAGCTACAACGCCTGGATCGCCGATGGGGAGTCGGAGAAGACGGACGTGATTCGCGTCCCCTCTCTCTCGAAGGCCCAGTTCGACCAGCTCGTCGCGCGCGTGCGGGCCAAGTCGGACGTGCCGCCCGAGGCGATCCGCGAGATCGACCTGAGCCGCTGCGAGAGCGTCGAGGAGCAGCTGCGGGTTCTCTCCAGGCTGACCTAGCTCGGGAGTTGACCCCCAAGGAAATGCCCAAGCCCGCCCCCGTTGCCGGGAAGCGGGCTTGACTGCACCCGGGCCGTAGCGCTCCGCGCCCACAAGGCCCGTTCCTCCAGAAGCGCCGTTAGCCTGCCTGAGCCTCGCTGACCTGGGCCCTGAGGTAAGCCTCGATCAGCCCGTCGATCCGCCCGTCCAGCACGGCCGCCGTATTGCCGGTCTCATAGCCCGTGCGCAGGTCCTTCACCATCTGGTAAGGATGCAGGACATAGGACCGGATCTGGTTACCCCATCCGGCGGCCACATGCTCACCCTTCAGTCGCGCCCGCTCTTCCTCTCGCTTCCGCTGCTCGAGGTCATAGAGCCGCGCCCTCAGCACGCGCATCGCCACCTCGCGGTTCTGAACCTGCGACCGCTCGTTCTGGCAGCTTACCACGATACCCGTCGGCAGGTGCGTGATCCGCACGGCGGTCGAGTTCTTCTGGACATTCTGGCCGCCATGGCCGGCCGCCCGGAACACGTCGATCCGCAGATCGTCCGGATTGATCTGCACCTCGATGTCGTCACCGATATCCGGGATCACCTCCACAAGGGCGAAGGAGGTGTGCCGGCGATGGGCGGCGTCGAACGGCGAAAGCCGCACCAGACGGTGCACGCCCCGCTCGGCCCGCAGATACCCAAAGGCGTAGCGACCACGGACCTCGATAGTCGCACTCTTGATCCCGGCCTCCTCGCCCTCGGAGAGGTCCAGCACCTGAGTCTGAAAGCCCTTGTCC
This sequence comes from Anaerolinea sp., assembly GCA_020725765.1. Lineage (GTDB taxonomy): Bacteria > Chloroflexota > Anaerolineae > SpSt-313 > SpSt-313 > SpSt-313. The sequence continues at coordinate 1,929 of DYEI01000252.1, read as the reverse complement.
TCTGCCCAGCGCAGGTACATACGCATGAGCATCTCGGCCCAGTCCTGCGACTCGGTTCCGCCGGCGCCCGCATGGATCGAGAGAAGAGCATCCCGCTCGTCGTACAGACCCGAGAACAGGAGCTCAAACTCGGACCGCTCGAGCTCGCCTTTCAGCGCCTCGACATCCTCGGCGAGCTGCGCCAGCAGGGCCTCGTCGTCCTCGGCCCGCGCCAGCTCCAGCAGCTCGCGTGTCTCGCCGGCACGAGTCGCCAGGCCACGCCAGCGCTGAACGCTCTCCGTCAGCTGTGCGATCTCCTGCATGACCCGCTGCGCCGACTCGGGCTCATTCCAGAAGCCGGGCTCTGCAGATTGCTCCTGCAGCCGGGCCAGCCGTTGCTCCTGTCCGGCGACGTCAAAGACGCACCATGATCTGGTTGATGCGCCGCTGCAGGTCGTCGACAGTGCTAATCAGTTCCTCAAGCATTGCTCTCGTACTTCCTTTCATCTCGTCTCATGCTGGGACGGATGGCCACGGAAGTCCAGCGCAGCCCCGGGGCGCGGCCGGCCTCGGACTGCTAGGCTTCCTCCGCCACCGGCTCGAACAGGCCGGCGACAAACGCCTCAGGATCGAAGGGAGCCAGGTCGTCCAGAGTCTCACCGGTACCCACGAACTTGATCGGCAGGCCGAGCTCGCGGGCTATGGCGAGGATCACACCGCCCTTCGCCGAGCTGTCCAGCTTGGCGACCACGACGCCGGTCACGCCGACCGCCTCCCCAAAGACCCTGGCCTGCGCGATCGCGTTCTGCCCATTGGTGGCATCAACCACGAGCAGCACCTCATGCGGCGCCTGATGGACCTGCTTGGCCGCCACATTGCGGATCTTCTGTAGCTCGGCCATCAGGTTGTGCTTCGTGTGCAGGCGCCCGGCCGTATCGACGATGACCACGTTGGCACCTCTGGCACGGGCGGCCTGGATCGTATCAAAGACCACAGCACCCGGATCGGCGCCCGGCTGGTGGGCCACGATGTCCACCCTCGCGCGATCGGCCCAGATGCGAAGCTGGTCTATGGCCGCTGCGCGGAATGTGTCGGCCGCCCCCAGCAGCACCCTATCGCCCCGCGCCACGTGGTAGTGGGCCAGCTTGGCGATACTGGTCGTCTTGCCCGAGCCGTTGACCCCGACCACAAGGACCACCGACAGGTCACGCACCCCCGGCAGATAGGGCTGCTGGTTCTGGCTGAGAATCCGCACCAGCTCCTGCCGGAGGATGCCCTCAACCTCCGAGGCCTTGCGCATGGCCCGCTCCTCGGCGCGGCGGCGCACATTGCCGACAACCTCAAGCGTTACGTCAACGCCCACGTCAGCCAGAATGAGCGACTCCTCCAGCTCGTCCCAGAATGCCTCGTCGAGGTCGCCCCGGCCGAACAGGCTGGTTGCCAGCCGCCCAAAGAAGGAGCGGCGCGTTTTGGTCAGGCTCTCCTGAATGCTCTTGGCTCTGCGCAGAAACACCCGCCTAGTACCATCCCTCACAGTCTCGTGCCAACGGTTGATTATACCATGCTCGGCGAGGGGCTACAAGGGCCACTGGTGCGTGTTCAGACTCGCGTTCAGCGGTCTGCACGGAGGCAGGCTTCCGGTAGCTTGGCCCGTCGCGCGGACTTGCGCCGGCTCGTCGGGGACCCCCTCCCCCTTTCCCCCATCAAGGGCGGACAGGGCTACCCATCACCCATAAATCGGGCTGCACAGCATCACGGGGCATGAGATAGCGTCCTGGCGCCCATCCCAGCGGACTACCCGCCGTGCACACCGCTGCTCGGGACACGCCGAGCGGCAGCCGCGATGTACCGCAACTGAGTGCCCCCACCCCTACCCCTCCCCCTGGCAGGCGCTTGGCGCCTGCCAGGGGGAGGGGGGATGAGAGATGGGCGGTTTCGGGCGGGCGCGGG
>DYEI01000251.1 GCA_020725765.1 Anaerolinea sp. | reverse complement strand
TCTCGGCGAGTTCTGGACGGTACCGCGGGTCGTGCACCGAAAGGCCAAAGTCGAGCCCCTCCACAAATGAGACGCCTCCTTCCCCGCCGCCGCGGCGGCGGGGAAGGAGGACGGGGGGATGGGGTAACCTCCGGCAAGGGCCGACGGACGGCGGCTATGGCAGCCTGTCCGCCCCTGAACCTGCCGCGTTCGGGGGCGCACGGACTGCCGGACCCGTAAGCGGCGTGCCCGCTTGGAGACTTGCTCCCCGGGCAGGGTACCGGCTGCACGCTGCGCGCTCGCCCGGCGCAGTTCGATTGGGGGGCGAGGCTGAAGCTGAATACCCGGCTGCCACCAGGGAGGAGCGCGTCGCTACCACCGTAAGAGACAGCTCTCACAGGTCAGCCCCGGCCCAAAGGCCATCAGCACGGCCAAGTCGCCGGGGCGGGGCTCGCCGCAGCGGCGCATCTCATCGAGGACAAAGAGGACGGTCGCGGAGGACAGGTTGCCGTACTCGCGGAGCACGCGCCGTGAGAATCGGAGGGCCTCGGCGTCGAGGTCGAGGGCGCGCTCGAGATAATCGAGGATCAGCGCCCCGCCGGGATGGAGGCCCCAGAAGCGCACCTCGGAGCGCCGTAGTCCGTGGGGCGCGAGCAGCGCATCAACGAGCCCGGCGGCATGCGCGCGGAGAACGTTCGGCACGTAGGAGGAGAGGGTCAACCTGAATCCCTCGTCGCCAACGTGCCACGCCATGTGGTCCAGGGTCTGATAGTCACTGAAGGTGCGCTGATCGATGAGATAGGGTCCCCGAGCCGCCCCGTCGTCGAGGAGCACGGCGGCGGCTCCATCCCCAAAGAGCGCCATCGCGAGGAGGTTATCGGTGCCCGGATCATCCTGAAAGTGCAGCGTGCCCAGCTCGATACACAGGACGAGCGTGCGGGTGCCGGGGCGGGCGCGAACGGCGCTGGCGGCGCGGTAGAGCCCGGGAAAGGCCGCGTAGCACCCCATGGCGCCGATGAACGTGCGGCGCAGGTCGTGCCGCATGCCAAGGTCGGCGGCCAGCAGGAGGTCGAGGCCAGGGGTGTCGAAGCCGGTGCAGGAGACGACGATCAAGTCGTCGATGTCGCCGGGGGTGAGGCTGGCATCCTCCAGACAGCGGGAGATCACCTGGGCGCCCAGTGGGCGGGCGTGGCGCATGTAGGCCTCGTTGCGCTCGGCAAAGGTGCGCCTGCGGTCGTAGAAAGAGCCGTCACCAAAGACGCTGTAGCGGTAGTCGATCTGCGCGCTCATAAAAGCCGCGCGGGCAAGCCGGTTGGGTCCAAGGCGCGGCTCGATGAACTGCTCGTAAATGTCCTTCTGCGCGTGGCGATACGGAGGCACGGCAGTGGCGAGGCCCCGGATGGCGGGATCGGGCATGTGCGCCTCCCCTGTCGCGGTCGCATGGGACACAGCGCCCGGCACTGCACGGTACCCGCCGGTGGCAGCTCCTGCCTCGGCCGGCGGGCTCTCCCAGGCTGCGGGTCCCTATCAGCAACCGCTATGCCACCGCGGGGTCAAGAAGGGCAAAGATGCCCCGATCGGCGTCCACACTCGCCGTGACGCCGATCGGCATGGGGATGTTGACGATGGCGTGGCCGAACTCCATTCCGGCCAGGATCGGGTAGTCATAGCCATCGGTGGCCTCGAGCACCACCTCGTGCAGCGTCGGCATGCGCTCGACAGCGATAGCCTCATCGGCCTGATGGACCGTGCCGACCAGCATCCCGGCGATCCTCTCCAGGACGCCCGCCAGCCGCAGCTGCCACAGCAGGCGGTCGATGGCCGAGAGCGACAGGCCGATCTCTTCCCAGAAGAGCAGGGCCCCCTCAAAGGCCTGAAGCGGAGGAAAGTAGGGCGTCCCGAGCAGCCGACACATCACCTGCAGGCATCCGCCGATCAGCGGGCCTTGTGCTCGGCCGCCCCGCCAGGCGACCCGCTGCCCCAGCCAACCTGGCACCTCGCCAAGGGGCTCAGGCCGCGTCAGCAGGCGAACGTAGAGATCGGCGGCGAGCCCCTGAATGGCGGGAGAAGCCTGCGAGAAGCTCAGCCCCAGCCCGAAGGAGAGGTCGTCCATGTGAAAGCCCACCAGCCCGCACCGGGTGTACAGGGCCAGATGGTAGCTGGTGACGTCGCTCATGCCGATGAAAGGCTTGGGATGCTGGGCGATGAGGTCATAGTCCAGATGGGGCAGGGTGCGAATGGCCGAGGCACCGCCTGCCTGGGCGATGATCGCCCTGACCTCGGGGGCTACGAACATGCGGTGGATGTCGGCTGCCTGCTGGAGGGGCGTGCCCGCCATCCAGCCGCTCCTGAGACGGACGGTCCGCCCCTCGCGCAGGTTAAAGCCGAAGGCGCGGAGAACCTCCTTGCCCTGGCGGTACTGGCCGGGCTCCAGCACAGGCCGAGAGGGGGCGACGATGCCGATGGTATCCCCGCGCTGCAGGGCAGGTGGCTTTAGCAGGGCTATGCCATGCATGGTGAGATCGATGGCCGCAAGGCGCAGCGAGCGTGCCCCGTTGGGCTGACGGGGCGCACAGGATGTCTTGGAGCCACGAGGCGCCGGTGCCGACTGCTCACACCCGCCGCTCGACCACAATGGTGCACTCGGCGACCAGTGCAGCGATGGCTCCGACGGCCGCCAGGGTTGGTACGAGCAGGGCGCCAACAACGCCCAGCGTCAGCGGGAACTCGACCAGAACACGGTCGTCCTGCTTGATGATGACCCGTCGGACGTTGCCTTCGTGGACGATCTGCTTGAACTTTTCCAGGAGCTCGGTACCCGAGACGCGGAACTCTTCGCGGCGCACGCCCTCGCCGCCCGTTGTGCTCCTCACAGTGGCCTCCTCCTGCTGCGCTGGCCCTTGTGCCTCACCCATCGCCTGCTCGGACCTGGGCCCGCCGAGCCACTCCTGCAGCTGGTCCCTCACACGGGCGCCGAGGCCGCTGGCGATGGTGTGCCAGCTGGCGTCTGGCGGGGCACCCACCCAGCTCCCGAGGCCGGCACGCACGCGGCTGTCGACATGCCGGCTGATGACTTCCCACCGGGCCTCCTCGGGTTGCTCAACGCCGCTCCAGCGTGCCACGTGCTCGCGGGTGCGCGCCTCGATCTTGCGGCCGACCTCGTCCCAGTTGTCGCTGGCCGAGGCTCCCGCCCAGCCACCGAGGGCCTCTTTGGTCCTGCTCTCGATGCGCAGCCCTACCTCCTCCCAGGACGCCTCGGGCTGCATTCCGAGCCAGGCGGCCATCTCGCCTCTGATCTTGGCCTCGATGCGCCGGGCCGTCTCGCTCCAGTCGGGGCTTGCGCCGACGCCGGCCTCCTGCCCCATCTGGGACCGGATCTCGTCCTCGACCGCCTGCTCGATGGGCTCGCCTTCCTTGCGGGGTTCCTCCTGCGCCACGCGTGTCCTCCTTCAGGCATTGCGGCAGGGGCCACAGCGGCCGTCTGCGGGTAGCACATTGCGCTGCCCTCTTTACTATACGCTGGCGGGCCGTTGCACGTTGCGCGACGCGCGATGAGGACCCGCAGCACCCTCGTAGCCGGGGCGGCGGGCTCGGAGTCCGCGCGGAGGGCGCGAGGGTCAGCGGCGCTTGCGCATCATCTTGGCGAAGGTCATGGCGCCCTTCCACAGGCCAACGGCGTTGGCCAGGCCGGCGAGAGCCAGCTTGCCTACATCGACGATGGGGCGTACTGTGACGCCGTCGGGCTCGGCGATGATCACCGCCACGGCGCGCGTGGTGGCACCGCCGCCGCCTCCGCCGCCGATGCCGAAGCGGACGGCGCGTCCCTCGCCCTCACCATCGGTGCCGCGCCCATAGCCGACGCCCCCGCCCATGCTGGTCTCAGCGACGGGGATGAGCACGCGCTCGCCGGCCTTTACGGGCTCGCCGAACACCGTGTTCACACCGATGGCCGAGGTCATGGCGTCGAAGAAGAGGGTGATCGGGTCCGCCTCAGGCACCATCTCCTCTGGGGGCTGGCCCTCGGGCCTCTGCATCTCTTCGCTCGTCATTCTGCCCTCCTCTCGCTCTTTGCCCGCCGCCGCAAGTGCCTGGCTGCCAGGGTGAGCAGCAGGGCGGAGGCCACCAGAGCCAGCATGATGCGCCGCGTGACGTCGGGGATGGGGATGCGCCTGGTCTGGCCCCGCCAGGTATCGAGCACGGCCACCGGCCGGTTCCAGACAAAGCCGATCGCGAACGGGCCCCCGGGGCGACCAACGGTGAGGGCGACGGATCGTGCCAGGGGCACGATCTCTCGCTCGCCCACGACGATCGGCTCGCCGCGCGCAAGGCCGATGTGCAGCCGCGGTCGCACGGCGCGGATCGAGCGAATCAGCTCGCTCATCAGGAGCCTCCTTGCAAGATCCAATATAGCCCCAGCACGGGCCAGGGTCAAGCCCATTGAGGGTGCAGTTCACTGTTGGTGCACTGTGCACCTGGCCAGCCGTCACCAGCCCCTCCCCAAGCGGACGCCGCGGCGTCCGCTTGGGTTCAGGGGCGAACAGGCTGCTTAAGCCGCCGTCCCTCTGCCCCGCCGCCGCGGCGGCCTATCCATTACCCATGAGTTGGGCTGCACAGCATCACGGGGCATGAGATAGCGCCCTG
>DYEI01000250.1 GCA_020725765.1 Anaerolinea sp. | reverse complement strand
TCTCGGCGAGTTCTGGACGGTACCGCGGGTTGCGCTCCGAAAGGCCAAAGTCGAGGCCCATCTGTCATCACCCCTCCCCCGGCAGGCGCCAAGCGCCTGCCGGGGGGAGGGGCAGGGGTGGGGACACTCAGCTGCAGCACATCGCGGCTGCCGCTCGGTGTGTCCCCGGCAGTGGGGTGTACGGCGGATGGTCCGCTGGGATGGGCGCCGGCGCGCTAACCCTTCTGGACATCACACCCATACTGGACTATAATCCCTCAGCCTCAGTGCGAGGCAGCTCTGGCGTTGGCTGACCCAAGAGCCCCTGTCTTTCGGGAAGCCTGGAGGGATTATGCCCAGTCCTATCCTGTTCAAGATCGGGCCTATAGAAATCTACTGGTACGGCGCGCTGATCGTAGCGGGCACGCTGCTGGCAGCCTGGCTCGCCGCCAAGCAGGCCCAGCAAGCCGGCGAAGACCCGGAGCACGTGTGGGACGCGCTGCTCCTGTGTCTCTTCTTTGGGGTAGTTGGCGCACGCCTGTACCACGTCGCCTCCATGCTCGACTACTATCTGGCACACCCCGGTGAGATCTTTGGCCTGCGTATGCAGGGCTTTGGCATATATGGCGCGGTGGCGGGCGGAGCCCTCGGTCTCTACATCTATGCCCGGCGCCACAGGCTCTCCTTCCTGCGCTGGGCCGACTTTGCGGCGCCCGGGCTCGCCCTCGCCCAGGCCATCGGCCGCTGGGGGAACTTTTTCAATCAAGAGCTATACGGCTATCCCTGCGACCTGCCCTGGTGCATCCGCATCGCTCCCGAGAAGCGGCTGCCGGGCTTTCAGAGCTATGAGCGCTTCCACCCTACCTTCCTGTACGAGTCTCTGTGGAACCTCCTGGCCTTTGGCATCCTCTTCGCACTGAGCCGCAAGGCGTCAAAGCGCCTCCTGGATGGCGACCTCTTCTTCCTCTACGGCATTCTCTACGCGCTCGGCCGCTTCTTTGTCGAGTTCCAGCGGCCCGACGCCTGGAGAATCGGTGGCGTGCCGACGGCGCAGCTCGTCGCTGTAGGCTTGATCCTCGTTTTTGGCAGCGCGCTCATCTACCGCCACCAGCGCAGTGGTGCGGCCGCTCCGGCTGAGGAGGAGGGCCAGGCGGAGTAAAGGCGGCTGCGCGTGCTGGCCATCTTTCTCGATAGCATACTGCCGCCGCTCCTGATCGTTGCAGCAGGGTTCGCGTTGGAGCGCACACTCGGGGTAGACGCCCGGTCTCTGTCCCGGGTGGCGCTCTACGCCTTTATGCCCGGCCTTATCTTTATGACGCTGCTCCAGTCCCAGGTTGGCGGCGTCGAGTTTGCCCAGATCGGCCTCTTTGTCGTCGCGGCGACCGCGGCGATGTGCGTCCTCGGCCTCGCGGTTTCGCGGCTGCTCGGGCTGGACGGGATCCAGACGCACGCCTTCCTGCTGGCGATACTCTTCGGGAACTGCGGCAACTATGGGCTGGCGGTCGTCCTCTCCGCCTTTGGCCAGGCCGGGCTGGAGCGAGGGCTGGTCTACTTTGTGGCGAGCAGCCTCCTCACTCAGACCTTTGGGGCGTACCTGGCCTCTCGCGGCCGGTACAGCGTGCGCCAGTCGGTCCGCAACGTCCTCAGGCTGCCCCTGATCTATGCCGTGGTAGCCGCCTTTGCCGTGCGCGCCTCGGGCCTGCGCGTGCCAGACCCACTGCTGAGTGCCCTCAGCCTGCCGCAGGCCGGCGCCCTCCCGCTGATGCAGGTGCTCCTCGGCGTGCAGCTTGCACGCGTCTCGCAGCGGCTCGACCTGCGCTTCGTCGGCACAGCTACGGTGATAAAGCTTGCCGGAGCCGCCGCCCTCAGCTTTGCGCTGGCGTCGCTCCTCGGCCTGCGCGGCCTTGCCAGCAGCGTGAGCATCCTCCAGACGAGCATGCCGACCGCCGTGACCACCCTCGTCCTCTCCACCGAGTTCGGCACGCGGGCCGAAGAGATCGGCGGGGTCGTGCTCCTGTCCACACTGCTGAGCCCGCTCGCCCTCACGGTGGTGCTGGCCCTGCTGCAGTAGACAGGGCGGGCATACCCCCATAGAGAGGGGCCGCAGAGTTGTCCGGCCAGGCCAGATGCCCCTCGACCGGCCCGCAGCAGCGTCCGGATGCACCAAGCGGGCGTTCTGGCGGGGTCTGCACCCGTCCAAAATGCCTGCTTGTGAAGGCCCTCCCGAGCCCTGCTATCAACGCACAGGGATTGCGTTTATCGTCAAACTGTGTTAAGATAGCTATGCAATGAGCCATCGAACCGCAAGGAGGCTACTGCCGCACGCGCGAAGGAGATTGCCCATGGCCTTAACCGACGTGCCAGAGATCGTCGTCCGCCGCCTGCCCCTGTACCTGCGAGCCCTCACCGCCCTGGCGGAGAGCAACCACCTGGTCACCTCGTCTCAGGAGTTGGCGGCCCGGCTCGGCATCAGCTCGGCCCAGATCCGCAAGGACCTGTCTTACTTCGGCGAGTTCGGCAAACAGGGGATGGGCTACGAGGTGCCCTATCTGCGGGACCAGCTCCGCCGCATCCTCCAGGCGGACCGCCACTGGAGCATGGTTCTCGTCGGAGCAGGGGACCTGGGGCATGCCATCGTCAACTATGCCAGCTTTAAGCGCTGGGACTATGAGATCGTGGCTATCTTTGACAACGACCCCGCCAAGATCGGCCGCAAGCTTGGAGGTCTGACAATCCGCCCAGCGGACGAGCTGGAGAGCGCCGTCCGTGAGCTCGGGGTGCAGATCGGCATCATCGCCGTGCCGGCAGCGCAGGCCCAGGCGGTCGCAGAGCGGCTGATCCGCGGTGGCGTCCGTGCCATCCTGAACTATGCGCCCGTCTCCCTGAACCTGCCCTCTGACGTGCGGGTCCACTCTATCGATCCGGTAGTCGGCCTGCAGAGCATGACCTACTACCTGAATCCGTCGTCCTGATCGTCTGTGCGGCCTCCACACATCCGAATCAAACCAGGCAGGTGAGCTCTCGCCCCCTGCCTGGCTGGCTGCTACGCGGGTCCGCCGCGAAACCTATGGGACGTCGAGCGTGCGGCGGAGGATATCGGTCATCTCCAGCGCCTTGCCGGCGCCAAGGGCCACACAGGCGACTGGATTCTCGGCCACGTGACAGGGCACGCCCGTGTGCTTGGTGAGGAAGCGATCGATATTCCGGAGGAGGGAGCCGCCGCCGGTCATGACCATGCCCCTGTCGATAATATCCGAAGCCAGCTCGGGCGGCGTCTTCTCCAGCACAGAGCGCACGGTGTTCACGATAGCCGCCAGCGGCTCCGCGAGGGCTTCGGTGATCTCGGACGAGGTTACCTGGATCGTGCGCGGCAACCCGGCCACCTGATCACGCCCGCGGACCTCCATCGTCAGCTCCTGCTCCAGAGGCAACGCCGAGCCAATGGCGATCTTGATCTCCTCGGCCGTCTGATCCCCGATGAGGAGGTTATACTTGCGCCGGACAAAAGCCGAGATGGCCTCGTCGAGCTTGCAGCCTCCGCTGCGGACAGAGCTGGCGACCACAATGCCGTGCACAGCGATCACGGCAGCCTCGCAGGTGCCCCCGCCGATATCCACGACCATGTTGCCCGAAGGCGTGCCGACAGGCAGGCCCGCGCCCAGGGCCGCAGCCAATGGTCCGGGAATGAGAAAGGCCTCCCGCGCTCCGGCAGCCAGGGTGGCATCGCGCACGGCGCGGCTCTCGACGCTGGTAACCCCAACCGGCACGCTAACCATGACCGTCGGCTTGACGTGCACACGGCCGCAGACCTTGCGGATAAAGTGGTGCAGCATCTTCTCGGTCACGACATAGTCCGCGATCACCCCTTCCCGCATCGGTCTTGCGACCTCAATGGTCTCCGGGGTACGGCCCAGCATGCTATGGGCCTCACTGCCAACGGCCATGATGCGGTTATCGCGCACCGAGATGGCCACCACCGAGGGCTCCTGCAGGACGATCCCTTTGCCACGCACGTAGACCAGAACGCTGACCGTCCCCAGGTCCACTCCGATCTGCCGAGCGAACATCCATCCTCCAACTAGGACCCGCTAGCCGGCGGGTGCCTCGGGGTGGCTATGGTTCTGCGGATTCCCCCGCCACCTCTTGCATATCCTCACTTCGCGTGATCCGTGCACCGAGTCCCGCGAGCTTGAGGTCGATCCGGTCGTAGCCACGGTCGATATAGTGCACATCTGTGATGGTTGTGGTGCCCTCCGCGGCCAGCCCGGCCAGGGTCATGGCGGCCCCGCTGCGGATATCCAGCGCCCGCACCCTGGCCCCTCGCAGCGCCGTTGGCCCGTGGATGATGGCCGTCTGCCCGCGCACCTGAATCCGCGCCCCCATGCTGATCAGCTCGTCCACGTAGCGCAAGCGGTCGTCGTACATCGTCTCATGGATCGAGCTTTCGCCCTCGGCCTGAGTCATCAGCACGGCAAAGGGGGCCTGGAGGTCAGTCGGGAAGCCGGGATAGGGGAAGGTCTGTATGTCCAGACTCCTCAGGCGGCCTGTGCTACGCACCACATAGTGCTCGGGGTCAATTCTAACATCAACGCCCGCTTCCTGCAACTTGCTGTTTAGCGCCCCGAGGTAGGGTGCGACGGCCGAGTCCATGGCGACACAGCCCCCCGTCACGGCGGCTGCGATGGCGAATGTGCCCGCCTCCAGCCGGTCCGGCATGATCCGGAAGGCCCCGCCATGGAGCCGCTCGACGCCCTCAACCTGGATGATGCCAGTGCCCGCGCCATAGATGCGCGCGCCCAGAGAGTTCAGGAACTGCGCCAGGTCTACGACCTCGGGCTCTACAGAGGCGTTCTCGATGACGGTGGTGCCCCGCGCGAGGCATGCCGCCATGAGCAGGTTCTCGGTCCCCGTGTGGCTGGGGTAGTCCAGCGACAGGCGCTCGCCCCAGAGGTGCGGCGCCCGGGCGCGATAGTTGCCGTTCTGGCGCTCTATCTGCGCGCCCATGGCCTGAAAGCCCTTCAGATCCACGCTCACAGGTCGGGTGCCGATGGCGCAGCCCCCCGGGTGCGGCGCCTCGGCCTGGCCAAACCGCGCCAGCAGCGGCCCCACAACCAGAAAGCTCGACCGCATCCGCGTGGCCAGGTCAGCAGGCACCTCGGCGGTATTCACGTTTCGGGCACGGATGACCACGGTCGAGCGGTCCACCCACTCCAACTCGGCCCCCAGGGCCCGCAGGACCTCGGCCATGGTGAGTATATCCTGGATGTAGGGGACTTTCTCCAGGTAGCACTCGTCAGAAGTCAGGAGAGTCGCAGCCATGATCGGCAGAGCTGCATTCTTGGCTCCCCCGATCTCCGCCTCCCCCTGGAGGGGCACGCCGCCCTCCACGGTGAAATACGACATAGCACCTAAAGACACCCCTCTCACTCAGCTTATAGTGCGCAACAACCTCCGAAGGGGCGGGCCTTGCGAAGGCACCCCGCAGCAGCCTGCCCCCTAGTCATCACCAATGCCATCCTCCGGATGCCGTGCGCTCCGCGGCGCTCGCCTACGGGCGACGCGCAGGCGCACCAGCGACCGTCTCAGCGCCGCCTCGGCCTTGATCGCCTCAATGCGAGACTGCCGCTGCCGCAACAGCTCCAGAGCACGCTCTCGTGCCGCCTCGGCCCGGCGCACGTCGATCTCCGCCGCCGGCTCCGCTGTGTCGGCCAGGACGACAACCCGGTTCCCCAGCACCTCGATAAAGCCGCCGCCGATGGCGAACGCTTCCTCGGCCCCCTCCCGGCGGATGACCAGCTCGCCAGGGCTCAGACGCGCGACCAGAGGGGCGTGGTGCGGCAGGATGCCCAGTTGCCCTTCCGCGCCGGGCGCAAGGACCATATCGGCCTCACCGCTGTAGACCAGCCGCTCGATGGTCACAACCTCGACCTGCATGGCCCGCTACACTCCCCGCTCCATCCTGCCGACTCTCATCCGCCCCGGCGCACTCTGCAGACCCTGCGTGTCATCCGGCCACCTCTTTCGCCGCCTCGATTACCTCGTCGATGGTCCCGCGCATATAGAAGGCCTGCTCGGGGATCTCGTCGAGCTCGCCCTGCAGGATCAGCTTGAAGCCCCGCACCGTCTCCCGGATCGGCACATAGCGCCCCGGTCGGCCTGTGAACTGCTCGGCCACGAACATGGGCTGTGAGAGGAAGCGCTGGATGCGGCGGGCCCGCGCCACGATGCGCTTGTCCTCGTCGCTCAGCTCCTCGATACCGAGGATGGCGATGATATCCTGCAGCTCCCTGTACCGCTGGAGCACCTGTTGCACGCCGCGTGCCACGGCATAGTGCTCCTCGCCCACAATGCGCGGATCCAGAATCCGCGAGGTTGAGGCCAGCGGGTCCACTGCCGGATAGATGCCCATCTCGACGATCGACCGGTCGAGCGCCACGGTCGCATCGAGGTGGGCGAAGGTCGTCGCCGGTGCAGGGTCTGTGTAATCATCGGCAGGTACGTATACTGCCTGAACCGAGGTGATCGACCCCCTCCTTGTCGACGTGATCCGCTCCTGCAGGGCCCCCATCTCCGTAGCCAGAGTCGGCTGGTAGCCCACCGCCGAGGGCATCCGCCCCAGGAGGGCCGAGACCTCCATGCCCGCCATCACAAAGCGATAGATGTTGTCGATGAAGAGCAGCACATCCCTGCCCTCATCGCGAAAGTACTCGGCCAGGGTCAGCCCCGCCAGCCCGACTCGCAGACGCACCCCCGGCGGCTCGTTCATCTGGCCAAAGACCAGGGCCGTCTTCCCCAGAACACCCGCGGCCCGGATCTCGTTCCAGAGGTCGTTGCCCTCGCGGCTCCGCTCGCCCACTCCGGCAAACACAGAGAGTCCGCCATGTTCGAAGGCAATGTTCCGGATGAGCTCGTAGATGATGACGGTCTTGCCCGTACCAGCCCCCCCAAAGACGCCAGTCTTGCCACCCTTGGTGAAGGGCGCGATGAGATCGATGACCTTCAGCCCGGTCTCAAAGACCTCGGTAGTCGTGGACTGGTCCTCAAAGCTCGGTGGCGGGCGATGGATCGGGTACCGCTCCGCTGCCTCGACGGGGCCGAGGCCGTCGATGGGCCGGCCCAGCACGTTGAGCAGCCGGCCCAGCGTCGCCGGACCCACGGGGACGGTGATCGGCTCGCCCGTGTCGATAGCCGCTGTGCCCCGCCGCAGGCCATCGGTCGTATCCATGGCCACACAGCGCACCCAGCCGTTCTCCAGCTGTTGCTCGACCTCGACGATCAGCGGGTCTCCCTCCGGCCTCGGTATGGCCACGGCGTTGTAGATCGCCGGAAGCTCGTCAGGCGGGAAGGCGATATCCACCACCGGCCCAATGACCTGGACAATCTCTCCCCGTGTTCCCTTCGCCATCAGTCCTCCACTGTAGCCACAGCCACCCGCCGGGGCCGCCCGGCGGCACCGATCTCACGGCGCGGCACGGCGCAACGTCCCGGGCGTCTGCACACGCTCGAGCGCCGCCGCACCGCCGATGATGTCGATCAGCTCCTTGGTGATCGCCTCCTGCCGCGCCTTGTTGTAGCTCAGGGTCATCTCGTCGATCAGCCGGAGCGCATTGTCGGTGGCGTTGCGCATGGCCACCATCCGCGCCGAGTGCTCGCTGGCCAGCGCCTCGAGAATGGCCCGGAAGACCTGCAGCTCGGTAAAGCGCTGCAGCATCGGCTCGAGGATCGCCTCCGGGGCAGGCTCGAGCAGGAATGGAACCCGAACACCGGAGGGGACCTGCCGCTCCACAGCGGCCGATTGGATGGGCAGCAACAGCTGTACCTTTGGCCGCTGCACGAGGGTGCTCACGAACTCGGTGTACACAAGCCAGACCTGGCCCACAAGGCCGCCCTCGAGATCATCCATCAACAGGCGAGCGATGGGCCGCACATCGTCAGCAGTCGGCCGGTCGCCCAACTCAAAGTCGGCCACCAGGTTCAGGCCATGCCGGAGGGCATAGTCGCGCCCCTTGCGCCCGACCGTGACCAGACGCACCGGCACCTTCTGGGCCGCGATGAAATCCATCGCCTCGCTGATTACGTTATGGTTGTACCCGCCGCACAGGCCACGGTTGGCGGTCACGAGTACCACTTCTACGGCACGCACCGGGCGCTCCCGCACCAGGGGCTGCTCACGCATCTGCCGTGGAGTCAGGCGCGAGGCCACGTGCCCCAGCACCTCCCACGACCTCTCCGCATAGGGGCGCGTAGCCAGGGCCGCAAGCTGCGCCCGGCGCATTTTGGACGCAGAGACCGTCTGCATTGCCCGGGTGACCTGGGCGATATTGCGGATGCTGCGGATGCGCTTACGGATCGCACGGAGCGTGGCCAAGGCTAGTAACCCCCAATCGCCTTGAACTCCCGAATGGCGGCCTCCAGCGCGGCCTCGGTCTCCGGCGTCATTGCTTCGCCGGTCGCGATCGTCGCCATCAGGTCGGCCTTCTGAGTGGCCATGAACTGGTGGAACGCCACCTCAAAGGCCCGTACCCGCTCCACCGGCACATCGTCGAGCAGACCCCGAGTCACCGCATAGACGATGGTCACCTGCTGCTCCAGCGGCATCGGCTGATACTGAGGCTGCTTGAGAACCTCCGTAGCGCGCTGCCCCCGCTCGAGCTGGAAGCGGGTGGCGCGGTCCAGCTCGGAGCCGAACTGGGCAAAGGCGGCCAGGTCGCGGTACTGCGCCAGGTCCAGACGCAGCCGTCCCGCCACCTGCTTCATGACCCTGGTCTGCGCGGCGCCTCCGACACGTGACACCGACAGGCCCACGTTCACCGCCGGGCGCACGCCGGCATAGAAGAGATCGCTCTCCAGGTAGATCTGCCCGTCGGTGATCGAGATCACGTTCGTCGGGACGTAGGCGGTCAGGTCGCCCAGCTGGGTCTCGATGATGGGCAGGGCAGTCAGCGAGCCACCGCCGTGCTCTGGGCTCAGCTTGGCAGCCCGCTCCAGCAGGCGGGAGTGCAGGTAAAAGATGTCCCCGGGATAAGCCTCCCGGCCGGGCGGTCGGCGCAGGAGGAGCGAGATCTGCCGGTAGGCCCAGGCATGCTTGGAGAGGTCGTCGTACACGATCAGCGCGTCGCCGCCCGACTCCATGATCTCCTCGCCCATGGCACATCCGGCATAGGGCGCCAGGTACTGCAGAGCAGCAGGATCTGAGGCGGAGGCGGCCACCACGATGGTGTGGTCCATCGCGCCGTACCGCTCGAGGGTCGCCACCACCTGGGCGATGCTGGAGAGCTTTTGGCCGATGGCCACATAGATGCAGACCATGTCGCCCTTGCGCTGGTTGATGATCGTGTCGATCGCCAGGGCGGTCTTGCCCGTCTGTCGGTCGCCGATGATCAGCTCGCGCTGGCCGCGCCCGATGGGTATCATGGTGTCGATGGCCTTGAGGCCGGTCTGCACGGGCTTTTTCACCGGCTCGCGCAGCACCACGCCGGGCGCGATGCGCTCTACCGGGCGGGTCCGGTCGGTCTTGATGGGGCCTTTGTTATCCAGCGGCTGGCCCAGGGCGTTGACCACGCGGCCGACGAGCGCCTCCCCCACCGGTACGGAGACAATCTGGCCGGTCGAGTGCACGAGGGAGCCCTCTCGCACCGTCGTATAGTCGCCCATGATGATGGCACCGACACAGTCCGCCTCGAGGTTCAGGGCAACGCCGAGCACTCCCCCTTCGAAGGCCACGATCTCGCTGGCCATGACGCCCGGCAGCCCGTCGATGCGGGCGATCCCATCGCCCACCTCGAGCACCGTGCCAACCTCCATGGCCCGGATCGTCGGCTCAAAGGAGGCAATCTGCTCTCGCAACGCTGTGGCTATCTGCTCCACGCCCAAAGCCACTGGCCCAACCTCCTCTACGTGGCGCCCATCTGCCGGCGCAGAGCCTCCAGGCGCCCACGCAGGCTGCCATCGACGATGCGACCGCCCACGCGCAGCCACACCCCGCCCAATAGCTCCGGGTCAACCTGGAAGACGATGCGCCGCCCCCGACCAAACCTGGCCGCGACCAGCCGCTCGAGCTCGGCGCGCTCCTCGGGCGTAAGCGGAACAGCGGTGCGCACGATCGCGTCGTCGCGCGAGGTGCGGCTCCGCGTCAGCCCGCCGATCTCCTCCGCGAGGCGCTGGAGCATTTCAGCCTGCTCGGGGCTGATAGCCCCCTCGCGCCCAAGGCCGCCAGCCAGGTTCGATATCTCGCTCTGCCAGGTCTCGCCGCTCATGAGCCCCGCTCCAACTGGCTCAGGAACTCGCGCACCAGCTGCCGGTGAGCCGGCTCATCGACCGCCCGCCGGAGCACCCGACCCGCGGCCTCGATGGCCAGGTCGGCCACCTGCCCACGGAGGGCGACCAGCGCGGCCTGCCGCTCCCGCTCCAGCTCCTCGGCGACACGGGCACGCTCCGCCTCGGCCTCGGCCTGCGCCCGGGCCAGGATCGCCTGACGCTCCTTCTCCGCAGCCTCCCGCGCCTGGGCGATGATGGCCTGGGCCTCGCGCCGCGCCTCCTCGAGGCGCCTCTGGTACTCGGCCTCCGCCTGCGCCACGCGCTTCTCGGCCTCGTCCGCATAGGCAAGGCCCTTGGCGATGCGCTCGCTGCGCTCGCGCAGCATCCTCAACACCGGCTTGTACAGCACCAGTGTCAGCACGCCCATCAGCAGGAAAAAGTTGATGAGCTGGGCGACGAGGTGTCCAGGAATGATGCCGAGCTTGTCCAAGGTACACTCCTTTCCGGGCAGGCCGAGCTGTCTGGCGCAGATCCGCCCCGGGCTCCGGCCTGCCACCGGAGCAGGGCTCCCTACACAAACTTGATGGCCAGCGCCACAACCAGCGCGTAGATCGCGATAGCCTCCGCAAAAGCGATGGCCACAATCAGGTTGCTGGCTATGGGCCCGGCACTCTCGGGGTTGCGCCCCAGCGACCGCATCGCCTCACTGGCGAAGCGGCCGATAGCCAGAGCCGGCATCATGCCGCCAATGGCAATGGTGAGACCGGCAGCGATGTTCCTGAGGACATCCGGGGTCATCTTTTGGGCTCCTTTCCTAGGTGCCTTGACCGACAGTAGAAACGACATGGGGCTGAGGCACTGATTGCTCCTCGTGGGCCTCTGCCTCTGCACCATGGTGTGCCGTAGCCTGGGCGATGAAGGCGGTCGAGAGCACAGCAAACACAAACGCCTGCACCGCCCCGACAAAGATCTCAAGCCCGAGGAAGGGGAGCGAGGCGACAAAGGGGAAGAGGAAGACCATCACGCCGAGCAGAACCTCTCCGGCAAAGATATTGCCAAAAAGTCGGAAGGAGAAGGACAGGATCTTGGTGAACTCGTCGAACAGCTCCAGTACTCCGATGAAGAGATCGATAAAGCCGAAGAGCAGGCTGCCCACCCCAGTCCGCGGGCCCCGCCCCTGCAAGCCCCGGAAGAAGGCAATGGGGCGCCGAATATTCACAAAGCGCAGGAAATACTGCGGAAAGCCAACGACGATCACCCCATAGACCTGGCTCATCAGCACCGAGGCAATCGCCAGGGCCAGGGTGGTGTTGAGGTCCGTCGCCGCCGAGCGCAGCAGCGGGACCTTCTCGACGGCATGAGCACCCTCATGCGCCGACGGGGCCGCATGCTCCACTACGATGCTCAGGTACCCCGGCAGAAGGCCCATCCAGTTGGAGACGATGATGAAGAGAAACAGAGTGGCAATCGTGGGGAAGATCAGCGGCGTGTGCGGGCCAGCAATCGACTCCACAAAGCCATAGAGCTTTTCCACGACCAGCTCGACCACGTTCTGCAGCCCCCGCGGCACCTCTCGCATATTCCGCGTCGCCAGGACCGACACCACAATCAGAACGGCCATGGTCACCCAGGAGGCGATGAGAGTGTTCGTGATCGGAAAGCCGCCAATGGTCGCGACCTTCTCGGCAGCCAGCGAGATGTGGGGGAGTTGGATATCGAAGGGATGGCAGAAGTTGAAGATGAGCGCCGCAAGGGTAAAGACCAGGAGCCAGAAGCGCGGTTTTCTGAACACTGGCGCCCTCCTAGGACCCTCCACCTGCGCGCCTGCCGGCGCGCACAGTAACCAGATAGACTCCGAGCAACGCGCAGATCAAGGCCAGTCCGGCCACGGCGATCGTGAGAACCGGCCCGGTTCCGGCAGCCTGATCCAGCTGCAGGCCAACCCACAGCCCGAGCCCCACGGGGACGAGCGTCACCAGAACTAACTCGATCACGAGGAGGAGTGCCCGGCCCAGATCCCGCGCGGAAAAAGCCACGCGCGGCTGGACGCGGCGGGCTGCAGTGGCGTTGAGCTGTCGAGCGGTGGATTGGGCCAGGTTCACGGTCCCCAGCAACCCGGCAACTATGCTCAGGATCACGAAGAGCAGAGTCGCAAGCGGTCTCGTGCCGAGCTGCCGGTCGACCCATGACCCCAGGAGCAAGCCGGCCAGGACAGTGATAACCGTCATCAGCCCCATCGTCACGCCCAACTGCGTGGCTAGCGCCAGGGGCTGGAGGACGTTCCTGAAACCGGGGCGGTCAGGGTTGTCCCCGGAGTTCGTCCGGCGGTGGGGCACGGTCAACTCCCTCGTCTCGCGCTGCGAGCTACAATGCGCATAGGAGTATAACGAATGGAAAGAGGGCTGTCAAGCTCCGGGACGGAGGTACGCAGTCGCAAGCCGTGCCCATCGGGATGGGCATCACGCCGGCTGCCCGGATGCGAGCCTGAACAGTTGCGGACGCAGACACGGCAGAGGACGCGCTCACCAGCCCGCGTGCAGGCCTCCCAACGGCAGGTACCCACGCCATGGCATGGCCCGGGGAAAACCCCGCTGCCACATGCGGGAGGCGCCGCGATTCATGCGACCCCGCCCGAACGTCAACTGCGCACTATTCTCCTTCTGTCTACTCCCTATCCCCTTTTCTGCAACTATCCACCGCACCTATAGAGGGGGTGTTGGCGGGCGGCTTCGCCGTTCAAGGACACCCCCCTTTTTCTCTGGAGCCCCGTCCCCGCGGCGGGCCTATGCATTACCCATAGATCGGGCTGCAGAGAATCACGGGGCATGAGGTAGCGCCCCGGGGCCCGTCTCAGCGGAGCACCCGCCGCACACACTACTGCTCGGAACATGCCGGGCGGCAGCCGCGATGTGCTGCAACTCGAGTGCCCCCACCCCTACCCCTCCCCCAGGCAATCGCCGGGCGCCTGCCTGGGGGAGGGGTAGGGGTGGGGGCAACACGCAGCAGCTGGCACTGACCGGAGGCGAGACTGAGCAGCTGCACAGGCTCCATGAATGGACAACGGGTCCACGACGTGGTACCATTAGTGCAAGAGGTGTCGGCGCCCTCGCCAGCGCAGTCCATTGCCACGTCCGCTGGCTCTGGCCCAAGGGGGTGTGCCATGATCGTCGGCTACGATGCGCCGAACCATGCGCTGCTCCTGCACTTTGGCCGCAGGCAGCGGCAGTTGCCTCTGCGCGTGGAGGCCTGGGAGATGGCCTACACCCCCACCTGCCTCAGCCGCGTCGAGACCGCCTTCGACCCGGATTCGGGCGCCCTCGTGGCCATCCTCTTTTGCCAGCGCGCCTTCTTCATGCCCTCCTTTGTCTCCCGTCGGGACCTGCTGGCGCGCTGGCGCCTCGTGCGCACTGCCACTGAAGTGCGTGTCGAGGTCAGTGCCGTGCCCAAGCCCCACGATCCGGTGTGGGTGCGACCAGGGTTGCAGCTTTTCCTTTCCCTGCCACAGCGCACCGGTCGCGACCGACCGTTCCTGCACGGCCTGCGCATCCACACGGTGGCACAACCGGTGGAGCTGGACCTCGCCGAGCTCGACGTGCGAGTCGAACCTAACAGCCTCGGGGCCGCCCGGGCGGACAGCTTTGCGAGCGTCGAAGCCTGAGGCGGGTCAGAGCGTCTTCCCGGGTTGTACCCCGAGCCCCCTTCCCTGGAAGCGCTCAAGGGCGGACAGCCTTCTTCGCTCGCAGGGCGAGGGCGTTGCCCATCGAGGCACCCCCACCCCTGGGGCATTCCCCGCTTTGCCCGCTGG
>DYEI01000249.1 GCA_020725765.1 Anaerolinea sp. | reverse complement strand
TCGTTGCGCCTGCCACCGCGCGGCCCGCAACCCGCAATCAATATGTGGGTCACATTAGGCGACGCCTCGCCCGTACGGGTCGCTGCCTGCCTGCGAGCGGGACAGGGCGCGCCTGTCCGCCCCTGAGCTCCCTCGAGTTGGGCCTTTCGCAGTTATGATAAACCTCCGCCCCGTGTACGCACGAGAGGGCCCTGGACCCAGGAGGCGCTGTGCGTTCTCCCTGCTACATGTAGGGACTCCCCGAAAAGGCCAAACGCAAGGCGCCGGCTTGGATCGCCTCTCCATGTTGGCAGCGGCCCCAAGTTGCGTAGAATACCTGCGTGACAGGGTGGCCCGCGGAAGCAGGCTGCCATAGCACTCGCGGACAGGCGCCGCGAGTGCCAGCTCCACCACGTGGCGCTGAGGAGGACATAGCGCGTGACGTTGGCTGAGGTCGATCTCTACCAGGCCATTCTCGCCCGCCGCTCGGTCCGCCGCTACGAGCGGACGCCGCTCGAGCCGGAGGAGCTGGCACAGGTGCGCGCTGTCATCGCCGGGGTGCGCCCCCTCATCGCGGAGAACCAATACCACGTGCTGCTCCGCGACCTGCCGGCTGCCTCGGATCTCACCGCCGCCCTCGGCGCCTACGGTCGGATCGCCAACCCGCCGCACGTGCTGGTGCCCTATCTCCTTGGCGACCGGCACCCGTTGGTTGACCTCGGCTTCCGCACAGAGCAGATCGCCGTGCGCCTGACGGCACTCGGACTCGGCTCCTGCTTTATCGGCTGCCTCGGCCGGGAGGCAGAAGTGCGGGACCGATTCGAGCTCCCGGGAACTGCTCACCTTGCGGCGCTCCTCGTCTTTGGCCGGCCTGCGAGCGCGGCAGCAGGGCGAGCGCTCAACGCGCTCGTCCGCGAGGTGACGGGCGCGACACGCAAGCTGCCTGCGGCGCGCATCTTCCACGAGGAAGACTTTGGCCATCCCACTGCCCCGCCGCTCGGCCTCGAACCATTGATCGAGGCCGCCCGAAACGCCCCCTCGGCCGTCGATGCGCAGCCCTGGCGGTTCCTGTGGCGCGAGGGCATCCTGCATCTCTTCGTCAAGCGCTGGAATCCCCGGTACGGCCCCGGCCTGGGCCAGAGCTACCGGCTGCACGATGGTGGAGTCTGCATGGGGAATATCTCGCTGGCCCTCGAAGCTCTCGGCAGGGAGGGATCGTGGGCCATGTACGATGGCAACGGGCCGGGTCCGCCAGAGCACCCCGAGGGCCTTCTACCCCTTGCGCGGCTGGAGCTGCACCAATAGCGAGAGGAGTGCTGTTGCGATGTACTACGGGGACCGCATCCGCCTGCGCGCCATCGAGCGCGAGGACCTCCCAACCTTTGTGCGCTGGTTCAACGATCCCGAGGTGCGGCGCTTTCTCCTGATGTACCAGCCAATGTCCCGGGCCAGCGAAGAGCGCTGGTTCGAGGGCCTACAGGACCAGCGTGACGAGCACCTGTTCGCCATCGAAGCTTCTGCCGATGGGGGGTGGGTGCACATCGGGAACTGCGGCCTGCACCAAATCGACTGGAAGAACAGGCACGCCGTCTTGGGCATTGTGATCGGCGAGAAGGCGTTCTGGGGTAAGGGCTACGGCACCGACGCCGTGAGGACGATGCTCCGTTTCGCCTTCCACGAGCTAAACCTGCACCGGGTCGAGCTCGAAGTGTTTGACTACAACCCGCGGGCGCAGCGCTGCTACGAAAAGGCGGGCTTCCGGCTTGAGGGCACCCGGCGACAGGCCCTCTTCCGCGACGGCGAGTACCATGACGTACACCTCATGTCGGTCCTGCGGCACGAGTTCGCTGGCGCCCGGGAGCGGCGGTAGTGGCCAGGCGCCCGGCGCAAGTGCTCCTCGCGGTCCTGCTGGTGCTCTCCCTGGCGGGCGGCGCCGCCCGGAGTGCGCCTGTCGCGCCGTCAGCCTCTGCCGTGCGCCTTGATGTCAGCGGCGCACGCGACGCGCTCGCCCTTCTCCAGGCTCTCGGCAGCAGCAGACCCGTCGACGAGCAGCAGATACACCGGCTGCTGGCGACGCGGCCCTACCAGGTTCTTCTTGAGTATCACAGCCGGCTGGACAGCACCGTTACCGCCAACGGCCTCGCCGAGATGCTCTCCGCCGTCCAGCGCGAGCGGCTGTTCGCCGCTCGCGGCCCGCGCCTTGGGCGCATGCACGCCTACTGGCGCTGGGCGACCGGCCAACTGCCGCTGCTGCAAGCTCGCCTCGAGGAGCTCTCAGACCCGGCGGTTATCGAGCGGGCTGCCGCCCGGGCCGGGTCGGCCCTGCCGCCGTATGCCTGCCTTCAGGTGACGGTTTACGTCCTCGCCGATGGCTATACCCCCGCCTACTCGACCAGCGACGCCATCGTCCTCGACCTCCTCCAGATCGCGCGCACCGACCGACTGGAGACCTGGCTGGCCCGTGAGCTGCACCGCATCGGCGTCTACTCCCTCTTCCCCAGGCCCTGCCCGGATCCGGATACTGGCGCGGCCCTCGACGTGGTCGCCGGCATGATCCAGGAAGGCGCAACCAGCTACTGGATCGACGGCTGGCAAGCCAGGCCGAGGTCCGAGGACGTAGCGCAGGTGCAGGCCTTCCTCGAAGGCGTGCTCGAGGCAACTCTCACCCCTTCGCAGGCCGAGCAAGAGCTCGCCAGGCTGCTTGCAGAAGGTCGGGGGCCTCTGCAGAGGGTCGGCAACAGGGTCATCGCTGCGCTCGCGAGCGCCTATGGCGATGAGTGGGTGCGCGCCCACCTCTGGGACCCGATCGGCCTGCTGCGCTCCTATACCCGCCTGCACGCCCAGCCAGACGCGGCAGGGCTGCTTCCCCTTTTTCGCACGCACCGGGACAAATGCCCGGGCTGGTTCTGAGCCAGCGCAGACCAGCGCCATGGGACTGCCGCCCCCAGGCTGCCCACCTGCCTATTGCCACAGTCTCTGGCAGGGTTCAGGGGCGGACAGGCTGCCCTAGCCGCCCTCCCTCGGCCCTTGCCCGAGGGTGCCCCCCATCCCCCCCCGTTCCCCTTCCCCGCCGCCGAGGCGGCGGGGAAGGGGGCGTTTCTTCCTGCAAGGAGTGATGACAGATGGGCGGTTTCGGGCGGTCGAGCGTGCCGCGGCGCGATCGACCGCCC
>DYEI01000248.1 GCA_020725765.1 Anaerolinea sp. | reverse complement strand
CCGCAGCCCGTGGGGTCCCCGGAAGGCCCCGTAGCCCCGAATTCATTCGGTGGATTGCTTGCGTCCTTTGCGCGCCATTCCGCAGAACATCCATGCGTCACATTAGGAGGCCTCCCTGCCAGGCCCCCTCTCGTAGGAGTGGCGCATGCCCTCCCTGCCATGCACGACGCTGGCCATCTCGGGGATCATCGCCGCCCCATGGCGATACTGGAAGGGCCACATGCTCCGCAGATCGAAGAGCCCGATGCGGTCCCCATCGTGCAAGAGGTGGCCCAGGTCGGGC
Source organism: Anaerolinea sp. (assembly GCA_020725765.1). Lineage (GTDB taxonomy): Bacteria > Chloroflexota > Anaerolineae > SpSt-313 > SpSt-313 > SpSt-313. The sequence goes on along the minus strand of DYEI01000248.1, from coordinate 4,551 downwards.
TGAAGGCCAGGCATGGCGCTGAGCTCGCCGTTGATAAAGGTGATGCCTCGCTCCTCGGAGGGGAGTCCGAGATGGGCGAGCAGGTCTGCCACCGTGCTACCATCGGGCAACTGCACCTTGATGTTGGCATGGCTCGGCCGGGCGGCGTCGCCGCCGTAGCGGGCGAGCGCCCCGTACAGCCAGACGTCCACGACACAGCCCATCTCAGCCTCCACCAATGGGCGGAAAGATCCCCACCTCGTCGCCCGGCTGCAGAGGCCAGTCCGGAGGCCGCGCCCTTCCGTTCACGAACACCACCCTGGCCTCCCTCTCCGGCACTTGAAGCGAGGCGAGGAGGTCCGAGACCGTTGCACCTTCGGGCAGGTCCCTCTCAGCGTAGCTGCCGAGGGGCACATCGGGCAGATAGTGCCGGAGCATGGCGAACAGCCGCACGCGAACGCGCATCCCTCACCTCACCGGGGCTTGCCCGTACAGTGGCGCACGCTGGGAAAAGGCGAGCAGGGCACGTGCGTGCCCTGCTCGCCAGCTGACCACTAGAACTCGGCGTAGACCGAGTCGAGGGCAACATCCGGGACGTCAAAGACCTGATTGTGCGGCGGCAGCGGCTCGTACTTCATGAACTCGGGCATGCGGTCCTTCTCCTTGCCGATGCCGGCCGCCTCGTTGAACGCCCGCTCCTTCTTCAGGATCTCAGCGCCGATCCGCACGACGTCATCGTTCGTCCAGCTGGTGCCGAGGACGCCGTTGCACTCCTCGACCATGCCCTCAAAGCCAGAGGCGATATCGAGGATGGCGAACGCGATGAAGAGGCAGTGGCCCGTGCTGTCGATAAAGGCCGTCGTGGCCTGGAAGGCGCGGCTCAGGGCAGCCTTGCCTTCGGGGCTGAGGGGGTCGAGCTTGCCGCTGACACCCAGTATCTCGGGAGCGATCGTATAGCCCGCCGTGTGGTCTGCGCCCATGGTGCTGGTAGCGTAGGTGATGCCGATTCCCTTGACGGCCCGGGGCTCGTAGGCTGGCATGCTCTGGCCCTTCACCGTCGGGACGCGGGTCACGCCGTAGACCCTGCCGACGGTCTCGGTGCCGCTGCCGAGCAGGCGGCCGAGCGGCGTTCCCTGCCCCATCTCCTGGACCAACCGGATCGCCGCTGCGCCATCGCCAAAGGGGATCACGCCGGCCTCCATCGCCACGCCGAGCGTGCCGCCGGTCTCGATGGTATCGAGGCCGTAGGCGTTGCAGAGGCGGATCAGCTCGGCGATGTCGTCGAGAGAGTCGATGCCACAGTTGGCGCCGAGGGCCCACGACGACTCGTACTCCACGCAGGACACGTGCTCGCTGCCATCGGGCCGGTGCCAGGTGTTGGAGCACTGGATGATGCATCCTGGGCTGCAGGCGTGGTTGTACAGCTCCCGGCCGAGGCGCTGCTTGTTGCCCTCAAAGATCGCCTCGCCGGCCGTACTGGCCGCACCCTCAAAGCGTCCGCTGGAAAAGTTGCGCGTCGGCAGCCCACCCGCCTCGTTCAGGATGTTGATCAGGATGGCGGTACCGTAGGTGTTGAGGCCACCCTTGGGCTTGGTGATGGCGTGCTCGCGGAGGGCATCTACCAGCATCTTGCGGCCCTGCTCGAACCTTGAGCTATCGGCAATGGTGACGCCGGGAGCACCGAGAGCATCGATCACGATGAACTTGAGCCCCCTGCTCGCCAACACCGAGCCGAGGCCGCCGCGGCCCGAGTACCGCGTCGGGCCGTCCTTCATGTCGTTGTACACGATGCCCGCATTCGCGTACCCGAACTCGCCCGCCAGGCCGCAGCCGGCGACCGCCACCTTGGCCCCATACCGCTTGTACAGCGCCGGGAAGACCTCGTACAGGTCCTTGCCGACATACTCCGAAGCAGGCTCGAAGGTGACCCTCGGCCGGCCCGCCGGCACGTCCCAGGTGAGGTGGGCCACCCAGTGGCCCTTCTCCGAGGGCTGCCCCTCCACCACGAGGGCCTTGACCTGAAGCGCAGCCAGATGCTGCCCCCACGACGAGCCAGCATTGGACTCTTTGATGCCACCGGTGAGGGGCGACTTGGCGCCAGCCGAGATGCGTCCCGAACTCGGCGCCGCAGTGCCGGTGACGATACCAGGGGCGAAGACGAGCTTGTTGTTGGGCCCGAGTGGATGGCAGAGCGGGGGCACCTCAGCGTGGACGATGCTTGAGGTCACGCCGCGGCCGCCCAGGTTCCGCAGGCTCTCGGGCACCTCCTCGAGGCAATAGGTGCGGTCGGCCATGTTGAGACGCAGGATCCACATCGTTCCCACCTCCATGGTGAGTTGGGGGCAGCGGCTCTCTGCCCCTGCGAAACACGAGCGCAACAGAAGCGCCAGCGGGGACCTGCTATCACTGCTGCCAACCGGCAGGGTCAGTTCGCGACCTGCAGACGCCCGGCAGTGGCCCGCGCCCTACACGAGCGTGCAGGTCCGGCCAGCCCAATGCAGACACTACACATGATTATACCCGGGGTGGATTTCCCGTGTCTATGGACGGATGGGTAGGAGACGACTACCCATCGGGCCAGGCGCGCCTGGCCCGATGGCCAAGGAAGTGTCGTCGGGCCACCTTGAAGAGGGCAGGTTAGATCAGCCCGCGGCGCGTTGCTTCGCGTACAAGGGCAGCGCGGTTCCCAGCGCCGAGCCTGTCCATCATCCTGCTCATGTGCACCTTGATGGTGCTCGTGCTGAGGAAAAGGCGTTCGCCGATCTGCCTGTTCGTCAGGCCCTCCGCGGCGAGGCGGAGGATTTCCTCCTCACGCGGGCTGAGGGCGGTCTCGCTTCCCGATGGCGACGGGCACCGCCGCAGCTCGCCCATGACGATGCCGGCTACGCGCGGGTGCAGAACAGCATCACCCTGATGGACGGCGCGGATGGTGCGCGTCAGGTCCGGCAGGTCGGCGTCCTTCAGGAGGTAGCCGCGGGCGCCGGCGCGCACGCAACTCAGTACGCTGGCCTCGTCCCGCAGGGTTGTGAGGATAACCGTAGCGAGCCCCGGGTGTCGGGCTGCGATATGTCTGCAGACCTCGGCCCCGGCCATGTCCGGCAGTTGAGCGTCGAGGACGACCACATCCGGCCGTGCCTCCTCGATGGCCGCGAGGGCCTCTCGCCCGGTCGAGGCCTCGCCCATGACCTGCAGGTCACCCTCCCTCTCGAGGAGCAATCGGATGCCCTGGCGGACGATGTGGTGGCCGTCCACCAGGAGGATGCGGATGGCTTCCACGGAGCGACCTCCTCCGCAGACATCCGGACCGCCACTGCCAAGCCGAGACAGCCGTCCCGCGAGGCAGGTTCTCCGCTGTGCCTGTCAGTTTGTGAGGCGAAGCGGGCCTTCCCTGCTGATCCGAGTGCCGGTACAAGGCCTGGAGGGAGCGCCCGCTGCGCATGCCCGCCGCCAATGATGACACGTCCGCCAGAGAGGCGCATGAGCGACGCAACTCCCCGGGACGCCGCGAATCTGACCGCCGGACGCGCCACGATGGGGGCTGGATGGTCCGTGGAGGAGCACCTTTGCCCGGGGCGAGTTGTACATATGACAGCCATTGTGTGCTGAGTATAGCATGCGCAAACTGGGGTGTCAACGCAAGTTGAGCACAGCGCAGAAGAGGGCTGTTCAGGTTTGCATGCTGGCGGCGCCGGTTGCCGTCGCGGTGTTGCCCCACCCCGCTCTTCGGGTCTGGCGTTTCGCGGCACAACCTGCAATGCCCTCGAGAACTCGCCCAGATGAGCCCCGGCGACCCTGTGCCCAAGACGCCCCTCCCCGAGCCGACCACGGCGTGCCCGCCCGGGGGAGGGGTGCAGGGGTGAGGATCTCCCGTGGCCCGGCGCAGTCCCCATCCCGATGGGCGGGGCTCGCGACCGCATACCTTCGCCTCATGCCCTCAGCGCGAGTCTGAACACAATGCGCAGAAAGGGCCGCTTGACGCCCATCCGCCGCTGGGTATACTATAGTCAGGCCGGGGCGTAGCGCAGTCCGGTAGCGCGCAGCGTTTGGGACGCTGATGTCGGAGGTTCAAGTCCTCTCGCCCCGACCATGCGGGCGTAGCTCAGGTGGCAGAGCGCCTGCCTTCCAAGCAGGGTGTCGCGAGTTCGAATCTCGTCGCCCGCTCCTCACACCGTGTCCCAGAGGCCCTCACCCATCTGCGCTTCGGCGCGGCGGAGATGGGTGAGGGCCTCTCTCGTGCGCCCTGAGGCATGCGCTGCGCTCCCCATGCACCCCTCAGGAGCGCCTCTCTCCCCGGACCCCTGCGACTATCCGAACTCGCGTTCAGCGCATAGCACGCACAGCTGCTGAGGGGACCTGCCCGCGCTGACCAGCGCTGCGCCACATGCTGGAAAAGTCCCACTCCCGTTTCCTCTCCCCGTGAATGCTCACACTCGCGTCCAGCACATGGCACGGAGGCAGGTTGCTGGCAGCTCTGCCCGTCGGGATCCGCTTTGCTCCGGCTCATCGGGGACCCCCCCTGCCTCAGGCGGATCTATGCATTACCCACAAGTCGGGCTGCACAGCATCCCGGGG
>DYEI01000247.1 GCA_020725765.1 Anaerolinea sp. | reverse complement strand
GGGCCGAGGGACGGCGGCCAAAGCAGCCTGTCCGCCCCGGAACACGGGAGGGGAGAGCGGTGCCGAGGGCCGAGAGCGATTCTAGCCCTTCATGACGCCGATGGGACGGGTGCGGGCGACCTTGAGGGCGAGGCCCGCCTGGTGCACGATGTCGACGACGCGGTCGACGTCCTTGTAGGCCTCTGGAGCCTCCTCGGCGAGGCCGCCAAGGCTCCCGGCCCTGACGATGATACCCTGGCTCTCCAGCTGCTTGCGCAGCTCCTGCCCGCTGACGCCCCGCTTGGCTGCATGCCGGCTGAGCGTGCGCCCGGCTCCGTGGCAGGTCGAGCCGAAGGATTCCTGCATGGCTCTCTCCGTACCGACCAGAACGTAGGAGGCCGAGCCCATGCTTCCCGGAATGAGCACCGGCTGCCCGAGATCCCGGAAGGCCTCGGGCACGGCCTGAAGTCCCGGGCCGAAGGCGCGGGTCGCGCCCTTGCGGTGCACGCACACTCTGACCCGCCGGCCGTCTACGACGTGCTCCTCGATCTTGGCGATGTTGTGTGCGACGTCGTAGAGCATGCGCAGATAATAGTCCCCCACTTTGCCCGCGAGGACGCGCTCGAAGGCGATTCTCGCCAGGTGCGTCATCATCTGCCGGTTGGCCCAGGCAAAGTTCGCCGCGCATACCATGGCCTGGAAGTATCGGCGGCCCTCGGGCGAGTCCAGCGGTGCGCAGGCGAGCTCCCGATCAGGCAGATTGTAGCCGTAGCGAGCGGCGGCCGACTGGAGCTCGCGAACCGAGTCGGTGCACACCTGGTGTCCTAGAGCCCGGGATCCAGAGTGAATCCAGAGGACCACCCTGCCCTCGGCCAGCCCAAAGCGTTCGGCAGCGCGTGCGTCGTAGACCTTGTCGACGACGCCGACCTCTATGAAGTGGTTCCCGGATCCGAGCGTGCCGAGCTGGTCCTTGGCGCGCGCCTTGGCCCGCGCGCTCACCGCGCCAGCATCGCCGCCCTCCATCGAGCCGGCCTCCTCGGTGTGGGCGAGATCCTCCTTGCTGCCGTAGCCCTGAGCGACGGCCCATGAGGCACCGCGCTCGAGAACCTGGTCCAGCTGTGCAGCAGCCAAGGCCGCGCGGTGGCCTTTGCCGACGCCGGAGGGGATCTCGTGGAAGAGGGCGTCCATGAGCGCGCCGAGGTGAGGGCGGATCTCCTCCTCGTCCAGCCGTGTGGTCAACAGCCGGACGCCGCAGTTGATGTCATAGCCGACGCCGCCCGGGGAGATCGCCCCCGAGGGCAACAGGGTTGCAGCCACGCCACCGATCGGGAATCCGTATCCCTGGTGAATATCAGGCATGGCCAGGGCCCAGCCGACGATGCCTGGAAGCGTGGCGGTGTTCACGAGCTGCTCCGCAGAGCGGTCCTCGAAGGTCAGGGAGAACAGCTCCTCGTCGGCATAGATGCGTGCGGGCACCCGCATGTCGTTGCGGGCGCCCCGGGGCATCTCCCAAAGGAAGGGACCCAGACGCCGGAAGTCTTTTTTCTGTACCATGGCAGCCTCCGGTAAAGTCTGTGTGTTCAGAGCGATGGGCAGGGCGTGCCTGCCCGGGGGCTACCGGTGATGAGTCGCACCGGTGCCTAGACGTCGAAGACGATCACTGCACGATATCCATCGGGCGTCTGCTCGATGGTCAGGTTGTGGAAGGTGGCGGCCTTGATGGCTCGCCGCCGTGCGAAAGCCCGAATCGCGCCGATGCGGGCCACGAGTTGCCCCGGCGCGGGAAACGAGACCTCGAAGGCGGCGTAGGCCTCACTGTGCTCCTCAGAGAGGAGGAGCAACTCGTTGAGCCAGTCCACCAGAAGCGTCTCGGGGTCTGATGCGGTCAGGTTGACCTCTCGCCAGGCCTCAATGGGTGCCTCTTGCTCGGGCCTGACGGCCAGGTCGAACATCCCCAGAGCCGCGTTGACAAACAGCTCGGCGAGGTCTCCCCCCCAGGCCTCCAGCGCCACGTCGGCGGTATGGGGCAACTCACGGTATCCTCTCTTCATGCTCTTCCCGTGCCTCAGTCGCCTCGGCTGCGAACAGGCGCCTTGCCTCCTCGACATCTCGTGCGATCTGGGCGACCAGCTCGCAGATGTCGGTGAACCGGCGCTCGGGACGCAGTCGTTTGATGAACTCGATGACCAGGTCGCGCCCGTAGAGGTCGCCTTCGTAGCCGATGATGTGCACCTCGATGGTCCACTGGCCCGAGTTGAAGCTGGGTCGCTCCCCGATGTTGGCCACCGCCGGCCAGCGCTCATCGCCTATGAGGGCGTAGACGGCATACACACCGTTGGGCGGCACGGCCCTCTCGGGCCGCACGGAGAGGTTGGCGGTCGGAAAGCCCAGACACCGCCCGCGCCGCGCGCCAGCAACGACCTCGCCCGCCAGGGAGTAGGGCCGACCGAGAAGCTGCCGGGCCTGGTCGACCTGCCCCTGGGCAAGGAGCTCTCGTATCCAGGTGCTGGAGATGACCTGCCCGTTGACTGCGATGGGCCTGATAACGTGGACACGAAACCCCCATCGCTCGCCCATCTCCCGGAGCGCGGTCACGTTGCCCTCCCGACCCCGGCCGAGGGCGAAATCCTCGCCGACCCACAGCTCCTCCATGCGCAGCCGGCTGTGGAGCATGGCCACAAAGTCGGGCGCGCTGGTCTGCGCCATCTCCTTCGAGAAGCGCAGGAGGACGAAGACGTCGACACCCATCTGCGCCAGGAGCACAGCCTTCTCGCCCGGGGTGGTCAGCACCTTGGGGCCGAGCCAGGGTCTCAGCACTGCCCGAGGGTGCGGGTGAAAGGTGACCACCGCACTGAGCTTGCCGACGCTCCGCGCATAGCTGACCAGCTCGCGTACGAGCTGCTGGTGCCCGATGTGCAAGCCGTCGAACGACCCAATGGTGACAACGGTCGGCCGCTCGACCGTGGCGGTAGAGAGGTCATCGATTACCTGCATAGCAGCACCTTGTGCGGGCGCCACAGACCTGCGGTCTGATCGCCCTCAACCAGCGCCACAAACTCGCCTTCGGGGCCGTAGACGCGGTGCAACGCGCCGCTCCGCACCTCGGCCGCCTGAATGGCCTGCCCCTCCAGGAGGCGCTGAACATCCTCCTGGGAGACGACCAGTGCCGGGTACTGCAGGAGTGCCTCGTCGATTGGGAAGAGGAGCTCCTGCCAGGTGTCCGCCTCGAATGCTGCCTCGATCTCTGCAAGGGGCGTCGCCTGCTCGACCCCAAAGCTGCCCACGGCCAGCCGCCTCAGCGATCTGAGGTGGGCCGCCGACCCCGCTGCCTGCCCGAGGTCATGGGCGAGCGAGCGGATATAGGTGCCCCTGCCACAGAGGACCTCCAGCTCGAGATCGGGCGGCACCCACGATATCACGCGCAGCTCGTAGACCTCGACCTCGCGCGGGGTGATCCGGACGGCCTCGCCGCGCCGGGCACGGCGGTACGCCGGCTGGCCTCGGACCTTGAGTGCCGAGTAGGGCGGAGGAGCCTGCAGGATGCGACCGGTGAAGCGCGGCAGCAGTGCCTCGATTGCCGCAAGGTCCCGCGGGAGCTCATCGGTCTGCTCGACCACTCGGCCGGTGAGGTCGTAGGTATCGGTCGCTGCCCCGAAGCGGACGACTGCATGATACCGCTTGGGCGATTCCATCAGGTACTCGCTCACGCGCGTGGCCTGTCCGAGGCAGACGAGCAGCACGCCGGTTGCGAAGGGGTCGAGGGTTCCGGCATGGCCCACGCGACGCTGGCCGCTCAGCCGTCGGATGCGGGCCACCACGTCGTGGGACGTCCATCCCTCCGGCTTGTCCACGTTGAGAATCCCGCACACCTCCCGGCCTGCAGGGCAGGCGGCGTCGGGGGGCCTACCTTGGGGGCATGGGCACTGTCTGCACGGCATCACTGCCTCCCGGTTGTGTGGCTCGCCGCCTCGTAAGCGATCGCAGGAGTGGCTGGAGCTGCGTGAAAACGGCCTCGCGTGCTGCATCGAGCGGCCCTGGCAGGGTGCAGCCGGCAGCCTGCCGGTGCCCCCCACCGCCGAGGGCAAGCGCGACCGCCGCAACGTCTATTCCTGGTGCAGAGCGCAGCCCAACCTCGACGTGGCCGTCGACCCTCTCGGTGAGGAGGACGGCGATGTGAGCCTCTCGCGCGCTGGCGATAAAGCTCACAAGGCCGGAGCTGTCGGCGCTGCTGACGCCGCACTCCCGCTGTGCCTGCAGGCTGACCTCGGCCCAGATGACACCATCGCGGAGCCGGGTGTTGCTGAGCACCCTGCCCCACAGGCTGATCATGCCGAGGCTCAACCCGCGCTCGAGCTGCTCATTGATCTCGGCGAGAGGCGCGCCGGCCTCCATGAGGGCGAGGGCCGTCCGCATGGCCGAGATGTCGGTGTTGGGCGTGCGGAAGGACCGTGTGTCGGTGACCAGACCGGTGAGCAGGCAGGTAGCCGTCCACGGGCTCAGAGGCCACTCCAGCCGACGGAGCAGGGCGTAGACCACCTGGGCCGTTGACGCGGCGGACGATACGACCTCGTGTGCGTCGCCAAAGCGTGAGTTCGTGACGTGATGGTCGATGTTCAACAGCGTCAACCCGCTGGCCTGCACGCTGCCGTAGAGGCTGCCGAGGCGCTGGAGGTCGGCACAATCCAGCGCCACGGCGAGGTCCTCTGCCCCGCTCGGTTGGGCGACGATGGAGTCGGCGCCGGGAAGGAAGGCAAGGTTCCTCGGCACCGGGTCGGCGCAGGCGAGAGTAGGATGCCTGCCGGTCTCTTTCATCGCCCAGCCCAGCCCGAGCAGAGACCCGATCCCGTCTCCATCGGGCGCGATATGGGTGATCAGGAGCGGCCTTCTGGCCGCGCACAAGAGGGCGTCAACCGGCTCCAAGGCTCATTCTTCAGCTTTCTCGCGCCGCTCTTCGGCGGCGATTTCCTCCAGGAGCGCGTCGATGCGCGCGCCGCGCTCCCAGGAGCGGTCCAGATGAAAGCGTAGCTCGGGCACAAAGCGCAGATCGATGCGCGATGCCAGCTCACGGCGCAGATAGCCGGAGGCTGCCGTCAGGCCCTCAAGGGCCTCACGGAGCTCCTCCTCGGTTCCCAACCTGGTGATGTAGATATCGGCATAGTGCAGGTCGGGAGACACCTTGACATCGGTGACCGTCACGCCCTCTGCGCGCGGGTCGCGCATCTTTCGGGCCACGAGGTCGCTGATCTCTTCCTGAATCAGATCGGCCACTTTTTGCTGGCGACGTGTAGCCATATTCCCCCCACGCGGCAAGCGGGCCTCGTGCTCCTGCTCCTGGCGCCATCCGGCCTGCCTGCCGGAGAGCAGCCGGCCGACAGGGCGCAGCACCGCGGGCGCGCTAGCTTGCCTGCTCTTTTCTGTAGAACTCGAGGACGTCGCCGGCCTCGAAGGCCTCGAACCCCTCGAGGCCGATCCCGCACTCATAGCCGGTAGCGACTTCGCGGACGTCTTCTGTGAAGCGCTTGAGCGAAGCGACCTTGCCTTCATAGATGCGGTTGCCGCCCCGAAGCACGCGGACGAAGGCGTTCCGTGCTGCGATTCCGTCCGTAACCATCGCGCCGGCGATAGTGCCGACCTTTGGGATTCGGAAGGTCGCCCTGACCTGCGCGTGGCCGATGGTGACGTCCTGGTACACCGGTTCCAGCAGGCCCTTGAGGGCCTTGTCGATATCCTCAGTCAGCCGGTAGATGATGTCGTACACCCGGATATCGACCCCGTTGGCATCGGCCAGGCGCGCGGCAGCCGGGTCGACCGGCACATTGAAGCCGATCACGATGGCGTTCGAGGCGATGGCGAGCGAGACGTCCGACTCGGTGATGCTGCCCGTGCCCTTGAGCAACAGGCGCACCTTGAGGTTCTCGTCGCCCAATCGAGCCAGCGAGGTCTCGATGGGTTCGATGGACCCCTGGACGTCGGCCTTGAGTATCAGGTTGAGCGACTTGACCTGGCCCTCGGCGGCTCGGGCGTAGACTTCCTCCAGAGTCATCGGCCGGGTCGGCACCTGCTCTGCAGGGACCTTCTGGGCCAGGGCGCGCTCGCTGGCGATGGCGCGGGCCGTCTTCTCATCGGGGACCACCTCGAAGGTGCTTCCGGCCTCCGGCACCTCTGGCAGGCCGAGCACCGCTGCCGGCGTTGACGGTGGCGCCTCCTCGATGCGTTCGCCTCTTTCGTTGAACATGGCCCGGACGCGCCCCGGGATTGCTCCGATGACCAGGTTGTCTCCGGTGCGGAGCGTTCCATCCTGCACCAGGAGCGTGGCCATCGGGCCACGGGCCCTGTCCAGACGACCCTCAATGACCGTGCCACGGGCGGGGCGTTGAGGGTTCGCCCGGAGGTCTGCCATATCGGCCACGAGGAGGATCATCTCCAGCAGCGTGTCTATGCCAATCCTCTGCTTTGCCGACACTGGGACGACAATGACGTTGCCGCCGTACTCTTCGGCGATCAGGTCGGCCTCTGCGAGCTGCTGCTTGACAAGGTCGGGGTTGGCATTCTCCTTGTCGATCTTGTTGAGAGCGACAACGATCGGGACGCCCGCAGCGCGCGCATGGTTGATCGCCTCCAGCGTCTGTGGCATGACCCCGTCATCCGCTGCGACGACGAGCACGGCAATATCGGTCACCCGGGCGCCGCGTGCCCGCATGGCAGTGAATGCCTCGTGGCCGGGCGTATCCAGGAACGTGATCAGGCGACCCTGTGTCTCGACCTGGTAGGCGCCGATGTGCTGGGTAATGCCGCCAACTTCGCCGGCGACCACGTTCGTCTGCCGGATCGCATCCAGCAGCGAAGTCTTGCCATGGTCAACGTGCCCCATGACGGTCACGACCGGCGGGCGCGGCGGCAGGGTGGCGTACTCCTCGGCGGTGTAGCCAGCCCGGCGCACCTCCTCGACGACTGGCTCGGGCTCCTCCGGCTCGGGCGGGGCCTCGTGCTCGACTACAAAGCCCATCTCATCGGCGACGATGGCTGCCGTGTCAAAGTCGATCTGCTGGTTGATGTTGGCCATGACGCCGTTCTTCATCAGCTCTTTGATAATGTCAATCGGGGTTCGCCTCATGAGCGTAGCCAGCTCGCGGATCGTTATCTGATCGGGCAGGACCAGGACGTTGCTCTCCGGCTCGGCTACAGCGGCGGGCGCCTGCTGGGTCGGTGCTGCCTCGTTGGTTGGCGGGGGACCGGCCGGGCGAGGCCTCGGTGCAGGTCTGGGCTGGCCCGGACGGCGCCGCGGACCCGAGCCTGAGGCGCCGCCTTGCGCCTGCGGTCGCGTGGCGGAAGGGCGTCGCTGTCCGCCGTCGCGCGGATGGTCTGCACGGGACTTTGGCTGTCGCGCCTGTTGGGTCTGACCCGGTCCGGGCTGCTGGGTCCTGGCTCCGGCAGGTCGCTGCCCGGATGGCGGGCGCCTGGCTCCCGGGGTGTGAGTCTGTGATTGCTTCTCGCCAGCAGCGGCTGGCCCATTGGCGTGCTGGTTCGTTCGTTCGCCGGCACCTCGGCCCGAGCCGCGACGGCGGCTTCGGCGCCTTGGGCGTGTGCCGCCCTGTGTCTGATCCGGCATCTCGCCTCCCAACGGCTCAGTTGGCCGCCTGTTCTCTTGTTCGGCCATATCTGCCCTCCTCATCTCCAGGGATAGGTGCCGACAGCCGCACAGCCGCGCGTGTTGCCGGGCAGCGGCCCGGAACAGCTCTGGCGGATACAGCTCTCGGCGCGTGCGCCTGCCGATGGCCCGCGTGCGGAATCGCGGCAGCACTGTCGCATCCGCAGCGGGTGCCGCTCCGGCGGGAGCGCGTACATCTCCGCAGGCTCGCAGTCGGCAGGCTCCTCAACTGCGCCGCCCGTTCCTGGTACGCAGCGCGACCGTGGTAGCGCGCGTTTTCAGGCCGGGTAGCCGCGCTCGATGGATCGGCAAATGATGCAAGGGTGAGGCAGGAACCTGTGAGGGGGCTGCGCGTCGGTGACGCGCCTGGAAGGGGAGGCTGGCGGACTGCCAGCGGTGAACCGGCCATCAGGCCAGAGGACAACAGCGGCTCGAGGGGCGCGATGCGCTCAGAACGCTGTCATCCTGTCCCTCCCTCCGATCCTCGCAGGTGCACCCATGCCGGGCTATTCAGTTCCGTCAGGAGACTCTGCCCGCACACCACTCGATCCTTTGCCTTGCAGGCAAGGCAGAAAGCGCTCCTTTCCCGGCCCCGAGTCACGATGCCGGTCTTTCGCCGCTTGTGCCAGGTGCACACGGTTCACTCGTCCCGGCCGGACTCCGGCTCGTCTTCGGGGAGGCGCTCCGCATACTGCCGGAGCGCCTCCCGCTCTTGCTCGCTCACGACCGTCCGGAGGGCATGCTCCAGACGTCCGGGCTTTAGAACCACACACCAGCAGCTGCGCCGACGACACACGTAGGCGCCGCGTCCTGGTGCCTTGCCTCTCTCGTCCACCATCAGTTCGCCCTCAGGGGGCCTGACGACGCGCACGAGTTCGCGCTTTGGCCGGACCTGACGACAGGCCACACAGGTTCGCAACGGAATGTGTTTGCGACCCATGCTTTCAGCGTCTACTCTTCATAGTCATCCAAGAACAGACCACGCTGGCGGCCGGGCTTGCGCTTGCGCCGGGCGATGACCTCTCCGAGGTCCTCGTCGAATTCGAGCACCCGGCGGCGCTGCTTCGCCTTCTTCCGCGCCTTCTTGGGCTTGCCTCCCGCCTCTTCGAGCTCGTCATCTTCGAACTCGGGCTCGTCTTCGATCCAGTCGATGTCCTCGACCGGGACCGCAGTCGGCTCAGGCGGCGCGGTCGCCTCGGGCGCGGGCGTCTCCGCTTCGGCGATGGCCGGAGCCTCAGAGACTGGCGGCGCCGGGGCGACAGCCTCCGGGACTGGCGCGGCTGCCTCGGGCGGAACCTCCGCCGCGGGCTCGGCCGGGGTCTCGGCGACTGCAGCGGCTGGCTCCGCCGCCTTGGCTTCCTCAGCAGCGGCGAGGGCCGCCTCGGCCTCGGCGAGAAGCGCCTGAGCAGCAGAGGCCTTGGCCGCGCGCTCGGCAGCGCGTGCCGCTGCCTCGGCTTCCTCGGCCGCCCTGCGGGCGGCCTCCTCGGCAGCAGCCGTCTCGCTCTTGATGTCGATGCGCCAGCCCGTCAGCTTGGCTGCGAGGCGGGCGTTCTGGCCCTCCTTGCCGATGGCCAGAGACAACTGTCTGTCGGGCACGACGACCGTGGCCGTCTTTTCCTCGGCGTTGAGGCGGACATAGCTGGCCTTGGCCGGGCTGAGGCTGTTGGCGATAAAGGTCGCCACGTCAGGCGACCACTCCACGACGTCGATCTTTTCGCCGTTCAGCTCATTGACCACGTTCTGAATCCGCTGCCCGCGCATGCCCACGCATGACCCGACCGGGTCGACGCCCTGCTGGACGACCGCGACGGCAACCTTCGAGCGCTGCCCCGCCTCGCGGGCGATGGCCTTGATCTCGACGGTGCCGTTGGCGATCTCTGGTACCTCCAGCTCCAGCAGGCGCCGCAGGAAGTTGCGGTGCGAGCGGGACACTGTGATCTCCGGCCCGCGGCTGCCCTTATCCACCTTGACGACATAGGCGCGAAGCCGCTCATGCAGCCTCCAGGTCTCGCCAGGGATCTGCTCACTGTGTGGGAGCATTGCCTCGGCGCGGCCGAGGTTCAGCGTGATGTTGCCGGTACGGCTGTCGATATTGCGCACCGTGCCGGTGACCATCTCGCCTTCCCGCTCGGCGAACTCGCCGAAGAGGGCGTCGCGCTCGGCCTCCCGAATCCGCTGCAGGACGACCTGCTTGGCCGTCTGCGCCGCGATCCGGCCAAAGTTCTGAGGCGTGGTTTCGACGCGAATCGTGCCGCCGAGCTCTGCCATGGCGTCGAGCTTGCGCGCGTCGGCCAGGGAGATCTGTGTGCGCGGGTCTTCGACTCGCTCCACAATCTCCTTCTCAGCGAACACACGCGCCCGGCCCGTCCGCGGGTCCAGGGTCACGCTGATGTTCTGGCCTGCGCCAAAGTCGCGCTTGTAGGCAGAGACAAGTGCAAGCTCGATTGCTTCCAGGATGACATTCTCCGGAAGCTTTCGATCCGCACATATCTGGCTCAGGGCGATTGCAAACTCGCTCTTCATACCAAACCGTGATCCTCCAGGTATCGTACCGACGCCCTGTCCTCCGGCTCCCACTAAGAAGAAAAGTGGGGCGGAACCCACTTTTCGCAGGAGGACTAGCTGCGTATAGTATACCATCGTTCAGGGATTCACGCAAGTGGTTAGCTGCTGGGTGCATCCAAGATCAGTCGGCAGATTCGCGGTCAGGCAGCCTGCTGGGACGCTCTGCCGGCGACCGGGCTCTACGCTTTGCACAAGCCCAGTGCAGGGCCTTTCGGGGTAGGGCCGGGCCGACGCCCAGCAGAACACCCGGCTGCAGCCCGGGCAGCGACGCATCTTGGATGGACCCTGGCTGTTCAGCCTCGGGTCCCGGCAGTGCAGGCTGCCACATGTTGCCCCGACCCCGCTCCCCTCCCCCGAGCGGGCACGGCATGGCTGCTCGGGTTTAGGGGCCGACAGGCTGCTTTGGCCGCCGTCTGTCGGCCCTTGCCGGAGGGTACACCATCCCCCCGTACGCCTTCCCCGCCGCCTCGGCGGCCTATGCAT
>DYEI01000246.1 GCA_020725765.1 Anaerolinea sp. | reverse complement strand
GGGGAGGGGAACATTCTTTTGGGGCGGTTTCGGGCAGTCGAGCGCGCCGCGGCGCGCTCGACTGCCCGAAACCGCCCATCTGCTATCACCCCTCCCCCAGGCAGGCGCTAGGCGCCTGCCTGGGGGAGGGGGCGAGGGGGAGGGCATGGCGCAAGCGGCATGGCTGGAGGTCATCTCGGCGAGTTCTGAACGCTACCGCGAGTTGCGCTCCGATAGGCCAAAGTCGAGACTGTGGATGCACCCGCGGGAGCGCCACAGCCTGAGGAGGTGCGGCGCCACCACTCAGTGGTGCCGCCGCCGCACGACCATGAGGATAGCCCACAGGGCCAGCCCTACTGCGGCCACAAAACCCGCTATCAAGAACCCCCCGGCAATCCACTCGATGCCGCGAAAGCGATAGGCCTGGAGGAGAAGGCCCGTGGCGACCGTCAGGCCGGCGGCGACAATGGCCAGCACCAGCCGGTTGACCATCCGGTTCAGCACTTCGAGCATGTGTTCGATCTCGCGGATGCGTATGTTGACGGTGAGATGCCCCTGCTCCGCCTCGAGGAGCAGGCGGTGGATGTGCCGGGGGAACGTCAGCGCGAGGTCCCCGAGGTCGGAGAGCGCTGTCAGCACCCGTCCGAGCTGCCGGTGCGGCAGGTAGCTCTCTGCGGCAAGCCGCCGGGCATAGGAGCCGAGCACCTCGGCGAGGCTGCACTCGGGGTCACAGTGTCGGGCGAGGGCCTGATGCATCATGATCGTCTTGCACACCAGAAGCAGGCTGCTGGGCACGCGGAGCTGCCGCCGGTAGGCCATGGTGAGCAGGCCATCGAGGAACCGGTGCACATCGGGCTCCTCCTCGGGCAGGCCGGCCCCGGGCAGGACGAGGTGCCGGATGTCGTGCTTCATCTGCTCGATCTGAAAGGTCGTCCCGACGATCCCCAGCGCCAGCATGCGATCGACCAGGCGGTCGACATCGCCCTCGACCAGCGCGAGGAGGAGGTAGAGCAGGTTCTCGCGCGTGGACCGGTCCAGCACGCCGATCATCCCAAAGTCGAGCAGGCCAACAGATCCATCCGGCCCGACGAGAAAGTTGCCGGGATGGGGGTCGGCGTGATAAAACCCGTCCTCCAGCACCATCTTGAGGGACATGTGCAGCGTGCGCACGGCCACGGCGCGCAGGTCAACCCCAGCCGCCTGCATGGCGGCGCGATCGGCAATGCGGATTCCGTCGATGCGTTCCATGGTCAGCACGCGGCGGGTCGTGTAGGCCCAGTAGATGGCCGGCACGCGGAGGTCTGGGAGGCCGGCAAAGTTGCGGGCGATGCGCTCGGCGTTGCGCGCCTCGCGGATATAGTCCAGCTCGGCACGGAGCGTTGCCGCGAACTCGTCGACGATGGCCGGCAGATGGTGCACGCGGCCCCAGGAGGTGCGCCTCTGCGCCACCCGTGCGAGTTGTGAGAGGATCGCCAGGTCCTCCTCGACCTGCTCGGCCACTCGGGGTCGCTGCACCTTGACCACGACCTGCTCGCCCGTCGCCAGGGTCGCCGCGTGGACCTGCCCGATGGAGGCTGAGCCGAGGGGCTCTGGCTCCAGCCTGGCAAAGACCGCCGAGGCAGGCCGGCCCAGGTCCTCGGCGATCACTTGCTCGACGGCGGCGAGCGGCTCCGGGGGGACCGCGTCCTGCAGCCGGCCAAGCTCGGCTGCGAGCTCGGGCGGGACCAGGTCGCCCCGCGTCGAGAGGATCTGTCCCAGCTTGATGAACGTCGCACCCAGGTCCTCCAGGGCTAGGCGCACGCGCCCGGCGAGCGTTGGCGGCAGAGGGCGCAGCTCCTCCGGCGGGGCGGGTCGATCGGCGCGGTCGGGCCGGGGCAGCCCCAGCCTGTCGATCAGGAAGCCGAGGCCGTGCCGGGTGAGGATACGCGCGATCTGGCGGTAACGGGCTGGCGAGCCACGACGGGGTCGCCCGAGGTCTACCATGTGATCCTTTCCGGGCCGTCACAGGCGATGCGAGAGCCGGGCAGATTCACGGCCTCTGGCAGAGCATGGTCCATGCCAGGCGGCGCGGGGCCCGCCGTGTCGGGCAGCGGTCGAGGGGTTGGATTGAGGGCGAGGCCGGGGTAAGTGGCCTTGGGCTCGGGGGCGAAGGCGCCGTATGGCCGGAGGTCGCCTCAGATGCCTCTCCACGCGACGCGCTCCGAAGGGCGAGCCTCAGGTAAAGGAGTTGGGAGGCAGCCTGGCTGTAGTTCATCTTGGGGGCAGGCTCTTCTGCGCTGCTGGCAAGGCCCCCACCCCCGGCGCCCCCTCCCCCGGGTCGGCCCGCAGGCCGACCCGGGGGAGGGGGCCCTTTCTCTATGGGGTGTTTGGCGGCGGCGCGCGTAGCGCGCCGCCGCCAAACACCCCGCTTTACGTACCTCCCCTCCCCAGGCGGGCGCCGCGGCGCCCGCCTGGGGAGGGGATGGGGGAGGGGCTCATGACGACTGGCAGAGTGCGAACTGCCCCAACAATGAACTGCACCCGGGCAGCCTTCGCCAGTTGACCCCTCTGCGCAATCGATGTAGACTAGAGCCGTCCCGCGTGTACCTGCCGCTCGCGATCCGGCGGCGTCGCTGCTGCACTCGAAGGGGAGGGACATGCCTGTGGTTGGTGCCACGCCGTCGCCCGCCTGCTCGCCGGACCAAAGGTCCAACTCGCCCTCCGCCATGACCTCTCGAGAGCGTATCCTCGCTGCGCTGAACCGGGAGCCGGTCGATCGCATTCCGTTCGTCCCACTCCTCGACTACTACACCCTGAGAGATATGCCCTCAGAGATCCCTTCGGAGGTCATCGGCGCGGCGCGGGCGCTGGGCTGTGACCTCATGCTGCGTCACGTGCCGGTGACCTCCGGCGGCCTCACGGGTTATCTCAGGCTGCCTGGCAGTGGAGACACGACCCCACGGAGCACACCGGTCGAGAACCTGCGTGTGGTTCGAGACCTGGTCGAAGAGTTGGGTTCCTACTGACCACGAGGAGGGAGCGATGTCCGAGTATTCGCTGTCGGATCTGATGGCCGCCATGCCGGGAGCCTTTCTTCCGGACAAGGCGGCGGGCGTCGACGCGGTCGTGCAGTACCGTGTCAGCGGCGAGGAGGCCGGCGACTGGATTGTGACGATCCGCGACGGCAAGTGCACCGTCGAGCAGGGCGTTGCCGAGAAGCCGAGGCTCACCCTCAAGGTCGACAGCCGCGACCTCAAGGATATGATGCTCGGCCGGGCCAACGGCATGCAGCTCTTCATGCAGGGGCGCCTCCGGCTGGAGGGGGACCTCGGGCTGGCGACCAGGTTCGCCACGTTCTTTTCCGCATAGGAGAGGGGCGGATTAGGGTCTTTCGGAGCGCGGCCTGCCGTGCGGAGGTCGCTGAGACGACCTCTGGCTATGCTGTGCCGGGGTAACCCCTCCCTGAGGCGGACGCCGCGGCGTCCGCCTCAGGGAGGGAATATACCTGAAGTGTGGTGTCTGACGGCGGGGGGGCGCGCAGCGCCCCCCGCCGTCAGACACCACACACAAAAAAGAGCCCCCTCCCCCAAGTCGGTCCGCGGACCGACTTGGGGGAGGGGGCTGCGGGGGTGGGGGGCCGGAAGCAGCACAGATGAACCAGCCCCCAAAGTGAATGGGTCCGGCCGGGGCAGCCGGCGAGGGAGCCTGGCAGACCCCCCTTAGGCAAGGAGGCTGACCATGAGTGAAAAGGCTTACGGCTCAGGCTACTTTGGGGAATGGATCGAGGATGCCTTCGGCCTGCCGGCCTACCGATACACCTGCGACCAGGAGAGCGACCCCAAAGCGCGCACCCCGGTGCACGCCGCCTGGCGCTCGCCAACCGACCATACCCATCAGATCGGCAACGACCGGCTGGTCGCAGCCGCCTCCAACTATGGCTACGTTCAGGTCCGGCAAGACGAGGGCTCGCCCAAGTTCCTCAACGACTATGGCCCCGCGCACGGTCAGTATGGAGGCGGCTTTGGCTACCTGACGGACGGCGAGAGGGTGCTCGGCACCCTCTACCCCAACGGAGCGGAGACGTTCGAGCGCATCTTTGGCATGGGCTACCTGCGCAAGACAGTTTCGCAGGGCCCCTACACCGTGGATCAGGTGATCTTTGCTCCCTTCGGCGACGACCCGCTGCTCATCTCGCAGGTCACGGTGACGAACCGCGGCGACCGGCGGGCCGACCTGTGGTGGGTAGAGTACTGGGGATGCCAGGCCTACCAGTTCTCCTACCGGGCCACGATGATGGCCTACGGCCGCAGGGACCTCGGCGCGGCGGCGGGCCTGCGGCGCGAGCTTGCGCGCTTTGCCCACCGCTTCGAGCCGATCCCCGGCCGGGCCGGGCTTTTTGAGACCAAGCGCTTTCTCGGCCGCACCCTGTCCGATCGCCTGCGGTGGGGCGCGGTGCAGCTGGCCCTCTCGACGGTGCTACGGCGGGCCTTTGGCGGCCCGGTCCGTCGACCGGTGCGCGAGGCAAGCCTCGAAGACCTGAGCCCGCCGCCGACCTTCCTGGCCTCCCTCGATGCCCCTGCCGATGGCCTCTCCAGCGATGGCCGCGCCTTCTTTGGCCCGGGTGGAGCGGCGCAGCCGGCTGGGGTGCGGCGCCCGCTGGATGGCAACCTGGGCTGCACCGGGCCGGAGAGCGCTCTGCTCCTGGAGCGGCGGCTCAGCCTGGCACCGGGGGAGAGCCGTACCCTGTACCTGGCCTACGGCTACCTGCCCGATGGCTTCAGCCTGGAGGACCTCCTCGCCCGGTATCGCGTCGATCTCCCCTCCCTCTGGGAGCGCTCGTGCACGGCGTGGCGCGGGGATGGGCTGCGGCTGACGGTGCCCGAGGAGCCCTGGGTCGAGCGAGAGCTGGCGTGGCACAACTACTACCTGCGCAGCAACCTGACCTTCGACAGCTTTTTCGGGGAGCACATCCTGTCCCAGGGGCACGTCTATCAGTATCTGATCGGCTTCCAGGGGGCAGCCCGCGACCCGCTGCAGCATGCGCTGCCCTTTATCTTCAGCCAGCCCTGGATCGTCAGGGAGGTCCTGCGCTACACGCTGAAGGAGGTGCAGCCGGATGGCAGCCTTCCCTATGGCATCGTGGGCCACGGCATGAGGATGCCCGTGGTGTTTAACCCGAGCGACCTGGAGCTGTGGCTGCTGTGGCTGGCCAGCGAGTATGTGCTCGCCACGCGGGATACCGCCTTCCTGGAAGAGACCGTCCCGACCTATCCGGTCTACGGTCGCCGGGCCGGGCGCGCTACGGTGCGGGAGCTCCTCGAGCGGTGCTTCCGGCACCTGACGGAGGTGACCGGCGTTGGCGCCCACGGGCTGCTACGGCTCTCCAATGGGGACTGGAACGACAATGCCGTGGTCGGCAATGTGCCCAGGGAAGCGCACGCCGAGGTGCGCCGACAGGCCGAGAGCGTGCTAAACGCGGCCATGGCGGGCTACGTCCTCGAGCACTATGGTCGTCTGCTGGCGTACACCGGCGACGAGGCGCTGGCGGCAGAGGCGCGCCGCCGGGCGGAGGCGCAGCGCAAGGCGGTGCAGGCTCAGTGGGTGGGGCGCTGGTTCCGCCGCGCCTGGCTCACTCCCGAGCTGGGCTGGCTGGGCGAGGACCCGATGTGGCTGGAACCGCAGCCCTGGGCGCTCATCAGTGGGGCTGCCTTGCCCGAGCAGGCGCGAGAGCTGGTGCGGGCCATCGACGAGCTGGTGCGCCGACCCTCGCCCATCGGGGCGATGCTGCAGAGCGGCGCTGTGAAGGGGATGGAGTCGCCGCTGGGGGTCCTGACCAATGCCGGCGTGTGGCCCTCGATCAACGGCACGCTCATCTGGGCCCTGGCAGGGCAGGATGGCCGCCTGGCCTGGGACGAGTGGCGCAAGAACTCGCTGGCCTGTCATGCCGAGGCCTATCCGGAGGTGTGGTACGGCATCTGGAGCGGCCCGGACGCCTACAACTCGGCGCTCTCCGCCTACCCCGGTCAGACCTACTTTGAGGAGGCACGGACCGAGGGCACCGTTGAGCGAGGCGGAGACATGCTGCCCGGACTGAGCTGGACAGACTGGCCGGTGATGAACATGCACCCGCACGCCTGGCAGCTCTACACCGTCCCCAAGCTCCTGGGCGTCGAGTTCACGCCGGAGGGGGTCTCACTTGCGCCGTCCCTGCCGCTGGTGCGCTATCGCTTCAGCTCGCCGCTGCTCGGGCTCTGGCGGGAGGGGCACCGCTACGAGGGCTGGTATGCGCCCGCGGCGGCCGGAAGGTGGCGGATTGCCCTGCGGCTGCCCCCGCAGGAGGCGGCGGCCGTGACCCGCGTGGAGGTCAATGGCCTCACCGTGGAGCCGCTCCGCGACGGCGATGGGGCCATTGCCTTCAGCGGTGAGAGCCGCCCGGGCGAGCCGCTGCGCTGGGTGGCGGAGGGAGGAGCGTAGGCCGGGCGGTGCATGCGAACGGGCACGCCGTGCCCGCTGGAGGAGGAGCCGTTCACCATGCAGGTGTCCCGGGCTCCGCCGGCGTGCCAGCAGAGCCCGAGACACCATCAACCTTGCTTCCCCCGCGCCTCACGGGCCGACGCGTATGACCGTCTCGGCGGCGTCGAGGCCGTCGGCCTGTGCGCGCAGCACGATCTCGCCGGGCGTCCCATTGGCGCGGACGACGACCAGGCAGCGGCCGCGGAAGGCCCGGCGCTGGTTGCCGCGGTAGCGCTCGGTGCTCACCGGGTTGCCGTTGCCGACGGCGGCGATGCTGCCCTCGCCCTTGATGGTGAAGTAGATGGTGTGGTCGGCCTGCGGATGCACCAGCCCCTGACCGTCGATGACCTCGACGGTGACAAAGCTCAGGTCCCCGGGCTCGGCCTTGAGCACGGCCCGGTCCGGCCGCAGGCGGATGCCCTGGGCGGGCCCGACCGTCTTGAGCTCGCACGCGGCGGTCTGCCGGTCACCGATGTAGCCGCAGGCGGTGAGCACGCCGGGCTCGTAGGGCACCTCAAAGGTGGCGGTGAACCGTTCCTCACGGGTGGTGGGTTTGGCGCCCAGCGATTGTCCGTTGAGGAAGAGCTCGACCCTCTCGCAGGCAGAGTAGACGTCGACGCGGAGCGGCTTGCCCTCGCATCCCGGCCAGGTCCAGCTTGGCCACACGTCGGGCCAGCCCCAGTAGGTGACCGGAGGCTCCTTGCCGTCCGGATAGGGGGGATGGACGGCGATGTAGAGCGGGCTCCCGCTCTGCCAGAGCACATCCCGGTAGTACGACTGCGGCCGCTTGAACCCGCAGAGGTCGATATCGCCGCAGTTGGCCTGATGCCAGGGGTAGTCGCCGAGGAACGCGCGGTCGCCCTCGGCGCGGACTCGCCCGATCCCCGCCTCCCCCAGATAGTCCAGCGAGGTCCACACAAAGTCACCGATCACGTAGGGGAGCTCCATCACGCTCATCCAGTGGTCAAAGGCCTCGCCGGGGGTCGACTCGGACCCGTACATGACGCGCGCCGGGTGGCGCCCGTGATCGGGACGGTACTCTCGCGCCTGATAGTTGTACCCGCAGACGTCCAGCGCTGCAAAGACGCTATCGGTCCGCTCCCACGGCCAGCTGTGGCCGCCGTTGACGGCCGCGGTGACCGGGCGGGTCGGGTCCAGCGCGCGGACATGGTCGGCAAGGGCACGGGCGAGCTCTGCGCCGCCTGAGTGACCGTCGCGCTCGGCGACCTCGTTGCCGATGCTCCACATGATGATGCTGGGGTGGTTACGGTCCCGCAGGACCATGCTGTCGATATCCCGGCGCCACCAGTCCTCAAACACGGTATGATAGTCGTAGGGGTTCTTGCCCTCGCGCCAGCAGTCAAAGGCCTCGTCGATCACGAGCATTCCGAGCCGGTCGCAGGCGTCGAGGAAGGCGGGCGCGGGCGGGTTATGGGCGCAGCGGATGGCGTTGAACCCGCTGGCCTTGAGCAGCTCGACCCTGCGCTCCTCTGAACGCTCGTACGAGGCCGCACCGAGCACGCCGTTGTCGTGGTGCACGCACCCGCCCTTCAGCTTGAGGGGCCGGCCGTTGAGCCGAAAGCCTTCCTGCGCATCGAACGACAGGCTGCGGATGCCAAAGGGCGTGCCCGCCCTGTCCACGACCTCACCACCGGCGAGCACCTCCGTCTCCAGGCGGTACAGGTGCGGGGTATCGGGCGACCACAGGAGGGGAGAGGCGACCCTGAGGTCCTGCGAGCACTCGTGCCGACCGCCGGCATCGATATGCGCCTGTGTGTCGGACACGGCAACCGGCAACCCGTCCGGGGCCACGACGCGCGAGCGTATGGTGACTTCTTGCGCTGAGTCCCGCTCGTTGAGCACCGTCGTGCGGGCGCGCACCGTCGCCTCGCTCGCCGACACCTCCGGCGTGCTTACATAGACGCCCCATGGCGCGATGTGCAGGGGATCGGCGACATAGAGCCACACCGGCCGGTAGATGCCCGAGCCGGAGTACCAGCGGCTGTTGGGCTGCGCGGCGTTATCCACGTGGACACGCAGCAGGTTCTCGGCGCCTGCCCGGAGATAGGGGGTGAGGTCGCACCAGAAGCTGGTGTAGCCGTAGGGGTGCCGGCCGAGATACTCATCGTTCAGCCAGACCTCGGCATTCATATACACGCCCTCGAACTCGAGGAGCACCTTTTTCCCGCGCCACTCCTCCGGCGCCTCGAAGCGCTTGTGGTACCAGGCACGGCCTCCCGGGAAAAACCCGACGGACGCCCCGCCCGGGCAGGCCGGGTCCCGATCGAGCTCGATGCTCCAGTCGTGCGGGAGGTCGAGCAGGCGCCAGGTGGAATCGTCGGGCTCGCCCCACCACCAGCGGTCCACGATATCCCCGAGGTAGAACCGCCATCCCACGGTGAAACGCTGTCGTTGCATACGGCTTCCTCTTTCAGCGAATGGTATCCTTCGGGCCGGGTCACACCTGTACGGCCCCGGTCAGCTGAAGCTCTCTCGCCAGGTGACACTTGACCCAGTGTCCGGGGCTGATCTCCTCGAGGGGAGGCTCCTCCTTGGCGCAGACGTCCTGCACGTACGCACATCTGGGGTGAAAGTAGCAGCCCGAGGGCGGATTCGCCGGGTTGGCGACCTCGCCGGTGAGCAGGATGCGCTTTTCCCGCGGCCGCGGATCGGGCCTCGGGATCGCCGACATCAGCGCCTCGGTGTAGGGATGCCTCGGGGAGAGAAACAGCTCCGCCGTAGGGGCCATCTCCACGATCTTGCCCACGTACATCACGGCGACCCGGTCGGAGATGTGCGCGACCACGCTCAGGTCGTGGGCCACGAACAGGTACGTCAGGCCCATCTTTTCCTGCAGGTCCTCAAGGAGGTTGAGGATCTGCGCCTGCACGGAGACGTCAAGCGCCGACACGGGCTCGTCGCAGATGACGAACTTGGGGTTGGGGGCGAGGGCGCGGGCGAGCCCGATGCGCTGCCTCTGGCCGCCGGAGAAGGCGTGCGGGTAGCGGCGCATGTACTCGGGCCGCAGACCCACGAGCTCGAGCATCTCGGCCACCCGGTCCTCGAGCTCCTTGCCTTTGGCCAGACCCATGGCCCGCAGCGGCGCCCCTACGATATCCAGCAGGGTCATGCGGGGGCTGAGGGAGGCATATGGGTCCTGGAAGATCACGCGCATGTTGCGCCAGACTTGCCGCAGCTGGTCCCTGCCGAGCTTGGTAACGTCCACCCGCCCGAGCACCGGATCTCTGAACCAGACCTCGCCGCTCGTCGGCTGGATGGCGCGGAGGATCGAGCGGCCGGCAGTCGTCTTGCCGCAGCCGCTCTCGCCGACCAGCCCCAGGGTCTCGCCTTCCATGACGTGGAAGGAGACCCCGTCTACGGCCCGCACGTACCCGACTACGCGTCTCAGAAATCCCCGCCGGATGGGGAAGTGCTTGACGAGGTTCTTGACCTCCAGAAGGGGTTCACCGTGATGTGTCGGCTCTGGCATGTCCTCGCACCCTGCCCCGCGTCATGGAGAGCTATAGAGGTGACACTTCACACTATGCCCGGGCGCTACTTCACTGACCCCCGGCTCTACCCGGTCGCAGACGTCGGGGATGCGCTCGGGGCAGCGGGGATGGAAGGTGCAGCCCGGTAGCACGCTGTATGGGTCTGGAACCATCCCTTCGATCGTCTGCAGGCGCGGCTTCTTGCCGCCGCGGGTGACTGCGTCGGTGAGCTGGGGGATGGACTTTAGGAGTGCCCGGGTGTACGGATGCAGCGGGCTCATGAAGAGCGTCCTGACGTCGGTGAGCTCGACGACCTTGCCCAGGTACATGACCGCGACCATCTCGGCCATCTCGGCAATCACGCCGAGGTTATGGGTGATGTACATGATTGCCATGCCGAACTCTTTCTGGAGCTCGCGCATGAGGTCGAGGATCTGGGCCTCGGTGGTCACGTCGAGGGCGGTCGTCGGCTCGTCGGCGATCAGGAGCTTGGGGCGGCAGCAGAGTGCCATGGCGATTACGGCACGCTGCCTCATGCCGCCGCTGAGCTGGAAGGGGTAGTCGTCGAGAGCCTGCCGGGGTTTGGGCAGCCTGACCCGGGCGAGCATATCGGCTGCGATCTCCCGCGCCTCAGCCTCGCTCACCTTCTGGTGCAGGGTGATGACCTCGGTGATCTGGCTGCCGACCGTGCGCACGGGGATGAGTGCGCTCATAGGCTCCTGGAACACCATCGAGATCTGGTTCCCGCGGATGCTGCGCATCTCCCGGCCGTTGGGCTCCAGCTTGGCGAGATCGATGACGTCAGTCAGTGCTGAAGAGGCGCCGGCCTCCTCGACGGTGCGGTAGAAGAGAATCTCCCCGCCTTCGATTCGCCCCGGCGAGGGGACCAGCCTGAGGAGAGAGAGCGCGGTGACGCTCTTGCCGCAGCCGCTCTCGCCGACCACGCCGAGGGTGTGGCCGCGCCGGACCGTCAGGTCCACGCCGTCAACGGCCCGAACCGTGCCTTCGGGCAGATGGAAGTAGGTGCGAAGGTTCTTGATCTCTACGAGCACACTGTTCCCGAGCATGCGGCCTCTCTACATGGCATAGGGGTCCGCCGCGTCGCGCAGGCCGTCCCCGAGAAAGTTGAACATCAGCACCGCGGTGATGACAAAGGCGACGGGGGAGAGGACCCAGGGCAACTGTGCCACGGCCATGATATCCTGGGCATCCTGCAGCATCACTCCCCAGCTGATGGTCGGAGGGCGCAGGCCGATGCCCAGGAAGCTCAGGGCCGTCTCCCCGAGGATCATGCCGGGCAGCGACCCGGTGAGGGAAACGATGATATAGCTGGCAAAGCCGGGCAGCATATAGGCGGTGATGATACGCCACTCGCTCTCGCCATCCAGCCGGGCCGCCAGCACAAAATCCTCCTCTCGCATGCTGAGCAGCTTGCCGCGCACCACACGGGCCAGCCCGGTCCAGCCCAGAATAGAGAGGATGATCGTGGTGGCAAAGTAGATTCGCAGTTGCGGCCAGTTCTGCGGCAGGGCTGCGGCCAGAGACATCCACAAGGGGATCGTGGGCAGGGAGATCAGCACGTCGATGATGCGCTGAATCACCTCGTCGATGGCACCACCAAAGTACCCCGAGATGCCCCCGAGGATCAGGCCCAGCACAAAGCTGACCGCCACGCCGATGAGCCCGACGGTCAGCGAGATGCGTCCGCCGAAAAAGATGCGGGAGAGGACGTCCCGGCCCACGCTGTCGGTGCCGAGGAGGAAGAGGGGTGCCGTCTCTGGGTCCTCGGTCCCAAACAGGTGCAGGTCACAGTCGAACAGCCCCCACAGCCGGTAGCGGCTGCCGTGCACGAAGAGCTTGATCGGCGCGGTCACCTCGGCATTCGCCTTGTAGATCGGACGCATGGTCTCCGGGTCCCGCGTTCGGACCACCTGGTAGACGAAGGGGGCGCGGAAGCGGCCGCTCAGGTCGCGCATGTAGATGCCGGTCGGGGGGCAGGCCGCAAACTGCTTGTAGCGATAGAGCGGGTCGTGGGGGCTCAGAAACTCTGCAAAGGCTGCAATGATGTAAAAGATGGCCAGCACTACAGCAGCCGCCTGAGCCAGCTTGTGGCGGCGAAACCGCCACCACACGAGCTGCCACTGCCCCGCCCGGTAAAAGCGCTCCTCTTTCGCCTCGGCGGATTCCTTCCGCCACCCGAGGCGTTCCCTCGCACCACTGATGACCGAACCCACCCTGCTCACTGCCCCTCCAGACTGCCAAAGCGAACGCGCGGGTCTACCACGGCCAGCAGGATGTCCGAGATCAGGCTGCCGATGGCGACCAGCGTGCCCGAGATCAGGATGTAGCTCCCGGCCAGGTACATGTCCTGCCCCATCAGTGCACGCCACAGGGCGGGGCCGGCGGTCGGCAGGTTGAGCACGATCTCAACGACCGTGCCGCCCGAGAAGAACCATGGCAGGAGCCAGCCAATCGTGCTGATGAAGGGGTTGATGGCGATGCGCACCGGGTATCGCAGCAGGACCTTGAGCTCCGAGAGCCCCTTGGCACGCGCCACCAGCACGTATTGTTTGCGCAGCTCATCCAGCATCGTGGCGCGCATGGTACGGATGAGACCGGCAGTGCCGTTGATCCCCAGTATGACGATAGGTATCCAGATGTGGCCCAGAAGGTCTACGAACTTGGCCCAACTCCAGGGCTGGAGCTGGTACTCAACGGAGAAGAGGCCGCCGACCTTGACGCCAAACTGGGTGTAGCTGACATACATCACCACCATCGCCAGGAGGAATCCTGGCACGGCCAGGCCGATGAACCCCAGCAGGGTGAAGAAATAGTCCGCGATAGAGTATTGCTTCACGGCCACAAAGATGCCGATAGGCAGGGCGACGACCCACGTGAACACCGCCGAGAACAGGGCGATGGCAAGAGTGTACCCCATCCGGGAGGCGATCACCTCCCGCACCGACTTGTTCCATTGGAAGGTGTAGCCAAAGTCGAGCCGGAACACGATGTTGGTGATCCACTTCAGGTACTGCTCGTACATCGGCCTGTCCAGGCCATACATCTGCACCCAGCGCCTGATCTCGACTTCATCCTGCTGGCGGCCGGACTGCCGGAGGCGGTTCAGGTGCTCCGTGAGATAGTCACCTGGTGGCAACTGGATGATGATGAAAGCCAGGATTGAGATCAGGAACACCTGGGGAATCATCCGGATGATGCGCTTGACGATGTAGCTTGCCATCGGTGGATTGCCCTCCCGATCGGGGTCACTCTGCCCGGGGCCCTCCGGCGCACTCGCAGGGCCGTGGGGCTGCCGGATGCGGGCGGGACGCCCGCATCCGGCAGCCCGTATCCCGCGCTCTAGGCGCGCTGGCCGCCCTCGTAGAAGATCGCCTCGGGGTGGTAGGTGGAGATGCAGTACGTGTCCCAGCCGATGGGCATCTTGGGCCGCGGCAGGTTGCGCAGGTTCTTGTTGAAGATGATCGGTGCCGGGCTCTCCAGGACGGTGCCGATGGCGAGCGGGTTCTCGGCCAGCCAGTCAAAGATCTGCTGCCCGGCCTCCACGCGCTTGTCCTCGTCGGTCGTCTCGCACATGATGTCGTAGAGCTCGTAGAGCTTTTTGATATAGTCCGGCGGCTCAACGAGGCCTTCGGCTGTCTTGTCAGCGGCGTTATACCAGTTAGACCACCACTGCGCGGGGCCGCCCTGTCCCGAGGACACTGGCAGGTACCAGTTCATCTCCAGCGGCAGGAGCAGATCGGTGCAGCGGTCGGCGTGCCACACGCCGCAGTGCACCTCGCCGTTGCGCAGCCGCTCGCTGTACAGCGACTCCTGCTCCTCCTTGGTAGTGGCATCGATGCCAATCGCGCGCCAGTAGCTGACGACCATCTCGGTGAACTCGGCCGTCGAGGCGCCGACTCGTGTGCCAGAGTGCTCGATGTTGAACTGGAGCCGCTGCCCGTCTGGCCGCAGGCGGAAGCCTTCTTTGTCGCGCTTGTCGAGGCCCATCTCGTCCAGCAGGCGGTTGGCCAGGTCGGGGTCATACTGGGCCCAGGCAGTGCCATACTTCTCCTTGTAGTACTTGGAGTTCGGCATCGGGCCGAGCTGCCCCATGCGCGCCAGGCCGTAGTACAGGCTCTCGTTGATCTCCTCGCGGTCGATGGCTACCGACAGGGCGCGGACAAAGTTCGGGTGGTTGACGATCTGCTCCAGCACCTTGTCGTTCAGGTTGTGCTGCGGGAAGAGCACGTAGCGGTCGGTCATGCAGGAGACATAGTCGCCCACGATATAGTTGCCCTTCGCCGCGTTCTCCTTGTAGAGCGGATACCGGGCGATGGTCACGTCGTGCGGGCCGGCATAGTCGATCTCGCCCTGGACGATCTTCATCGTCTGTCCCTCGACGGTTGCCACATAGTCGTAGCGGAGGCGGTCGATGTAGGGCAACTGGTTGCCGGCCTGGTCGACCTTCCAGTAGTAGGGGTTGCGCTCCCAGATATGGGTCCCCTCCTGCGGGGTCTCCTTGACGACCCAGGCCGAGAGGGACGGGAACTCGGGCGCATTCTCCGGGGCCTGCCACACCGTGATCCCCCAGGGCACCATGCGGTAGAACAGCTGCTGCCAGTTCTCCAGGCCCAGGGCCTTGGCCTGCTCGGTGAGCTTGGCCTCATCGGTGTACTTGGCATGGAACTGCTGGCAGTAGTGCTTGGGCAGCATAAAGTCCTGCCCCATGTGCCACCGGGTGAGGTGCGCGGGGAAGAGGCCGAAGGGCCGCACAAAGGTCACGCGGAAGGTAAAGTCATCGACGATGTCCAGCTTGCACCGCTCCCCGCCCCAGCGCCAGTGCCAGCTATGCCAGCCGAGCTCCTCATTGGTGGCGAAATCGACCCACCAGAACTCGACGTCTGCCGTGGTGAGGGGTTGCCCGTCGGACCACTTCATGCCCTTGCGCAGATGGAAGGTGAAGCTCTTGCCGTCCTCCGAGACCTCCCAGCTCTCAAAGATGTTGGGGACGAGGGTGCGCAGGTCCATGTCCGAGTAGTGGATCATGCGCTCGGCGAGCCACCCGTACTCGAGGTGCCACACGGTGTCGTAGGCGATCATGCGCACCTCGCCGCCGTAGGTGCCGATCCGCTCGCGCCCGCCAACCACCACGGGGTCCACGGGCAGGCGGTCTTTCAGCGGAGGCAGCGCCCCCGCGGCCACCTTCTCGGCGAGGGCTGGCGGCTCGCTCACCTGCTTGGGGGCCTCGACCGTGATCACCTTCTCGATGATCTGGGGTGTGGCCTCCTGGACGCGGGTGACCTCCTTCTCGATGACCTCGGGCTTGGGCGCGCCGCACGCGGTCGCCACGGCGCCAAGGGTGGCGACCGCCGACAACTCCAGGAACTCGCGACGTCTGAGCTTTCGCTGCGCCATACTTGCCTCCTTTGGATGAGAGACCGATAGTTGCCTGGCGTTCGTCGCTGATGCGGATGCTTGGTACCCTTACATTAGCATGAGGCGGCAGGGAATGCTTTCACTATGGGGACAAGTGCTGATACTATAGGGACATCTCGGCCCCGCCGCGGCGCAGTGGGCCCGCCACGGGCTAGCTGCCCTCCGGCAGGCTGCCGAACCGCAGGCGCAGGAGGTAGCGGCCGGAGCGGGCCTCCATCTCCTCGGCGCCCATCTCCATCGTCATATAGGGGTTCTTGTAGTGCGGGTAGCCGCTGAGCGGCTGCGGCTCGCCGTTGCGCAGGAAGGGGCCCTGCCAGCCAAAGCTCAGGCTATCCCCCCGCAGGGTGGTGCAGTGCACCTCAAGGCCCTCGAAGATGACCTTGAGCCCGAGCACGCGCTCCTGAAACCGGGCAAAGCTGCCGTCGAGCGCGGCGCGCCCCATGTGGCAGAGCCAGATGTTGTGCCGGCCGACCGAGCGGAGCTCGCGCAAGGCGCTATGCCCATCCGTGACCAGCGACAGGCCCTGCGACGCGGTGAGCGCGAGGTAGCCATCCCCGCGCCGGGCAAAGGCCCAGCCCCCGCGGAGCAGGTGCTCGTCAAAGGCGTGGAGGGGGAAAAAGGCGTGCGTGAACCCCATCCAGTCGTCTTCTGGCAGGTTGTAGATGGCGATCAGCACATCCTTCCACTGCGCCACGCGAGGCAGGACCCGGTTGCCAACCCAGAACCCCGGCCGCCGGGCGGCGTCGTCGGAGCAGGCGGGATGGTTGGTAAAGACGACCGCGGTCGGGCCCAGCGTGGCCTGCCAGGGATGCTCCGCCTCACCGGGGTCGCCGGGCCTATAGTCCTGCGCCGAGGCCAGCATCGTGTCCGGGGTGCGGTACACCACCTTGTTGACCTCCCGGCTTGCTCCCCCAGCGGGCGCAAGGTGACGCTCGTAGCCCCACTCTTCGTCCAGCGGACAGAGGGCGATCTCAGGAATGATCGGTGGCAGCTCGTAATCCTGCAGGCAAGCGAGGCTCACCGCCGCCGCAAGGTCCTGATTGTAGATGCCCTGCCCCCACAAGAGTCGGCTGACCGGGCTGGTAGGCCCCAGGAGCCCCCCATACACCGCCGGCACTTGTGCGTCGGCATGCGGCGCCCCAAAGGTGCCCCTGAACGAGCTGAGGGCGAGGGACAGCAGGGTCTTGTCCAACACAGCCGTGGCCAGGTCGTACACCTCGTCGGTCTCGGCCAGGTCGGCAAGGTGGGAGAGGGCGACGAGGTCTTCGGCCATGGACGATGGCGAGCCCCAGTCCGGGAGTCCCCACGAGCCGCGCTGCCGCAGGCAACGCAGCACCAATCTCTCGGCCCGCGCGCGCAGCTCCCGGCCGCTCACGCCCGCAGGCCGGAAGGTGTGCCCGGGGTACAGTTGCCCGGCGAGGACCGCCGCGGCTCCGGCGAGCAGGGCGTGGCTATCCTCCCCGTCGCCGCTCGAGTCCAGGTAGGGGTGGCCCAGGATGCACGCCTCGAGCGGCTGCCGCAGGGAGGCGGGCAAGTCGCCGTGTTGCGCAAAGCGGTGCTGTATCCCGATCAGCGCGAGCAGATCGGCGTTACCTCCCTCCTCGCGACCAATACGCGCTATGGCCGAGAGGATTGCATCCGTGTCGACGTCCGCCCATTGCCCGAGCGCCATCCGGGCTATCTCGGCGTAGAGCTCTCCCCGGCACCGTGCCGCGCTGACGAGCGCCTCCTGCCGACGCTCGCCATAGGTGCCGTAGGGAGCCTCCGAGTATGGGCTGTTGCCCGCCCCCCAAAGGTGCAGCTCGCGGCGGATGCGCATGTCCTGCTCATAGTACTCATCGGGGCGCGGCATGAGGATGAGGTGGTAGGGCCCCGGAGCGATCTCGTGGGCGTAGCGGAGCCTGGCACGCTCACCCGCAGAGGCCCGCAGGTGCGCCTCGGCGTAGATGCGGCCCGATTCGGCCTGGAGCCGCACCGTGGCGTCGGCAGCATAGGTCAGGTCCTCGGGCCACTGCACCACGATCAGGTCGTCGCTCCCATACACGGCCCGGTCGATGCACGCTGCCTCGAGGACCCGCTCAATCCGCCTGCGCTTGTCCACGTCAGGGATAGTGGTCGGCAGCTGCAGCGACAGGCCGGGACCATCCGGCTGCCTGCGTACCTGAAGGGCCATCGCATGGCAGGACCCGACCGCAGCGACCTGCTCAAAGCGCACGAGGACCTCATTGGGGCCCTCTCGCAGCTGCGCCTCGATCTCGTGGCAGCGGGGCTGGGCATCGGCGAACCCCTCGCAGCGGAGGACGTGCTCTCCGTTCAGCCACAGATCTGCCGGGCCGTGGGTGGCGAGCCTGAGGGTCACCGTCTGAGGTGCGTCACTCACGAGCTGGGCGTAGGCCCACGAGCGGAGATAGTGCCCGGCACGGGAGTGCCTTGTGTGGTCTATGAGGTGGTCCTCCCGGCAGCGCAGGTAGGACCAGGCCCCCTCATAGTCTCCCACCCGAAGCACCCCTTCGCTCAGGGGGCCGCGCTCCACGGGCAACCCGCTGACGAGCGGTTCGGGCTGGTAGTAGCGCCGGGCAATGGCCTGCCGGGATGATGGATCGGCAGGGCAGCTGTGCTCGGGAAGCCGGATCACCTGCGGGCCAGCGACCAGCCAGTGATCGATAAACCCATCTGTGAGACCAAACAGGACATAACCGACCGCCATGGGTGCTCTCCATTCCAGAGTTCAGGGGCGGACAGGGGGCAAGAATCTTTAACAATAGCGCGTGTTTTTGCAGCGTT
>DYEI01000245.1 GCA_020725765.1 Anaerolinea sp. | reverse complement strand
GTCTTCCCCCTCCCCGGGACGGACGCCGCGGCGTCCGTCCCGGGGAGGGGGCGAGGGGTTCAGGGGCGGCGGAACCCCAGAGAAAAGGGGGTATTCGCGGGCAGCTTCGCCACCCGCCAATACCCCCTTGCCATAGAGAGCGCCTCCCTGGCGTTGGGATACACCGGCGCCCGCGCAGGTTGCGCGCCGCGACGAGCGACGAGAATGCAGAACTGGTGTCCCATCTCGGAGCGAGGTTCACCGCATGCACCCAGAGGAACCCGTCACCGCCGCGCACGAGCCTGCGGCCCCGGTCGCCGAGGGGCCGTGGATACAGACGCAGGCTGCACCCCTCGCTGTGCCTACGTGCGTCGCCGACAGCCCGTCACTGCGAGCTGCTGCCGAGGAGATCGTGGCCGAGGTCCAGCGGAGCCTGGGAGCCGATGTCGTGCGCGCCTCCCTCGTGGACGAGAGGGGGCGGGAGTACCGCATCCTCGCTCACGCCGACCCGCCCGAGCGCGGAGGCCAGCGAGGCGTACTGCCCCTCGAGGCGAGAACCCAGGCACTCCATCGGTCGCAGCCCCTCCCCCTCGCCGGCCTGCCCGGCTCAGGGCACTCGCCGCACCAGCAACAGGCCAGCCCCGGCACCGCAATCTGTGCTGCAATTGCCTGCAAGGGCTGGACCATCGGCATGCTCGAGGCGGTGCGCCAGACGCACAAGGCCTCCTTCACGGACGAGGATTCCCTGGCGCTGAAGCGCTTCGCCGATCGGGTTGGCGAGGCAGTGAGCCAGACGCCACTACGCTGTCGCGCG
The DNA here is from genome assembly GCA_020725765.1 of Anaerolinea sp. GTDB lineage: Bacteria > Chloroflexota > Anaerolineae > SpSt-313 > SpSt-313 > SpSt-313. The sequence continues at coordinate 12,755 of DYEI01000245.1, read as the reverse complement.
AGAGGCGCCATCGAGCACTCGGCGCCCGGCCGGCCCGTGTCGGGAGATGACATCACCCTCAGCGACGCCCGGCTTCTACTCCAGACCGCCGGTCAGCTGGGCGAGCTGCTGCGACTCGACCAGGTGCAGGAAAAGGTGTGCCAGGCCGCCCTCGCCATTGCCCACGAGGCCGAGCAGGCGTGGATATGCCTGCTGGACGGCGATACAGGGCACACCACCATCGCCAGGCAGTCCCCGCCCAGGTCCCGCAGAGGCGAGTGCTGGCCATGTTCCCGCCTGATGGCGGCGGCCGCCCGACTCGGAGCAGTTGTCTACCACCCCGACCCGGAGGAAGGGGCGTCGGGAGACCCGCCCGTGCGGGCCGTGATGCTCGTCCCGATGACCGTCCGCACGCGCCCGATCGGCATGCTCGGCGTGTGCAGCTCACAGCGTGGCGCGTTTGCGGCCGCGGATCCCCGGCCCGTCCGTATCCTTGCCGATCAGGCGGCGGCCGCTATCGAGAAGGCCCGCCTCTACGCCGAGATCCGCCGCCAGAAGCGCCACATGGAGGCCGTGATCCGCCACATGGCCGATGGGGTGGTCGTCCTCGGGCCGGACGGGCGCGTGATGTCGGTGAATCCGGCGGCCGAGCGGATGCTCGGCCTGCAAGAGGCAGAGGTGCTCGGCTGGCTGCCGGTCGAAGGGGTCGAGGACACGCGGCTCCAGGGCCTCGCCAGTGTGTGCCGGCCTGTCGAGCCGCAGGAGTCGGTCCACCACCCCGCACTTCTGGACGCGGGGTCCTCCGACGCCCGCCCGGAAGTCGTCGTGTTCACCCCCAAAGCCCGGGTTCTCAGGGTGCTCTCCTCGCCAATATACGCCGAGTCCGGGGAGTTTGGTGGCGAGATCCGCGTGCTGCACGACGTCACGCGCGAGCGCGAGGTCGAGCAGATGAAGGATGACTTTGTGTCCACCGTATCCCACGAGCTGCGCACGCCGCTCTTCTCGATCAAGGGATTCGTCGACCTGATCCTCAAGGGCAAGGTCCCAGACCCCGCGGTACAGCACGAGTTCCTGTCGCGCGTGCTCGAGCAGGCCAATCACCTCTCAGCGATCGTAAGCGACCTGCTGGACACAGCCAGGCTCGAGTCAGGGAGGTTGGAGCTCACCAGGTCTTCTGTCGACCTCTGCCAGGTGATCCGGCACGCCTTGACCAACGTGGACGCCCTCGCGCAGAGCCGCGAGGTCTCCATCACCTTCGACGCCCCGCCGGACCTGCCCCCGGCCTGGGGGGATGCGCGGCGCCTCGAGCAGGTTGTGACCAACCTGCTCAGCAACGCCTGCAGATTCTCGCACACTGGAGGCCGGGTTCAGATCCGTTGCGAGGTGGACGGTGACCATCTCATCGTCCACGTCGCAGATGAGGGGATCGGCATACCCGCGGAGGCGATCCCTCATCTTTTCGACAAGTTCTATCAGGTCGATTCGTCTCTGACGCGGCGCGCGGGAGGCACAGGCCTCGGCCTCCACATCGCGCGCCGCATCATCGAGGCCCACGGCGGGCAGGTGACGGTAAAGAGCGAGCTAGGGAAGGGCAGCGTGTTCTCGTTCACCGTGCCTGTAGCCAGGAACGAAGAGTAGGTGCCTATGCCACGCAGAATCCTGATCGTTGACGATGACCCACACGCTCTGCGCCTGGTCAGCTACGCCTTTGAGGCTGAGGGGTACCAGGTTGCAGTTGCAAGCAGCGGTGCTGAGGCGCTGGCCAGGCTTGCCAGCGAGCGACCGGACCTGGTCGTGCTCGATGTCATGATGCCCGACATGAGCGGCCTCGAGGTGTGCCAGCGGATTCGGGCCAACCCGGCGACGGCGCGTCTCCCCATCCTGATGCTCAGCGCGCGGGGGCTGGTCGCGGACCGCGTGACGGGCCTGCGCAGTGGCGCCGACGACTACCTGGCCAAACCGGCCGATACGAGCGAGCTGCTCGCCCGCGCCGAGGCGCTCCTCGCCCGAGCCGCGTATCCCTCGGCGCGGGCCGGCCGCGTCCTCGCCTTCCTTGGAGCCAAGGGCGGCGTCGGCACGACGACCGTTGCCGTCAACGTCGCCGCCCTGCTGGCAGCCGAAGGCTACTCCGTCGCCTTCGTCGAGCTGCGCCCCGGCTATGGCTCCGCCAGGGCTCTTCTCAAGCTGGACCCCGAGACGGACCTGGGCGAGCTACTCGTCAAGGTCCCGCAAGAGATCACCCTGCGGGACATCGAGAGCCGGCTCGTTCGCCACGCCAGCGGGGTGCGATTGCTCGCGGCGCCGCGCGTGGCCGCCTCCTGGAATGCCATCGGCCCCGAGTTGGCCGACGCCCTCGTGCCCCCTCTGGCAGGCACTTACAATTATGTCGTGCTCGACCTCAACCCCTCCTGGAGCGCGCTGAATCGCGGAGCGGTGAACCACGCCCACTTTACGGCTGTTGTCAGCGAGCCCGAGCCGATCTCACTGCAGTGCGCCCGGGCAACGCTGGACAGTCTGCGAGCCTGGGGTATCATGGGCGATCTCACGGGCCTCGTCGTTGTCAACCGCGGCACCATGGCTGTTCCGGTCACGATGCCCCAGATTCGGTCCGCGCTTTCTGCCGAGGTCGTCGGTGCACTGCCGCCCGCAGGAGATGCGTGCAGTCAGGCTGCGCGAGAAGGCGTGCCCCTTGCTCTGCTTCAACCCGAGCATCTTGCCAGCGTCGCCCTGCGCGAGCTGACTCGTGTCCTCACCGGCACCGGCCGCCCACTCCGCTAGCACGCAGAGAAGCAGGGGAGAGGCACCAGCACCGATCGCCGCCGTGCTTCTCCCTTGCCGAATCACCTCCGATGTGCTAGAATGCCGGCCATCTGGTGCCGAAAGGCCCCTGTCGGAGCAGCAGATGGGTGAGCAGGCGATCACCGCCTACTGCGTAAAGTGCCGGAGCAAGCGCGAGCTCGTCGACGCACAGCCGGTTTTCACCGCACGTGGCGCCCCCGCCACCCGCGGCCGCTGTGCGGTCTGCGGCACTGCCCTCGTCCGCATGGGCCTGACGCCGGCGCACGAGGGCCTGCCCCGCCCGGAACCTGCCCCTGTGGCCCGTAATGCCCCCGTTCGCAAGGGTGCAGCCGAACGTGCCAGCCGGGAGGAACCCACACCCTCGCGAGCCACGCGCAACAGGCGCCTCGTTATCGTCGAATCCCCAACCAAGGCCCGGACGATCAGCCACTTTCTCGGCCAGGGATACTCCGTGCGGGCCTCCGTAGGCCACGTTCGCGACCTCCTCCGCTCCCGCCTCAGCGTGGACGTTGAGCGCGACTTTGCGCCCACCTACCGTGTGCCGAAGGAGAAAAAGCAGGTCGTCAGCGAGTTGCAGAAGCTTGTCGCCGACGCAGCCGAAGTGTACCTAGCTACCGACCCCGACCGGGAGGGCGAAGCCATCGCCTGGCACCTCATGGAGGCTACAGGGATCAGGGAGGAGCAGGCGAGGCGCGTCGTCTTTCACGAGATCACCGAGCCGGCCATCGCCGAGGCCTTCGCCCACCCCCGTGGGCTGGATATGGATTTGGTCAACGCCCAGCAGGCGCGCCGCATCCTCGACCGGCTGGTCGGCTACAAGCTCAGCCCGCTGCTGTGGGCCAAGGTGCGCAGCCGCCTCTCAGCCGGGAGGGTGCAGTCGGTGGCCGTTCGCCTCGTGGTCGAGCGGGAGCGCGAGATACAGGCCTTTGTGCCCGTCGAGTACTGGTCCATCAGCGCCGAGCTGGCCAAGCGCGTGCCGTTTCCGGAGCGGCCGACCTTCATGGCCAGGCTTGCCCGCATCGACGGCCACGAGGTCGACCTCCGCGATCAGCCGGCCACGCAGGCCGTCGTGCAGGACCTCGAGAGTTCCGTCTATGTCGTGACCGGCGTCCAGCGCGGCCGCCGTCAGCGGCGGCCAGCACCCCCGTTCACCACCAGCACGCTGCAGCAGGAAGCCTCGCGCCGCCTCGGCTTTACGGCACGGCACACCATGCGCGTGGCACAGCAACTCTACGAGGGCCTCGATATCGGCCCGGAGGGCACCGTCGGCCTCATCACCTACATGCGCACCGACTCGCTCAACGTTGCGCAGGCCGCCCAGGCTGAGGCACGGGATTATGTCATCCGACGCTATGGGGAGCGCTTTGTGCCCGAGCAGCCCCCCGTCTATCGGACCCGCACCAGGGGAGCGCAGGAGGCCCACGAGGCCATCCGGCCCACGGCCGTGCGGCGCGAGCCCGAAGCCCTCAGACCCTATCTCGATCAGGACCAGTTCCGCCTGTACGAACTGATCTGGAAGCGTTTCGTAGCCAGCCAGATGGCACCAGCGGTCTACGACACCATGACGGTAGACGTCAAGGCCGGCAGGCTCCCGCACCCACCCATCGATGCGATCCTCAGCGAGCCAGAGAGAGTCACCAGGGACTGGCGCTATCTCTTCCGCGCGAGCGGATCATCGCTTCGCTTCCCGGGCTTTCTTGCCGTCTATGAGGAGGCGCGGGACGAAGACGCTCCCTCCGCCGAGGAGGGGCCCCCGCTGCCGCCCCTCGAGAAGGGCGAGGTGGTGGACCTCGTCCGGCTCATCCCGGAGCAGCACTTTACCCTGCCCCCCCCGCGCTATACCGAGGCGACGCTGGTCAAGGCCCTGGAAGAGCATGGCATCGGGCGGCCGAGCACCTATGCCCCCATCCTCTCGACCATTCAGGAGCGGGGCTACGTCGCCCGGGAGAACCGTCACCTCGTGCCGACCGAGCTTGGGTACATCGTCAACGACCTCCTCGTGCAGCACTTTCCAGAGGTCGTCGACACCGGCTTTACGGCACGCATGGAGAGTGACCTCGACCGCATCGCCGAGGGGTCGGCGGACTGGGTGGAGGTCCTGCGCGAGTTCTACGGCCCCTTCGAGCGGCGCGTGCTCGAGGCGGAGCGGGAGATGCCTCGCGTCCAGTTAGAGGTCGAGGAGACTGGCGAGGTCTGTGAGAAGTGCGGCCATCCCATGGTCGTGCGGCATGGCCGGTTCGGCAAGTTCATCGCCTGCAGCAACTTTCCAGGGTGTCGCAACACCCGACCCTACCTCAACAGACTCGGTGTGGCCTGCCCCGAGTGCGGCGGCGAGCTGGTCGAGCGGCGAACGCGCCGCGGACGGACGTTCTACGGCTGCGCCAGGTATCCCGAGTGCAGCTACACGATGTGGAAGCGGCCCGTGCCGCAGCCCTGCCCGGCCTGTGGCGGCCTGCTGGCGGTTGAGCGCAAGGGCTGGCTCAAGTGCGTGCGCTGTGGCCATCAAGTCCCAGCGCAGGAGGTAGAGGAGAGTGCCTCCCCGGTCGGGCCTGGTGCCTGAGTTGCCAGACAGGCTCCCCCCGCATATGGAGATGCAGTTGCACGGCTTCCTGCGCTATCTTGAGGCGGAGCGTAGCGCATCACCCTACACCCTGCGCAACTATGGCCGCGAGGTGCGCGAGTTCCTGCGCTTCCTCGTCCGCGAGAATGTGACCGATTGGGCACAGGTCGATCGCGAGGTCCTCAGGGGATACCTGGCCTGGCTCACCGCCCGCGGCTACGCCCGGGGCTCGATCGCACGGCGCGTCGCCGAGGTCCACTCCTTCGGCACCTATCTCTACCGCGAAGGCTGGGCTGCCTCCAACCCCTTCACGGCCATGCAGGCACAGGCGCCCAAGGTCAAGCGGCGCCTGCCAAACGTCCTCGCCGTGCCCGAGGCTGCGGCCCTCGTGAGCCTTCCTGCGGAGAGCGCGCTGGATGGCATGCAGGCCGCGGTCGCCCTGCGAAATCGGGCCATCCTCGAGGTGCTCTACGCCGGCGGGCTGCGGGTCAGCGAGCTGGTCGGGCTCGACCTCGAGGACTATGATGCGGCCCGAGGTGAGCTGCGCGTGCTCGGAAAGGGCAACAAGGAGCGGCTGGCCCTGCTCGGCGTGCCCGCAAGGACGTGGCTGGACAGGTATATCCGCGAGGGGCGAGGCCTCTTCCTCCCGAAGCACGGCCGCGAGCGCGCGCTGTTCCTGAACCGCCGAGGGGGTCGGCTCACCGCAAGGAGCGTGCAGGCCATGTTGCGAGAGTGCGCCATCAAGGCCGGCCTGGACAGGCGCGTCACCCCGCACATGCTCCGGCACACCTTCGCCACTCATCTCCTCGACGGAGGCGCAGACCTCCGGGTGGTGCAAGAGTTGCTCGGCCATGCGCAGCTCTCCACCACGCAGATCTATACCCATGTGTCTCGCAGTCGGGTACGCGCCGTGTACCTCAAGGCACACCCGCGAGCCCGGAGCGAGGCACCGCGCGACGATCCAGCTAAGGAGGTACCGTGACAGACACGCCGATCGCGCCGCTCCGGGAGCGGCTTGCTGCCGAGGGAGCCGATGCCTTTCTGGTGAAGCACGCCGCCAACGTCCGCTATCTGAGCGGCTTCACAGCCGGAGAGGACGCCTCCCTGCTCATCACATCGGACTCGGCCTTTATCCTGACAGACTTTCGCTACTATGAGCAGGTAGAGCGGCAGGCGCCCGGCTGGGAGCTCTTCAGACTCACGACCACGCTCCCGGCCGGGTTCGCCGAGCTCGTGCGACAGATCGGCGTCAGACGCGTGGCCTTTGAGAGCGCCAGCATCACCTACGGGCTGTATGAGGAGCTTGCCAGGGCCGAAGACGTCGAGCTGCTCCCGGTCAAGGGCTGGGTCGAGGACCTGCGCGCAGTCAAGAACCCACGGGAGATCGCCTGCATCCGGCGCGCGGTCGAGATCGCAGACGGCGCCCTCGCCGCCCTGCCCTCCCTCATCCGCCCCGGTATGACCGAGCGGGAGCTTGCGTGGGAGCTCGAGGTCTACATCCGGACCCATGGGGCCGACGACATAGCCTTCCCCATCATCGTCGCCGGGGGGCCGAACAGCGCCATGCCACATGCCGTGCCCTCGGACCGACCTCTGGTGCCGGGGGAACCGATCGTGCTGGACCTGGGTGCAAAGGTTGAGGGCTATTGCTCGGACGCAACCCGCACCGTCTGCCTCGGGCAGCCCGACGACCGCTTTCGGGAGGTCTATGCCGTCGTCCTCGCGGCTCAGCAGGCGGCCGAGCGGGGCATCCATGCCGGGCTCCTCGGAAAGGAAGCTGACGCCTTCGCGCGACAAGTAATAGCGGACGCGCGCTTTGGCGAGGCCTTCGGCCATGGGCTGGGCCACGGTGTCGGGCTGGAGGTGCACGAGCGCCCTAGCGCCGGGCAGCGGAGCGAGGATCGTCTCCAGCCCGGCAGCGTGATCACCGTCGAGCCGGGAATCTACCTGCCCGGGTGGGGTGGAGTGCGCATCGAGGACCTGGTCGTCGTCACCGAGACGGGAGTTGAGGTCCTGACAGCTGCCTCCAAGGAGCCGGTTCTGGCTCCGTAGGCCCGTGCCATCGCCGGAGTCGTTCCGGGCGGTCCTCTCCGAAGCCTGGCCCTGGCAATGCTGCCGCCGCGCCCGCGCGGCTGAGGCCCGCACGGGGGTGCGGCCGAGGAGCGGGACGCCATCGTAGTACGAGAAGAGGTGCTCACATGACGCGGATTAAGGATGTCGCCCAAGGCAACCTCGCAGCCGTGCTCGTAGCCACCTTCCTGGTCGGCGTCTTCATTGGGCTGGTCGTGCTCGGCTGGGGGGTGTGGCCGGTGCAGTGGGTCGGTAACGCGCGCCCCGCCGACCTGCAGGAGTCCTATCGCCGCGCGTACCTGGAGATGGTCGCCGAGTCCTATGCTGTGACCGGCGACGCCGAAACGGCCCGCTCACGGCTGGAGGCTGCGGCCCTGTCCGGGCAGAGCGTGCAGCAGGTCGCCCGGGAGCTTGAGCAGATGGGGCAGGCGCGCATCTCTGCCGGCGATATCGATGGCGGCAACCGGCTGCAGGCGCTGGCGAGTGTGATCACCAGCTCACAGCCGGGAGCCGAGCCAGCTACGGGTGACCTGCCCAGCCCGCCGCGCGCGCCGCAGCCGCTTCTGACCCGGCTGCTGCGCGTCTTTGGCCTCGTCATCCTCGTGCTCGTCTGCCTCGCGGGCCTGCTATTGCTCGTCTACTTCCTGCAGTCGCGGACAACCGCCGAGGAGCCCCTCAGCGAGCGTGTGGCCTCGGTAGCGGCCACCGAGCCGCGACCGGCCCCGCCGGCAGCCCCGCCCATGCAGGCGGTGAGCGCCCGTCCGGCGCCGCCAGCTGAAGTTGCCCCGGCTGCTCCCGCCCAGGAGCAGGGGGGCCTCGGCCGCTTCGTAGCGACCTACAACCTCGGCGATGTGGATTATGACATGTCCTTCGGCATCGAGTCGCCCCTCGGAGACTTTCTGGGGGAGTGCGGCCTGGGTATGGCAGAGACCGTCGGCAGTGGCGGCGACGTGCAGCGGGTGACGGCTTTCGAGGTCTGGCTCTTCGACAAGACGGACATCCGCACGGTGTCGATCGTGCTGGCGAGCGCCCACGCCTACTCGGACGCCGCCCTCAGGACCAAGCTCGCCTCGCGCGGAGAGATGGTCCAGGCCGAGGTCGGCAGAACCTTCAGCGTCCAGACTTCAACGCTGAGGCTGGATGGGCGCATCCTCGATATGGCCTACGGAGGAGGCGACCTGCCAGCTCAGAGCTACTTTACGAGCTTTTCCGTCGAGCTGACGCCCGTGCTCCTCACCGGGGAGGAACCTGCCTAGCGGCCACTCCTCTCAGGGCGCCAGGTGCGCGCTGCCGCCTGGCGCCCCGGCTGTTCCCCGCTAGGTTCGCACTTCAGGATCGAAGAGCCTCCGATACTCCTCAAGGGCAAAGCGATCGGTCATCCCCGCGACATAGTCGCATACAACCCGGTATGGATCCCCCTCCTGCAGACGGGCCTGAATGGGGTTCGGTAGCTGCGTCGGTTCCTGCACGTAGGTCCTGAACAGGTCGGTGACGAGCCGCTGCGCCTTGACGGCCATCCGCACCACGCGATAGTGGCGGTACAGGTGCGTCTGCAAAAAGCTCCGCAGCTCCGAGTTCATCGCACTCATCTCCGGCGAGAACGCGACAAGGCTCGTCGGACACCTGCGGGCCGCCTCCGGGCAGTCGATGCCATGCGCCTCCAGCGCCCGGGCAGAGCTCTGCACCAGGTCGGTCACTTCCGTGTTGATCAGCTCGCGGATGGCCGCGCGCCATCCCGTCTCGTCAGAGCCTTCCGGCGAAACGCCAGCCCGCGAACACACCTCTCTCCAGATCGGCACCCGGGCCAGATCGGCCGGATCGATCAGACCTGAGCGCAGGCCATCGTCTACGTCGTGGGCATTGAAGGCGATCTCATCGGCCGCATTGACCACTTGCGCCTCCAGCGTGGGCCGGCGCTCCGGCTCGTAGCCTTGGGCATCGCAGGCATCGTACTCTGTCGTGTGCTTGACAATCCCTTCGCGGACCTCCCAGGTCAGGTTCAGCCCCGGGAACGCCGGGTAGCGCCGCTCCAGGTACTCCACGACGCGCAGGCTCTGGCTGTTGTGGTTAAAGCCGCCGTACCCTTCCATCATGGCATGGAGCGCGGTCTCGCCTGCATGGCCGAAGGGCGTGTGCCCCAGGTCGTGGGCGAGGGCCACCGCCTCGGTGAGGTCCTCATTGAGCATGAGGACGCGCGCAATGCTGCGGGCGATCTGGGCCGTCTCCAGGGTGTGCGTCAGCCGCGTGCGGTAGTGGTCGCCTTCATAGTTGACAAAAACCTGCGTCTTGTACTCCAGGCGCCTGAAGGCGGTCGTGTGGATGATGCGGTCGCGATCTCGCTGGAAGGCTGTGCGATAGGGATGCTCCTCCTCCGGGTACAGGCGGCCTCGCGAGTGCCGGCTCTTGACGGCATATGGAGCGAGCAGGCGCAGCTCGTTCTCTTCCAGCCTCTCACGCAAGGCGTACATGGCCCTCCCGTCCTTCCCATCAGAGCCCGAAACGTACTATACTGATTGTAGCACAGGCCGTGCTCCCACGCCAGCATGTCCCGCAGGTGGGTGTGGTTCGAGTCTGGGGCAGCTCGCGCCCGGCTGCGCTGTCAGCGGCCCCTCGCGCGGGAAATGTCTCCTATCCCTCCCAGGCGGCCGCCTGGGAGGGGAGCCTGGCAGCAGGACAGATGAGCCCGCCCCCATCGGTGAGTTGCACCCCCGCAGGCGACCATGTGTGGGAAGCAGCGGTGGAGAAGCCAGCGATGGAAGCACCCAGGCGCACCATTATTCACGTGGACCTCGACGCCTTCTTTGCCTCGGTCGAGGAGCTGCTCGACCCTGCGATAACCGGCAAGCCGATCATCGTGGGTGGTGATCCGCAGGGACGCGGCGTCGTCTCCTCGGCCTCCTACGCGGCCCGGGCCTTCGGTGTTCGCTCCGCGATGCCAATGTCCATGGCACTGCACCTCTGCCCGCAGGCGATCGTGCGCCGCGGCCACTATCGCGAGTACGGCCGCTACTCGCGGCAGGTCATGGCCATCCTCCGGGAGTATACACCCCTCGTCGAGCAGATATCCATCGACGAAGCGTTTCTCGACGTCACGGGCTGCGAGCGCCTGTGGGGCCATGCCGAGGGACTCGCCCGCACCATCCAGCAGCGCATCCTCGAAGGCTGCCATCTGCCCTGCTCGGTCGGCGTCGCGACGAGCAAGCTCGTGGCCAAGATCGCCTCCGGCCTGCGCAAGCCTCGAGGCCTGGTCATCGTGCCGCCGGGGGAAGAGGCTGCATTTCTGGCCCCCCTGCCCGTCGAGGATCTCTGGGGGGTAGGCGAGGTAGCAGCTCGCCGCCTGCACGACCTTGGGCTTCACACCATCGGTGCCCTCGCCGCCATCCCTAAGGAGGCATTGATCCTCGCCTTCGGCAACCAGGGAGCCACGCTGTACGATCATGCCCGGGGCATCGACAACCGCCCGGTCGCCTTGGAGGGCCGACGCCGCTCGGTCAGCAACGAGCGCACCTTCGCCCGGGACCTGACCGACGGCGAAGAGCTCCAGAAGCACCTGCTCGCCCTCTGCGACCAGGTAGCGGCCCGCCTCCGCAGCCTCGGCCTGCAGGGACGAATCGTGGGCCTGAAGCTTCGCTACCACGACTTTACGACCGTGACCCGACGGGCAACCATCGACCGGCCGACCGATCTCTCGCCCACGATCCTCCAGCAGGCGCGGAGCCTCCTGCATGCGACCTGGCGGACGGGCACGCCGGTGCGCCTCCTCGGTGTCAGCGTCTCCGGACTCGTGGAGGGTCCGGCCCGCCAGCTCGGGCTCTTTGGCGACGACGATGGGCGCTGGATGCGCCTGAGTCGGGCGCTCGATGACATCCGAAACCGGTACGGTGAGCAGGCCATCCGCCGCGCGACCTTTCTCGAGCCTCCGGGGGAGGATGAGGGTCCAGAGGACACCTCACCGGAGCTCTGAACCCGCGGTGCCCGCGCCATCCATTCCCCCCATCGGCCACAGCGCGAGCTGCACCGCCGGGCGCCTGCCGGCGAGAAGCACAAAGGGGGCAGCCCGCTGCACAACCACGCCCAGGCGGCGCAGGGACTCCAGGTCTCGCAGCGAGCGCTGCCGCCGCACCGAGAGGATGCGCGCCACGGACCGCGGGCCGATCCCCGGCACGCGCAGCAGAGCCTCACGGTCGGCGCGGTCGATATCAACGGGGAACCACTCCGGATGATGCTGCGCCCAGACCAGCTTCGGGTCCGCATCGAGGGGGAGGTTGCCCTGCGCGTCGTACACGATCTCCTCGTCGCCAAAGCCGTAGCTGTGCAGCAGAAAGTCGCACTGATAGAGCCTGTGCTCGCGGACCGTCGGCGTCGGCGGCAGACCCTCCAGGGGCGTCCCGGGTACCGGCTGGAAGGCGCTGAAGTAGGCTCGCGCGAGTCGGAGCTCGCGGTACAACCGGCTGGTGGTCACGATGATCTCGCGGTCGCTCTCGCCCGCAGCCCCGACGACGAACTGGGTTGTCTGCCCGGCCCGGGCCGTGCCCTGCGCAAGCATGAACTCGCGCGCCCAACGCATGCGCAGGAGGAGGTCTCGATCAAAATCCTTGGTCTTGCTCAGGCGGGCGAGGCGCCCGGCATTCGGCGCCTCGAGGTTTACCGACACGCGCTGCGCAAGCTGCGCCGCCCGCTCAACGGCCGCTCGCTCCGCGCCCGGGAGGATCTTGAGGTGTACGTACCCCTTGAACTGGTACCTGCGGCGCACAATCTCGACCGCGGTGATCATCCGCTCCATGGCGCTCGCAACCGACCCGCAGACCGCTGAGCTCAGGAAGAGGCCCGTAGCCATGTCCCGCCGCACCAGCTCGTCAAACACCGCCGCCAGCTCGTCCGGCGTGAGGCTGGTGCGGCGGCTATCCCGACCGGCCCGATTGGCGCAGTAGGCGCAGTCGCGCTCGCAGGCGTTGGTGAGGAGGACCTTGAAGAGGCGCACGGTGCGGCCATCCGGGAGGGCTGCCGGGTAGATCCAGCGGCCGAGGTCATCACGAACGCGGCTCGCGCTCGGGCCGCAGGCCCCGCACAGGTCAAACTGTGCCGCCTGGCCCAACTGCGTTGCCTTGACGATGAGGTCCGCCATGGTCGACCTCCGCTGGGGAAGAGCTTACTCACATCATACGAACAGTTGTTCGCATTGTCAAGGCCCAAAGCCCTGACGATTGCAGCTCATCCTGGGGCAGGCTCATCGGGGATGCTGGCAGGGCCCCACCCCCAGCGCCCGCCGAGTCGGCCTGGAGGCCGACTCGCTGTCCACTACCTACAAGTGGCCTGGAGGGAGCGTAGGCGCCCGTGGCCTGCGCAG
>DYEI01000244.1 GCA_020725765.1 Anaerolinea sp. | reverse complement strand
CTTTTTGTTGGGGGTCTGGCGGTTGGCGCGCCTGGCCGCCCTCGGGGCGGCCAGGCGCGCCAACCGCCAGACCCCCGTCCCGGGATAGGGCCGGACTGTCGCCCAGCAAAACACCCGGTGCAGCCCGGGCAGCGACGCTTCTTCGATGCACCCAGCGGGCCGAATTGCGCCCGGCATGGACTCTGCCTCCCTCCCAGGTGTATAATGACCACAGGCCCGTGCCCTGGTCCGGTTCTTGCCGCGTCCGCAACTGCCAGCCCAGCGCAGGCATTGCGCACATGCAACATGCGAGGAGGATACGCATGGCCTACACTGTACAAGATTTCAGCCACCTGATCGGCATGTCCGGCTTTAGCGATGCGCTGCTGAACAACCACTTTACCCTTTACCAGGGCTATGTCACCAACACCAACAAGCTCCTCGACGCCCTTGCCCGCCTTGAGCGCGAAGGAAAGAGCGACTCGCCCGAGTTCTCCGAGCTGAAGCGGCACTTCGGCTGGGAGTTTGACGGCATGCGCGTCCACGAGTACTACTTCGGCAACCTCGGCGGAGGCGGAGATCTGAGCCAGGCCGGCGAGCTCCGACAGGCCCTCGAGGCTCACTTTGGCAGCTATGAGGCCTGGGAGAGGGACTTTCGCGCCACCGGCATGGTCCGCGGCATCGGCTGGGTCATCCTCTACCAGGACACGGCGACCGGTCGCCTGCTCAACTTTTGGATCAACGAGCACGATACCGGCCACCCGGCCGGCTGTACGCCTATCCTGGTGATGGACGTTTGGGAGCATGCGTACATGCTGGACTATGGGACCAAGCGTGCCGGCTACATCGACGCCTTTTTCCGTAACATCGACTGGGCCGCTGCCCGCAAGCGGCTGAACGTCGAGCTGGCGATGCGGGCTGCGAAAGCCTGACGGGAGAGCCGGTAGCCTGCGCCCGGCCGGCTTCTCCTTTGAAGGCCGGGCGCGGGCCTACGGCGCCTGCCTGGCAAGCCCCACCGTGCCGGGCACGCAGCACACCATCAGCACCCCAGGTGTCCCTGGGCAATCGGCGTGGTTCAGTATTGGGGCATCTCGCACTCTGCCAGCCGTCATCAGCCCCTGCCCCGTCCCTCCCCTGGCGGACGCCGCGGCGTCCGCCAGGGGAGGGGAGATGCGTAGAGCGGGGCGTTTTGCGGCGGCGCGCGTATCGCGCCGCCGCAAAACACCCCATAGAAAAAGGTGCCCTCCCCCGGGTCGGCCTGCGGGCCGGCCCGGGGGAGGGGGCGCCGGGGGTGGGGGCCCTGCCCGCAGTGCAGAAGAGCCTGCCCCCAAACTGAAACTACACCCCCAGGCAATTTGCGACTGGCGCACCCGCATGGTATAGTGCGCAGGCCATCGTCCCTCATCGCCCCTCGCCCTCACGCGAAAGGAGGACATCCGTGTCTGTCACCGCTGCCGCTCCCATCCGACTCAGTCGGGGCTACAAGGTGACCTGGGGCCTTGCCGCGCTCGGCAGCGCGCTGATCTCGGGTATCTACGCCGCCCTTCTGCCCATCTTTTACCAGAACTACCTTGGCCTCGAGGCGCGCTGGATCGGCCTGGCGTCGCTCGTCTACGCCATCTGGAACGCCATCAACGACCCGCTCTTCGGCTACATCACCGACTCGACCCGCTCGACGGCAGGCCGCCGCATCCCCTACATGCGCTACACCGCCCCCTTCCTGGCGCTGACCTTTATCCTCGTCTGGTTCGCGCCGCCCAAGGCCGGGCAGCAGGCACTCTTCTGGTGGATGCTGGTGACGATGCTCCTCTACGACACCGCCTACACCATGATCGGCCTGGTGTACTCGGCGCTCCTGCCGGAGGTCACCGAGTCCGATGCCGAGCGCAACGCGCTGCAGATTTCCTCCTCGCTCTTTGGCCTGCTCGGCACGATCCTTGGCTTCCTGATCCCGGACTTTTTCCGCCCCAAGCCGGGGATGTCACCCTCCTTCCTGCCGCTGCAGATGTCGATGATCGCCGTCGGCCTGATCGGCATGGGGCTGATCCTCCTCACCGCCTCGCGGGTCAAGGAGCGGCCCGAGTTCACCCAGGTCGACAAACCACTCCCCCTCCTCCAGGCCATCAGGTACACCTTCACCAGCCGCGCCTTCCTGGTGCTGGTGGCGCAGAACTTTATGTCGATCCTGATGCAGGCGCTGCTCCTCGGGGGGATGTTCTACCTGGCCGACTATGTCCTGCGGATGCCCACGATCCTGGTGCTGGTCTGCGTCTTTATTCCGCTCATCATCGGCGTGCCCCTGACGAGCCTGATCCGCCAGCGGCTCGGGGTGGTGGGCGCGCAGCAGTTCCTGCTGGTGATCGCGGGGGTAGGGCTGATTCTCGTGGCGGTCGCGCCCACCCCGCTCATCCCCCTCTGCATGGCGCTCGCCGGGTTTGGCCTCTCCGGCCCGCAGACGCTGACCAACGTGCTCTTCGCCCAGGTGGCCGATGAGGACGAGCTCCGCTCCGGCACGCGCCGCGAGGGCGCCTTCTTCGGGGTCAATGCCCTGCTGACCAAACCGGCCCAGTCGGTAGCCCTTGCCCTGACGGCCTTTATCCTCGAGGCCACCCACTTTGTCACCGTGGCCCAGAGCCAGGGGCAGGTCCGCCTCGACCAGCCCCCCGAGGCCATCTTTGGCATCAAGGCGTTCATGGGGCTGATCCCCGGCGCGGCCATGCTCCTGGGCGCACTGATCCTGGTCTGGTACCCTCTCCGCGGCGAGTATCTGCGGAAGGTCCAGCAGCAGGTGCTCGAGCTGCACGCCTGGAAGCACCAGCAGTTGCAGGGCTCGTGAGGTCTGGCCGGGCGTCTGTCGAGCGACTGGAGCACGAAGGGCAGAAAGAGGAGGCAGCAGGGGCACCGCCAGACCCAATCCGGGCGGACGCAGTTCGGCTTGGCAGGCCTATCTGTGCTGCCGGCTTCACCCTGGCGGACGCCGCGGCGTCCGCCAGG
>DYEI01000243.1 GCA_020725765.1 Anaerolinea sp. | reverse complement strand
GTGTGCTCTCCCTATCTTGCTCCGAAAGGCCAAAGTCGAGCCCCTCCTATTCTGGATTCCCCGCCCTCGCGCCGCGCTATGCATAAGTCGGGCTGCGCAGCATCACGGGGCATGAGATAGCCCCCTGGGGCCCATCCGATGGGGGCCACCCGCCGTACACACCGCTGCTCGCGACACGCCGAGCGGCAGCCACGGTGGGCTCCAACTGAGTGCCCCCACCCCTCCCGCTGGCGGACGCGTCGCGTCCGCCAGGGGGAGGGGCGGGGGCGGCTCCGCGAGACGCCGCGCAGGCCACGGGCGCCTACGCTCCCCCCAGGCCCCCTGTGGGTGATGCATAACGCGCCGCGGGGGCGGGGTTAGGGGTGAAGGGGCCTCGATGGGCCAGGCCCTCGCCCTACGACCGAGGGAGGCTGTCCGCCCTTGAACCCGTAAGTCGCGCCGCAGACCGACTTGCCGTCGTTGGCAGCCGGACGCCTGTAATGGTCTGAACAGATGCAACCTGCGTCTTGGCGTCCTAACGCTTGTCAAAGCGTGGCGTTGCGCCTATAATCGGCGCGTCAGATCACAGGCAGGGCACACACTCGTCAAACCAGCCGAGGAGGATGGCATACGATGACGAAATGGGTCTACCTCTTCCAAGAGGGCAACGCTGAGATGCGTGACCTGCTGGGGGGCAAGGGCGCTGGCCTTGCGGAGATGGTCCGTGCAGGGCTCCCCGTGCCGCCTGGCTTCACCATCACGACACAGGCGTGCAACGCCTACTTTGCCAACAACAAGCGCTTCCCGGAGGGCCTGTGGGAGCAGACTCTGGAGGCCCTCAGGGAGGTCGAGCGGGAGACGGGCAAGCGATTCGGTGACCCGGCCAACCCGCTGCTCGTCTCGGTGCGCTCGGGCGCCAAGTTCAGCATGCCGGGGATGATGGACACCGTCCTGAACCTCGGCCTCAACGACCAGACGGTCGAGGGCCTTGCCCGGCTTACGAACAACGAGCGGTTCGCCTATGATGCCTACCGGCGCTTTGTCTCCATGTTTGGCCGCATCGTCAAGGGCATCGACGGGGAAAAGTTCGAGGAGATCCTGAGGTCCTACAAGGAAAGGACCGAGGGGAAGCAGGACACCGACCTCACCGCCGACATGCTCAAGCAGATCGTGGCGGACTTTAAGGCGCTCTATCAGCGAGAGCTGGGTGAGCCCTTCCCCGAGGACCCCTATGAGCAGCTGCGCGCCGCCATTGCCGCCGTGTTCGACTCCTGGATGGGCAAGCGTGCCGTCGACTATCGCAACTTTCACAAGATTCCTCACGACCTGTGCACCGCGGTCAACATTGTGACCATGGTCTTTGGCAACATGGGCTACGACTCGGGGACCGGCGTCGCCTTTACCCGCGACCCGAGCACGGGCGAGAAGGTCCTCTACGGCGAGTACCTGCCCAACGCGCAGGGCGAGGATGTGGTTGCCGGTATCCGTACGCCCAAGCGGATCGCGCAGCTGGCGCAGGAGATGCCGGAGGTCTACAGGCAGTTCGAGGAGATTGCCCAGCGGCTGGAGCGGCACTACCGCGACATGCAGGACCTCGAGTTCACCGTCGAGCGGGGCAAGCTCTGGATGCTGCAGACCCGACGCGGCCAGCGCACCGCCGCAGCGGCGGTCAAGATCGCCGTGGACATGGTCCACGAGGGGCTGATCACCAAGGAAGAGGCGGTGCAGCGGGTCGAGCCAGCTCAGGTGTACCAGCTCCTTCTGCCGCGGTTCGATGAGCGTGACAAGCAGCGCGCTGCCGATGAGGGAGCGCTCCTTGGTCGGGGCCTCAACGCCTCGCCGGGTGCCGCAAGCGGCATGGCCGTGTTCGATGCCGATACGGCACAGGCCCTGGGCCGCGAGGGCAAGGCGGTGATCCTGGTGCGGCCCGAGATCTCTCCCGATGACGTGCATGGCATGCTGGAGGCGAGGGGCATCCTCACCCAGCATGGCGGCGCCACGTCGCATGCGGCGGTCGTGGCGCGCGGCCTTGGCAAGCCCTGCGTCGCCGGAGCCGAGGCGATCCGCGTTGGCGTCAAGCAGTTCACCGCCAATGGAGTCGTCGTCCGTGAGGGCGATCTGATCTCCATCGATGGGACGACGGGCGAGATCTTCCGCGGCCCGATCAAGACGGTCGTTCCCGAGTTCAAGAAGGAAGTGCAGCTGCAGGAGCTGCTCTCCTGGGCCGACGAGTTTCGCCGCCTGCAGGTCTGGGCCAATGCTGACTATCCGCGGGATGCCAGGGTGGCCCGGGAGATGGGGGCACAGGGCATCGGCCTTGCACGCACCGAGCACATGTTCTTTGAGGAGGATCGTCTCCCCATCGTGCAGCGGATGATCCTCGCCGAGACGGACGAGGAGCGGCAGCGGGCCCTCGACGAGCTGCTCCCGATCCAGCGCGGCGACTTTGAGGGGCTCTTCCGGGAGATGGACGGGCTGCCCGTCATCATCCGGCTGATCGACCCGCCGCTGCACGAGTTCCTGCCGAGCTATGACGAGCTGGTGCAGGAGATCGCAGACCTCAAGGTTGAGATGAGCGCCGCCAAGACGGCCGAGGAGAGGGCGGAGAAGGAAGAGGCCATCCGGCAGAAGGAGAGCCTGCTCGGCAGCGTCGCAGCCATGCGCGAGGCGAACCCAATGCTCGGCCTGCGGGGCTGCCGGCTCGGGATCCTCTTCCCGCAGATCACGGTGATGCAGGTCAGGGCCATCTTTGAGGCGGCCTGCAACGTGACCGCCGAGGGCGTGAAGGTCTATCCGGAGATCATGATCCCGCTGGTCGGGCACATCAACGAGCTGCGCCGACAGCGCGAGCAGCTCGAGCCGGTCGCCAAGCAGGTCATGGCCGAGCGCGGTGTGCAGATCAGCTACAAGTTCGGGACGATGATCGAGGTTCCGAGAGCGGCGCTGACGGCCGACGAGATCGCGCAGGATGCCCAGTTCTTCTCCTTCGGCACCAACGACCTGACGCAGATGACCTTTGGCATCTCGCGCGACGATGCGGAGGGCAAGTTCCTGCTCAAGTATGTGGAGTGGAAGCTCCTGCCCGATAACCCGTTCCAGGTGCTGGACCGGGGCGGGGTCGGCAAGCTGATGAAGATGGCGGTCGAGCTTGGCCGCAAGACGCGTCCCGACCTCGAGATCGGGATCTGCGGCGAGCACGGCGGCGATCCGTCGTCGATCCACTTCTGCCACAGCATTGGGCTGAACTATGTCTCGGCTTCGCCGTATCGGGTGCCGGTTGCGCGGCTGGCAGCTGCCCAGGCAGCCCTGGGCGAGGCCCAGAGGGACCGCTAGGTCCGACTGAGACGCGAGGGGCGGGCGGCCTCGGCCGCCCGCCCCCGCGAGTGGGGCGTCTCGCGCCCGACTCTGCTCCCCGCCGAGGTAGGCCGTTACAGACGGCATCCGGCCTCGTTGCGTGCGGGGCTCTCCTTCCCCTTTCCCCGCTTGTGGCGCGCCTCTCGACGTGTGGTATAATGTAAGCGCACGCGGACGCGCCGGAGAGGTCTGGCGCAGACCGCAGACAGGAACGCCGGCCGGTTTCGGGCCGGCGTCTGCATCGCCCGCGGCAAATAGTGCAGGCGGTGGGAACGTGAGCGCCGTAGACGAGGTCAAGCAGCGACTCGACATCGTCCAGGTCATATCAGCGTACGTGCCGCTGAAAAAGGCAGGCCGCAACTATAAGGGCCTCTGCCCGTTCCACAGCGAGAGGACGCCTTCCTTCATCGTCTTCCCCGATAGCCAGCGCTGGCACTGCTTCGGGGCCTGTGGCACGGGCGGCGATGTCGTGAGCTTTGTCATGAAGCGGGAGAACCTCTCCTTTGGGGAGGCTCTCAAGCTGCTGGCCGCCCGCGCTGGGGTTCAGCTCCAGCCGCCGACGCCGCAGCAGGAGGCGGAGGCGGACGAGCGACGCAGACTGTGGGACCTGAACCGGCAGGCGGCCGAGTACTTTCACCGCCTGCTGGTTGAAAGCAGCGAGGCCGCCACAGCTCGCGCCTACCTCGAGAAGCGGGGCCTGCGCCCGGAGACGCTGCGCGCTTTTCAGGTCGGCTATGCCCGCGACGACTGGCAGGCCCTCGGCAGCCATCTCAAGGCGATGGGCTGGCGGGAGGAGGAGCTGCTGCGGGCCGGCCTCGTCATCGAGCGCGAGGATGGCTCCGGCACGTACGACCGGTTCCGTGGCCGGATCATCTTCCCGATCCGTGACGCGCGCGGACGGGTCTGCGGGTTCGGCGGACGGGTCCTCGGGCAGTCGGAGCCCAAGTACCTGAACACGCCGCAGACGCCGGTATTCGACAAGGGCAGCGTGCTCTTTGGGATCGACCTCGCGCGCGAGGCGATCCGCCGGGCCGAGACGGCGGTCCTCGTCGAGGGCTATATGGATGTGCTCATGGCGCATCAGGCCGGGTTCAGGAACGTCGTTGCGACCATGGGAACCGCCCTGAGCCGCGAGCAGCTCGCCGTGCTCAAGCCCCTCGTCAGGCGGGTGGTGCTGGCGCTGGACCCCGACGTTGCCGGCGACCGGGCGACCCTGCGGGGCCTGGAAGTGGCGAGAGAGTCGCTTGAGACGCGGGTCGTGCCGGTGCCAACGGCCCGCGGCCTGATCCGCTACGAGACGGAGCTGGATGCGGAGCTGAGAATCCTCAGCCTGCCGGAGGGCCGCGACCCGGACGAGGTGATCCGCGAGGACCCGGCGCGCTGGGAGCAGCTCGTGGCCGACGCCATGCCGGTCATGGACTACTACTTCAGGGCGCTGACGGCAGGGCTCGATCTGAGCAAGGCGAAGGACAAGGCGGCGGCGGCAGAGGCACTGCTGCCGCTGATTGCTGAAGTGACCAATAGCATCGAGAGGGCACACCATTTACAGCGGCTGGCCGCCATGCTGCGGACCGACGAGCGGGTTCTGGCGCAGCAGATGGAGCGGCATGGGCGAGAGCGTCGCGGACGCACGGCGCCGCCGGCGGCACCGGTCGCGGAGCTCGATCTGGAAGGATATCTCCTGTATCTGTTGCTCTTGTACCCGGGGCTGGTCGAGAGTGTGGCCGATCAGGCACACGAGCTCTTTCTGCGAACAGAGAATGCGGCGGTGTTTGCGGCCCTACGCGAGTCGAACGCGGTCGAGGGTCCGGTGCGGGGCGAGGACCTGTCACTTGACGACGCGTTGCGCGGGCATGTAGAATCTGTGCTGAGTGTGCACGCTCAGAGGCCGGCTCTGTCGCGCGAAGAGGCGGAGGAGGCCCTGCAGACGGTAGCGTTGCGACTGCAGCGGGAGCGGCTCAAAGAGCGCGACAGGGACCTGCAGGCGATGATTCAGGCGGCCATGGAGGAGGGCGACAGCGAGGCCCTCCAACGGTATGGGGCAGCGGTCGATGACGTGGCGGTGCGCCTGAGGGAGCTCGCAGCCATGGAGAAAGCCAGGGCCCTTTCCAGCAGGCGCGCGCTACGGGAGTGGTGATCATGGGATCCAGAAAGCAGAAGGCTGCTCAGGATACAACCCCCGAGCCTCAGATGCCCAGTGTCGAGGAGATAGATCCCGCAGAGCCTTCTGGGGCGCCGCCCGATCTCGAGCAGAAGAAGGCGGACCTCATCGCCAAGGGGCTGAAGCAAAAGTTCATCACCGAGAAGGAGATCGCCGACTCCCTTCCGGTGGAGGACATGGCGCCCCGCGACCTCGATGAGCTGTACACCACCTTCCTTGAGAAGGGCATCCCCATCCTCGACACCGAAGGCGAGGTCGGTGAGGAGCTTGCGACCGTTGCCGAAGAGGACGTGCTGGCCTGGGGGGATGCGGATGCCATCAGCGACCCGGTGCGCATGTACCTGCGTGAGATCGGCCGCGTTCCCCTGCTGGAGCCCGGGGATGAGATCGAGCTGGCGAAGGCCATCCGGCAGGGGCAGATCGCCAGGCGTCGCCTGGAGCGGGGCGAGCTGGACGGAGTGCGCAAAGAGTTCGCCGAGGCGCGCGTCCGACGCGGCGAGGCGGCCCAGCGGCGCCTCATCGAGGCGAACCTGCGGCTCGTGGTGAGCGTGGCCAAGCGCTACATCGGGCGGGGCATGCAGCTTCTGGACCTCATCCAGGAAGGCAATATCGGCCTCCTGCGGGCAGTGGAGAAGTACGACTATCGCAAGGGATACAAGTTCTCGACCTATGCGACGTGGTGGATCCGGCAGGCCATCAGCCGGGCTATCGCCGACCACTCGCGGACGATCCGCATCCCGGTGCACATGGTCGAATCCATCAACCGGGTCGTGCGCGTCTCGCGGACGCTGCAGCAGGAGCTGGGCCGCGAGCCGACGCTGGAAGAGATCGCCCTGGAGATGGACCTGCTGACGCCGGACGAGCGCCGGATGGTCGAGGAGGCGCAGGCGAGGGGCGAGCCGCTCGAGCCCTCTCTGGAGCGGCGGCTGCGCAAGGCGGCGGCCAAGGTGCGGCGCATCCTGCGCGTGGCGCAGGAGCCGATGTCGCTCGAGACGCCGGTGGGCATGGAGGACACGTCGTCGCTCGGCGACTTTATCGAGGACGACACGGTCATGGGGCCTTCGGAAGCGGCCTCACGGCAGCTCCTGAAGGAACAGATGCAGGACATTCTGGATTCGCTCTCGACGCGCGAGCGGCGGGTGCTGCAGCTGCGCTTTGGCCTCGAGGATGGCCAGAGCCGGACGCTCGAGGAGGTCGGGCAAAAGTTTGGGGTCACCCGCGAGCGCATCCGGCAGATCGAGGCGAAGGCGCTGCGCAAGCTGCGGCATCCGACGCGCAGCCGCAAGCTGAAGGACTATTTGAGCTAGGCGCAGGCCTTGGGCGCTGCCTGCAGAGGCTCTGGCCGGCGCGGCAGCCGCCCGGCGTTGGGATTGCATGGGGGGAGTTGGTGGGCTCGTGCCCGGTGTGGCATGGGCCGGCCAACTCCCCCTTTGTGTTTGCAGGGGCCGAGGGCTGTTCCTCGTCGCAGGGCGGCGCCGAGGGGATGCCACGTGCCGCGAGGGGATTGCTTCGGCGGTTGGCGCCGCCTCACAATGACAGGTCGGCAACCTCCGCCACCGGCCGTGGCCGCCTCCGGGTGACGCGTCATGTCTGTGCATCGGGCAGGGGCAAGGGCGTGCCCCTACAGGCACGCCGTGGCGGAGCGCGCCGCCATGGGGACGACTCCCTTACGAAATGGCCCCCGTCATGACAACAGGATTCCGCGAGCAGACCCCCGTGTCGGAATGATCGCAGTCTGCACAGACGATTCCGGCATACACGCATAACGGAGAGATCCAAAACTGGACCGAATCTAAGAATCAGCCCAACCAATTGTAATGGCTGAGTCTGGCGAATGGGCGGTTACGAGGCAAGAAAGGGGCTTCTCAGACAGGAGTCGTCCCTTGTTCGTTCGCGGCAGTGGAGCGGGGGATCTGAGTCCGGCCACCGATATCCCCCTGTTCGAGCAAGCGCAGGCCGGTAGCCGCGTCGGCCTTGACCGCCTGTTGCGTTGCCACGATGGCTTGGTCCAGACTGTGGTCCGCCAGCACTTCCTCGGCAACCTTCCCTTACGCATCCGGCCACGTCGTCGCCCCACGAAGGACAAGAAACGCCGAGGCTGCCACTGCGATACAGCGGCCCGTGCCCAAGTCTGTCGCCACGCCACACCCCGCGACCCTGACGCGCGCTACGTCCGGTACACAGGCTCCAACCACCGGGACAATTCCAAGAGGCCGACCGACGGGGACGAAGGCGGCCAGCCGAGAGGCACGGGCGTGTACGGCTACAAGAGCCTCCGTTTGCAGCTAGCCGATCCCGTCCGGCGCTTCAGCCTGACCCTGC
>DYEI01000242.1 GCA_020725765.1 Anaerolinea sp. | reverse complement strand
CGAAAAGAGTGTTCCCCTCCCCCTCGCGGACGCACTGCGTCCGCGAGGGGGAGGGGTCGGGGGTGGGGGCGGCTCCGCGAGATGCCGCGCAGGCCACGGGCGCCTACGCTCCCCCCGGGCCACTTGTGGGCAATGGATAGAGGCGGGCGCGTCGTGCCCGCCTGGGGGAGGGGTGGCAATGCATCGCATCTACGATGCTACGGTTGACGGCCCCGCGGGTCCTGAGGAAGCGATCCAGGACACACCGTGGCGCACAGACGTCAACGTTGCGGAGGATGCGTCGGAAGGCATTGTGACAGGGCATCCGACGATACGCCAGACCCAGAGCGGATACCGGAAGGTGGGCCAGAGCCCGTGTTCATTGGACGATGCCGAAGGCATCGTCCTGACCGCGCAATCTGACCAGGATCACCAGCAACAGGACCAGGGCGAGGGGGTACCGCTTGCCCCGGGCCCGCCGCCAATCCACGGGCTCCTCGAGCGCTGCGTAGAGGCCTCCCAGGTCGAGGGCGCAACCTCTGCGTGGTACTGGCAACCTTTCGGCGATCGTGGTACACTCCATGGCGGGACCCTCCTTTGCGAAGTTAGCCCCTCGGGCAAGGTTAACTTGCGCAGGAGGGTCTCTCTGTTCAATTGCCACCAGAGTCCACTACCCACTCCGGCTTTTTGGGCTCGTGTCGCGTCTTCTGCTACAATGTGATCGAAGCAGGGACTGGGCCTTGCAAAGTCGGGAGTGTTCGCCGCAGAGGGAAAGGACGACGACGCCATGTTCAAATCCCTTGCCACCGGGGCCATCGGCGTCCGCGCGGACCTGGCGCGGGCCGCAGAGCTGGCAGCCAGGTTCGGCTTTGGAGGGGTGCATGTCAGCATCGAGGAGATCGCCGGGCTGGGCGTCGAGCGCGCCCGGGAGGTTCTGGCCGCTGCGGGCGTTCGGCCGGCGGCCTTCTGGCTGCCGGTCGATTACCGGGCGCCTGAGCCCCGCTTCTCCGAGCAACTGGGGCGCCTGCCCGAGCTCGCGCGGGTGGCGCAGGCCATGGGGCTGACGCGCACCTCGACCTGGGTGCCGAGCTGGCACGACACCATGGACTTTGACGAGAACTATGCCTTTCACAGGGAGCGCCTGGGTCGGATTGCCCGGGCCCTTGCGGAGTACGGCATTCGCCTCGGCCTCGAGTTCCTCGGCCCCAAGACCCTGCGGGATGGACACCAGTTCGCCTTCATCCATACCGTAGAGGGCATGCTCAAGCTCTGTCAGGACCTGCGGACGGGTAACGCGGGGCTCTTGCTGGATGCCTTCCACTGGTACACCTCCGGGGGGACCCTCGCCGACCTGGCGACGCTGAGCGACGCGGATGTGGTCGATGTGCACGTGAACGACGCTGCGGCGGGCGTTCCGAGGGACGAGCAGCAGGACCAGGTCCGGGCGCTCCCCGGCGAGACCGGGGTGATCGACCTGGTGGGCTTTCTACAGGTCCTTCAGGGTATCGGCTACAGTGGCCCGGTGATGGTCGAGCCGTTCAGCCAGCGTGTCAACGCGCTCCCGGCAGAGGACGCCGTGCGTGTGACCGCGGAGGCCCTCGACGCCGTCTGGAAGCGCGCCGGGCTGTAGGGTGGATAGCGCGGTGCGTCCGGGTGTATAGCCATTCCGAGAGCCCCTTTGGTGTCCTCGAGCTTGGCCTTTCGGAGGGCAACCCGCGGTACCGTCCAGAACTCGCCGTGATGACCTCCGGCCATGCTGCGTCGGAGAGGCCCCTCCAGATCGG
>DYEI01000241.1 GCA_020725765.1 Anaerolinea sp. | reverse complement strand
GGCTTCGCCGCCCGCGAACACCCCCTCCCATTCTGGATTCCCCGCCCCCGCGCCGCGGCGGCGGGGTTAGGAGTGGGGGATCTTCGCTGGGCCATGCCCTTGCCCTACGACCGAATAAGGCTGTCCGCCCTTGAGGGGGCAAGAGGGAGGGGCATCCCGGACGCAGCATGGCTGAAGCCCATCTCGGCGAGCTCTGGACGGTACCGCGGGTTCCGCTCCGAAAGGCCAGAGTCGAGCGAAACAGCCCCATAGCGGCTGGGTGCAAAGCGCGTAACCTGGTAGCGAGCCTGCCGGGCTCCGCCAGCGAGGTTCCTCAAGAGGCGGCGCTGCCGCCGAAACACTCGCGCAGCAGGCCGGAGGAGGTTGCCTCCCGCTGCCCTCATGCCAGCTGCAATGACATCCGCCGGTGCGGGACAGGGCACCGAAGCCACTTCGCCGGCGGTCACTCCTCAGACGAGGCGCGCCAGTGCCTCGAGCGCGGAATCCACCTCAGCCGCAGTGTTAAGATAGCCCAGGCTCCAGCGCACCGTGCCCTCTGGAAAGGTGCCGATGGTGCGGTGGGCGCCGGGCGAGCAGTGCAGGCCCACGCGACAGAGGATGCCGTGCTCCTCATCGAGGCGCAGGCCGACCTCTGAAGGCTCCATCCCCTCGATGTTGAAGGAGACGGTCGCAACCTGCTGCTCGGCGTTCTTCGTGCCGTAGATGATCACCCGCGGGATGCGGGCGAGGCCATCGAGGAGCCGGCGGGTCAGGGCAAGCTCGTGCTCGCGTACGCGCTGTACCCCTGCTTCAAGAAGATAGCGCACCCCCGCGCCCAGCCCGGCCAGCCCAACCCCGTTGAGGGTGCCGCTCTCATACCGGTCTGGAAGAAAGCCCGGCTGCTCCTCCGATTCGGAGTGGCTGCCGGTGCCGCCGCGGAGGATCGGCTCCAGTTCGTCCAGCGCGACGCGAGGGCCGATGTACAGGCCGCCCGTGCCCTGCGGACCCATCAGGGCTTTGTGGCCCGTAAAGGCGAGGAGGTCGATGCCATCCGCTTCGGCATCCATGGGGACGGCGCCGGCCGTCTGCGCGGCATCGACCAGGAAGAGCAGACCATGCCGCCGGGCGATGCGGCCGACCTCGGCGATCGGCAGCAGGGTGCCGACGACGTTCGAGGCGTGGATCAGAGCGATGAGGCGGGTGTTGGGACGGATCACCGCCTCTATCTCCCGGGGATCGAGCAGACCTTCCGGGGTGCAGTGCACGACCGATAGCTCAACGCCCCGTCGCTGCAGGGCCCGCAGGGGACGCATCACCGAGTTGTGCTCCATAGAGCTGGTGATGACGTGGTCCCCCCTGCGCAGTAGGCCGGTCAGCGCCAGGTTCAGGGCCTCGGTGGCGTTGGCCCCAAAGACGATGCGGAGGGGATCGCTTACCCCGAGGAGTGTGGCGAGGGCCTCGCGGGTCCCGTAGACGATGCGGGCCGCCTCGACGGCCAGCCGGTGCGCGGAGCGGCCGGGGTTGGCGCCCACCTCCCGCATGAAATGCGCCATGGCCTCGAGGACCTCGGGCGGCTTGGGCCAGCCGCTAGCTGCGTTATCCAGATAGATCATCCCCACCTACCCCCAACAGGGTCGTAGCCATGGAGAGAGATTGTATCATGGCGGGGCACCCCGCGCAAAGCCGAGCGTTGCTGTTCAGGCTCCGCATCCTCGCAGCGCCGGCTGCCGCGTGCTGCCCCCCCTCCCCCTGGCGGACGCGTCGCGTCCGCCAGGGGGAGGGGAACACTCTTTTTG
>DYEI01000240.1 GCA_020725765.1 Anaerolinea sp. | reverse complement strand
CACCCGCCGTACACACCGCTGCTCGGGACACGCCGAGCGGCAGCCACGGTCTGCTGCAACTGAGTGCCCCCACCCCTGCCCCAGGCGGGCGCCGGGTGCCTGCCCCGGGAAGGGGCGGGGGGAGACGGTTCCCCGACGAGCCAGCGAAAAGCCGATTTCGACAGGCAGGGCTACCAGCAGCCTGCCTCCCCGCCATGCGCTGAACGCCAGTGTGAACACGTACTCCCTATCGCCCATTTGACAGAAATCGCCCGTGCGCTACAATCTGCACCAGCGGAACAGTTGTTCTAGCAGGGAGCAGAGTGCACCATGAACGAGAGCACCTACAAGCCGCGCAACTTCCGCGTCGTCCGGCACGTCACAAAGAGCCGCATCCTCGACATCCAGGATGCCCTCGACATCGGCAAGCTCCGCATCGAGCTGGTGGAGTACGCCGAAGGAGAGGGCGCAACACAGTCGGCCGAGCACTATGCCGAGCCCGATGCCCTCGCCCTCGTCTTCTACGACATCCTTCAGGGCCGACCCTGGGAAAAGTACGTCGAGTTCAAGGGGACAGTGCAGGGGGAAACGGTCATCTCCCGGGTGCTGGTCGTGGAGCGGGTCGAGGCGCGCAACCCCGTCAAGATCACCATCTCCCGCGGGCCCGGCAAGGTGACGGGGCAGGGGGCCATTCAGCCACTGGGAAAGCCGGAGGTGTCGGTCTCGGTGCTCCTGTCCGAGTTCGATGCCCGGCGCATCGCGCTCACCGTGCTGCGGCACATGATCGCCCACGAGGCAGCTACCTACCATGCGCGCGTCGCCGCCGGGACGCGCCGGCCGGGCGAGACCGGCGCAACCGCGCGGGAGCCAGAGGCAGAGTTCTTCCCTGCAGGGCAGCCTGCCACAGAGGCCCCCGCGGCCGAAGCGCAGGCGCGGACGCCGGCCTCACAGGACGTACCCGGCCCGGAACAGAGCGATGTCGCGTCGGCGGCAGCTCCCGCGCCTGCTGGGACCCAGGCTGGACCGAGGCGCCGGCCCGGCCGAAGCGTGGAGAGCTACTGGATGGCTGCCGAGCGGCTGGGCCTGCAAAGGGCCGAGGCCGAGCGCATCTTGCAGGACGTGCACGGGGACTGGGCCGAGGCCTGGAAAGTGCTGCGGAGCCTGGAGCAGGCAAGCCTCACGCGATGAGTGCCGCAGGCCATTCGCCGAAAAGACATGCAGGCGCCAGGGTACCTGGCGCCTGCACTGCACCTGGGCGCCGGTGAGGGATCCCCCTACTCGAGCTTGGCGCCACAGTTGCTGCAGAAGCGGGCGTCGGCTGCATTCTCCGTCTTGCACTGCGGGCACGTCTTGCTGCCCGAGAGCCGGGTGCCGCACTGGTTGCAGAACCGCGCATCCTGGGGGTTGTCCGCGCCGCACTGAGGGCATCGGCGGGTGGCCTGCGACTCGGCCGGCCGCTGCTGCCCCGCCTGCATCGCCTGGCTGATGGCCCCGGCCATGGCGGCCCCGAGGCCGACGCCCGCGCCGAGGCCAACCCCGGCGCCGGCCAGCGTGCCGGCCTCGCCGCCGGCGGTTGCGGCATCGCCGAGCGCGCGTGCGGCCTTGTACTGGAGGTAGGCCTGCATATTGCCGATAGCGCCCATGGAGGCCCGCTCGTCGATCGCCCTCGCCGTTTCCTCGGTTGGGCTGATCGAGTTGACGTAGATGGCCTTCAGGCTGATGCCAAGGAGGTCAAGGTCGGGGGCAGTCTTGGCGCGCAGACCGGCGCCGATCTCCTCGAACATGGCCGGCAGGTCGAACAGACCCTTGCCGAGCTCGCCGAGCAGGTCTGTCAGCTTGGATACAATAATGCCTCGCAGATAGGCCTCGATCTGTGCGCTCTCATAGTATCCGCGGGTGCCGACGATCTTGTTGACAAAGAGCTGCGGATCGGCAACCTCCATGGCATACGTGCCGAAGGCACGCAGGCGCACGATGCCCAGGTCCGTGTCCCGCAACGGGATCGGCTCCGGCGTGCCCCACTTCAGGTCGGTGAACTGCCGCAGGTTGACAAAGTAGACCTCGGCACGGAAGGGCGACTGCCCGAAGGGGATGCTGATCAGGTTGATCAGGAGTGGGATGTTGGCGGTAGTCAGCGTGTGCCGGCCGGCGCGGAAGGTGTCGAGCGCCTTGCCGTCGCGGAAAAAGACGGCGGCCTGGTTCTCACGCACGATCAGCTGAGAGCCAAGGCGGAACTCGCCCGATCCTCCCTCCGGCACGCGATGCACGATCTCGCGGCCGGTCGGGTCCATGTACTCGATAACCTGCAGGACTGCCATTCGTTCCTCTCCTTATGCTTGCCCGCTTGCCTGGGAGCACAGCCGTGTACAGCACGGCCGTGCGCAAGGGTCTAGTTCAGTTTGGGGGCAGGCTCTTCTGCGCTGTTGGCAGGGGGCCCTTTTTCTATGGGGTGTTTTGCGGCGGCGCGCGCAGCGCGCCGCCGCAAAACACCCCGCTCTACGCATCTCCCCTCCCCGGGCGGGCGCCGCGGCGCCCGCCCGGGGAGGGGCTGATGACGGCTGGCAGAGTGCAAGCTGCCCCATAACTGAACTGCGCCCCATGCGCAAGGCCTTGCAGAAAGACCGGACATCGCCTCAGACCCCGCGCGCCCGGCCGCTAGGACGGCGGCGTCGCCCTCCTCGGCGACGGTCTGCGTCCGGCCAGCACCTCGGCGCGCTTCCCAAAGGTCTCGCTGATCTCCTGCAGGAGGCCGGTCAGGGCAGATACCTCAGCCGACGCCTGTTCCCCGCGTGCGATCCTCGCCTCGATCGCATCGATGGCATCGGCCACCCGGTCGATACTGTCGGCGAGCGCGGCATCATAGTCGTAGAGTGCGTCCAACTCGCGCTGCCTGACCTTGATCGCGTCAAAGAGCCCAGCGTATCCGTGGGCAGCGGTGCTGATGCGGTCGATGAGCGTCTCGAGCTTGAGGTTGGCGCGCTCGAAGGGAGTGAGCTCCTCTATGCGGCCGCCGTCTGCGAGGCGGGTCATCAGCCCCACGAGCCGCCGGCGCTGCTCTGCCAGGCTGTCCGCCAGGTAGCGGCGCAGCAGCGCATCGGCCTCGCGGCGCAGCTCCCGCTCCTTGTACCCCTTGTAGCCCGGGATGCTGCCGATGAGCCTCTCGAACCCGCTCTGGGATTCCTCGACGGTGCGGCGATAGTCGTCGACCACGCCAGTGCCTCCTTTCGGCCGTCCCTCTCCCGGCTCGTCCTGCGCAGGGGATCAGCCCGTGCGCATCAGGGTCGTGACGGCGGGCAGATAGTTGAACATGAGGATGCCAAGAGGCAGCCCCACAATGGTGAGACACAGCACCCAGGCCACGTTGGCCCACACCAGGCTGACCCACCAGCCGATGAACGCAAAGTAGAGCAGGCGCCAGAGCCAGAACGGCTGGCGCACGCCGCGGGTACGCACCACGTATCCACCGCCGACCCGATACACCTCGGCCTCAACCGGCATCGGCTTCAGGGTCAGGACCTGCGGCACGCGGTTGAGCATCCACAGGCCCAGGGGGAGCAGAACGTAGGTTGCGTTGAGGGCCCAGGCGGTGTTGATCCACAGGAAGGTCAGCCACCAGCCGATAAGCACGAAGTAGATGGCCCGGAGCAGGAAGGGACGGTGCGGCTCATGAATCATGGACTCCTCCAGGTGTCGACGCCACAACGCTCTTGGCAGGTGAACCACTACACCCTATACGAGGTCCGTCCCTCCCAGGTTGCACTGCGGGGCGACTGCGAGTCCCATTGTACACCAATGGGGCGCCGATGCAAGCGGCGGTCGGGAGGGCCAGCGCACCGCTCACGCCCCGATCGCCTCGCGCGGCTCCTCCCACGCCTCGTAGGCGGCGATGACGTTCTCCATGGGCGTGTCGTTGCCCCACTCGAACTGGGCGATGACGCCGCCTTCGCCGGTGTCCAGCGCCCGGCGGACCCGACGCACGGCCTGCCGGACGTCTTGGGGGCTGCCAAAGGGAAGGATGTGCTGCCGGTCCAGCTCGCCCCAGAAGGTGATCTGCCCGCAGAAGCGCGCCGCGATGGCCTCGATATCCATGCAGAAAAGCTGCGAGTTGAGGGCGTCAACGCCGATTTCGATCAGGTCGGGGATGATGGCTGCAATGTGGCCGTCGGAGTGGAAGAAGGCGAACTTGCCAGCGCGATGGATGACGCGGCAATACTCCGCATAGAGGGGTTTGAAAAACTCACGCCAGGTCTGTGGCGAGATGAGCAGGCCACGCATCGAGCCCCAGTCGTCCATGAAGGAGATGCCATCGACCGCCGTCGCGCACCACAGCTCGAGCTCTTGCAGAGCGAACTCGTGCAGCATGTCCCGCAGGCGGTAGAGCTCCCGCGGGGCGCAGCCGAGGTCGAGGTAGAGGTTCTGGCTGCCGCGCAGGAACTGCATCCGCTCAAAGGGCCGGATGAGCGTGCCGGCGAGGACGAAGCGATCGGTGCGCCGACAGAAATCGTCCACGCGGCTGAGGTCAGCGTTGCGGAGGACCTCATGGGGGAGCCTGTAGGTGTCGAGCGCGGACCAGTCGGCAAGCGGCGGCCCCTTAACCTCGCCGATGACGCCATCCTCGGCGGCCTCCCAGACGCAACCCCACTCATCGACCCATCGCCCCCGGAGGTTTGGCGTCCCCTGGGCCCGCTCACCGCGGCCATAGGTCGCATCGGGGCCGGTGAAATCCGAGGGGAAGCGCGCCTGCACCGCCCGGACCTGCTCCTGCCGGAACAGGGTCACCCCGGGCAACAGCCACAGGTCGCGGGGGGCGCGGTCGGGGCGTTGGAAGCGCAGGGCACGGATGACACGTTCGCGGCTCTCCACGGATAGACTCCTCCTTCCGCAGGCACACACTGGCCCTACGACGGATGCTCCTCCCGTCCGAACAGCCCTCGCACCTCGCAGAGGACATGCTCGGCCAGGTAGCCGAGCTGACGCATGGCCTTCCAGAGGTACTCGTCCCAGACGGTGCCGTGCAACAGGTCTTCGACCGCCTCGACGTCCAGCAGGCGGCCCCAGTGGGTCACGATAAAGCTGATGCGCCGCCAGCGGCGGCTCACGACCGGGTGCGGCAGGCGCTCAAGCGGGCCGAGCCACACCTGATAGTAGGGCTGCTGCGCCCGGGGATGGTCCGGCTCGTCGGGGAGGAGGTCGATGCGCCGGGCCTGACTCCACCGGTTGGCGCGGGCATAGTAGCGGATGGCCCACGACTCCTCGCCAAAGACCTTGGGCTGGTAGAAGGCCAGGATTCTCGCGCCGATCGCCCGTCTGGGCAGCCTTGCGACGGGGATGCGGTACCAGTGCTGATCGCGGGCGATCTCGAGGTCGCGGGGGTCCTTGAGCACGGCCACGAGGACGGTGTCGTAAGTCCCGGGTTGCTGGTCGTCCATGGGGCTCTCTCCATCTCGCGGCGGGCCGTTGCCTCAGGCCACTGCGCACAACGAGTCCTGTGCTGTGCGTACCGCCTGCCCGCGCCGGGCTACACAAAGAGCTCTGAGCCGCAGTAGCGGCACTGCACGACGCCCTTGCCCACTACCTCTCTCTCGCCGCCGCAGTTGGGGCACTTGGTGCTGCGCATGACGGCGGCGTCGCGGGCGTAGAGGGTGCCTTCGTTCCAGTTGATATAGCCGGTGAAGAGTCCCTTACCGACCAGATCGTAGATGTATCCTTTGACCTCGTCGAGCGAGGCATTGAGCTCGAGGGCCGCATCGGCGACGGCTATCTGCCCCCGGGTCTGGACCAGGCTCAGCAGCCGACGCTCCCTGGCTACGCGGGCCAGATCACGGCTCTCGGCCCGCCCGCGCACCAGGAGGACGACGCCGACGGCCAGGAAGGGGAGCACCAGCACGGCCAGGACGGCCAGGCCGAGCACGAACCCGGTCATCTCCAGCGATCCCGAGGCCAGGCTGGTGCCAAGCCAGGCGGTCAGGATCAGGCCCAGAACCAGGCCGGCCGCAATGAGGATGAGACCGAAGAGCTTGCCCTGTCCCACAGTTCGATACCTCCTGTCAGATGCCCCGCGGCTCCCAGCCGGAGCTACGGCGGCTGAGGCCTTTACGAGCCCGTCTCGCAGACCGCTGACTTTTCCTCACCGGTTGGCGTGCCCTGCACGCAGGCGGCGTAGTAGCAGCAAAGGTCCCGCAGCACGCACACCTCGCAGCGCGGCTGCGGCCGACAGACCTCGCGGCCATGCCGGATCACGTTGATGTGAAAGGGATAGTACAGCTCGGGTGGCACCAGCCGCTCCAGGATGTCGTGGGCCTGCTCGCGCGAGGCGCGCGGCCCGATGAGGGCCAGGCGCCTGGTTACGCGGTGGATGTGCGTGTCGACCGGAAAGGCCGGCCGGCCCATGGAGAAGAGCAGGATGATAGAGGCCGTCTTGGGCCCCACGCCCTTGATGCCCATGAGCCAGTTCCTCGCCTCTTCCACGTTCATGTGCCGCAAGAAGTCGAGCGAGGGGTGGCCATCCGGCTGGGTGATGCGCCGCAGGGCCTCCTGAATGCGCGGTGCCTTGATCTCCGAGAGCCCTGCCGGGTGGATCGCCTCGCGGACCTCACGCACATCGGCATCACGCACCGCCTCCCAGGTCGGCAGGCGCGTCCGCAGTCGACGGTAGGCCCGGTCCCGGTTCACATCGGAAGTGTTCTGGCTGAGGATGGCTGAGACCAGCTCGCTGACCGGATCGAGGTGCCCGGTCCGACTGGGCGTCCCAAAGACGCGCACGAGGCGGTCGTGTACCTCGAGCGTCTTGGTGCGGAGGGTGTCGAACTGCGCCTGCTCCATCTCGGGCCGCTCTGGCGCGCGACAGACTTTCAACGGCAGTCGCTCCTTCGGTGTTGAGAGTTGCCGGCCAGCCGGCAGCCACATTGTAGCACCATGGCGAGCGCGCGACAACCGGGGGGGCGCCCCCGCAGCGCCGGCGTCATGGCTTGGCAACGCGCCGCTCCGTAAGCCCTGCATTTGCCCGGCAATGGCCCCTTGCATATACTCGCCATGTCTCGGCGGGGCCGGAGGCTATGGCCTGCGCCCCAAGGAAATCAGACAGCGCCAGGGAGCGACCATGACGATCGCTACGCCGGATTGGGTCAAGCATGCCATATTCTATCAGATCTTCCCCGACCGTTTTGCGCGGAGCCCACGGATCACACATGCCCGCGGACTAACCCTCAAGCCGTGGGGGAGCCCGCCGGAGGAGGGCGGCTTTCAGGGCGGCGACCTCCTCGGCATCGTCGACCGGCTGGACTATCTTCAGGACCTGGGGGTGACGGCGCTCTATCTGAACCCCATCTTTTCCTCGGCTGCCTACCACCGCTACCACACCTACGACTATTTCCAGGTGGACCCGCTCCTGGGCGGGAATGCGGCGCTCCGCGAGCTGCTCGATGAGGCGCACGCGCGGGGGATGCGCGTCATCCTCGACGGCGTCTTCAATCACGCCAGCAGGGGATTCTGGCCCTTCCACCATATCGTCGAGAACCAGGGCGACTCGCCCTATGCCGACTGGTTCATCATCCGCGGCCTGCCCCTGCACCCGTACTGCTCCGACCGGGATCATCCCTGCAACTATGAGGCCTGGTGGGACCTGCCCGCCCTGCCCAAGCTGAACACGC
Source organism: Anaerolinea sp. (assembly GCA_020725765.1). Lineage (GTDB taxonomy): Bacteria > Chloroflexota > Anaerolineae > SpSt-313 > SpSt-313 > SpSt-313. The sequence continues at coordinate 7,419 of DYEI01000240.1, read as the reverse complement.
GGAACCCTGGAGTGCGGGACTATCTCTTTGAGGTGGCGCGCCACTGGGTCGAGTTTGGCATCGACGGCTGGCGCCTCGACGTGCCCAACGAGATCGACGACGACTCTTTCTGGCAAGAGTTCCGCCGGATCGTCAAGGGCGCCAACCCGGAGGCGTACATCTGTGGCGAAATCTGGGGGGAGGCACAGCGCTGGCTACAGGGCGACCAGTTCGACGCGGTGATGAACTATACCTTCGCCTGGGCGGCCATGAGCTTTTTCGGGGGCAACACGCTGCGCGCTGACTACAGGCACCCGCAGCTGCCCCTGCGCCGGCGCGATGCTGCGACCTTTGCCAAAATCATCGAGCGGACGCTCGGGCTCTACGACTGGGCCATCAACTATGCCCAGCTCAACGTGCTGGATAGCCATGATACGGCGCGGGCCCTGTGGATCATGGGGGACGACACAAGCGCCCTGCGCCTGTGCGTGCTCTTCCAGATGACGATGCCCGGCGCGCCCTGTATCTACTACGGCGACGAGATCGGGCTCTCCAGCCCCGGCGACCCGCACAGCCGCGGTGCCTTCCCCTGGGGCGCCGAGGACCGATGGAACCGCGACCTGCTGGCCTTCTACCGGCGGGCGACGGCGCTCCGCCATCGCCTGCCGGCGCTCCGAACGGGCAGCTTCCAGGTGCTGCACGCGGCAGGGAGCGTCTATGCCTTCCACCGCGTCCTGGATGGCCAGGAGGCGCTGGTTGCCTTCAATGCGGATACGTTGCCCGCGACGGTGACGGTTGCGGCGCCGGGCCATGCCAGCCGCCGGCTTGTCCAGGCCTGGCCGGAGGGAGAGGAGCGCTCGTACACTGTGAAGCACGGTCAGGTCGAGCTGACCATCCCTCCCCGCGAGGCGCTCGTGCTGACGGGTGAGAACAGGCGGAGGGTGCGCCGCGCCTAGGTCCTGTCGCCTGCCCGGTGCCTGCCATCATTGGCCCGACGTCAGCACTCGGCGAGGCGCGGCGCCCAGGTACCATCGAGGCCGGCTGCAAGGCCGCGGGATTCAGCCTCCTCGGCCTCAGCCCGATACTGCCGCATGTAGAGGTCGTGGTAAAGGCCCCTCCGTGCCATGAGCTCGTCGTGGGTGCCCTCCTCGACGATGCGCCCGCCGTCGATCACGATGACCCGGTCCGCGCTGCGGATCGTCGACAGACGGTGGGCGATGACGATCGAAGTCCGCCCCTTCAGGAGGCGGGCGAGGGCGCGTTGGATGAGCTGCTCGGTCCGCGTGTCGACGCTGGAGGTCGCCTCGTCGAGGATGAGGATGCGCGGGTCGGCGAGCACGGCGCGCGCAAAGGCGATGAGCTGCCGCTGACCGAGGGAAAAGTTTGCTCCCCGCTCCATGACCTCGGTCTGGTACCCCTCCGGAAGCCGCTCGATGAAGGAGTCCGCATTGACCAGGCGGGCTGCGGCAATCACTTCCTCGTCCGAGGCGTCGAGCCGGCCGTAGCGGATGTTGTCCATCACCGTGCCTGAGAACACAAAGTTCTCCTGGAGTACCACCCCCATCTGGCTCCGCAGCGAAGCCATCTGCACGTCGCGCACGTCGTGCCCGTCGACGAGCACCGCCCCCTCCGTCACATCGTAGAGGCGGCCCACGAGGCTGGCAATCGTCGTCTTGCCGGCGCCGGTCGGGCCGACGATGGCGAGCGTCTCGCCAGGCTCGATGCGCAGGTTGATGTCGTGCAGCACCGGCTCCCCGGGCAGATAGGCAAAGCTGACGTTGCGGAACTCGATCCGACCCTCGAGGCGAGGGAGCGCGATGGCGCCGGGCCTGTCCTCGATGGCCGGAGGCGTATCGAGGAGCTGGAAGATGCGCTCGCTGCCGGCCATGGCGGAGAGCAGGCTGTTGTAGAGCTGGCTCAGGTCACGGATCGGCATGAAAAAGCGCGTCAGGTAGCTGAGGAAGGCAAAGATGATGCCGACGGTCATCTCGCCCCGCAGCGCAAGCGCCCCACCAACGCCCACGATGATGGCCGTGCCGATGGAGCTGAGCACGTCCACCGTCGGGAAGAAGGAGGAGGCCACTGCCGCGGCGCCGACGTTCGCATCCCGGTTCTCCCGGTTGAGCTGATCAAAGCGCTCCTGATTAACCCGTTCCCGGGCGAAGGACTGGACCACGCGGACGCTGGAGATGCTCTCCTGGAGATCGGCACTCACCGCGCCGATCTTTTGCCGGGTCAGGCGGTAGGCCTTGCGCGCCCGTCGCGCAAAGATGACGGTGGAGGCGACCATGAACGGCAGCACGGTAAAGCTGAGGAGCGCAAGGCGGACGTTGAGGAGCAGCATCGCGGCGACGATGCCCACAAGCGTGAACAGGTCGAGGGGCAGGCTCGACAGCCCCATGCTGAACAGCTGGTTGAGGGTGTCGACGTCGTTGACCAGCCGGGACATGGTATCGCCCGCTTCCTGCCGGTCAAAGAAGCTGAGCGACAGCCGCTGCACGTGGTCAAAGATCTGGTCGCGCAGGCGCGCAAGGACTCGCTGCCCGATCCAGCCCATCAGGTAGAGCTGCGCCCCAAAGCAGGCCCCGCCAACGAGGTAGGTTCCGAGCGTCAGCAGGAGCACCCGGTCCAGCCCTGCCAGGTCGCCCGAGGCGATGTGGTTGTCGATGGCGACCTTGATCAGGTACGGTCCGAGGAGCGACATGACCGTGCTGATCACAACCAGCAGGAGGCCGAGGGTGATTCGGCCCGCAAACGGCCGCAGGTAGCCGAGCAGCCGGCGCAGGAGCCGCGGGTCGTACCGGCCGTGCTCGTCACCGTAAGCCGAAAACCTCATGTGGAACATCCAAGGCCCTCCTGTCAGCAGGCGGGGGCAGGTGCCTGGCTCGGAGCCTGCCGCCCTCTCCTGTCCTGGTCCGGCCCGGGAGCCCTCGCTTCCGATGGGCCCGCCTCACCCGCTGGCTGTGAGCCCTGCCGCAGCTGCAGGTCGTAGATCTCGGCATAGATGCCGCTCTCGCGAATCAGCTCCTGGTGCGTGCCGCGCGCCACAACCCGGCCCCGGTCGAGGACGAGGATGAGGTCCGCATGCCGAACGGTGCTCAGCCGCTGGGCGATCACAAAGCTTGTCCTGTCCTTCATCAGGGTGCGCAGTGCCTGCTGGATCTGATACTCGGTCTCAACGTCCACGCTGGAAGTGGAGTCGTCGAGGATGAGGATTCTCGGGTCGAGGAGCAGGGCGCGGGCGATGGCGATGCGCTGCCGCTGGCCGCCAGAGAGCGTCACGCCCCGCTCTCCTACCGGCGTATCGTAGCCCTGCGGAAAGGACATGATAAAGTCGTGGGCGTGTGCCGCCTTGGCGACGGCGATGATGTCGTCGAGGCTGGCGCCGGGCACGCCGAAGGCAATGTTCTCGCGGATCGTGCCCCCGAACAGCATGCTCTCCTGGAGCACGATGCCGATCTGCCGGCGCAGGCTCTCCAGGGTCACGTCGCGCACGTCGTAGCCGTCGATGGTGACGCGCCCCTCGGTGACGTCATAGAAGCGCGGGATGAGGTTGATGATGGTCGTCTTCCCGGAGCCCGTTGCCCCGAGGAGGGCCACGACCTGCCCCGGCTCAGCCACGAAGGAGACGCCGTCCAGCACCTTCTGCCCGCCAAAGTAGGCGAAGGAGACTTGCTCGAAAGCGACCCGCCCTTTGATGGGGGGCAGCGGCCGCGCATGGGGGGCGTCGGCGATCTCAAGAGGCGTGTCGAGGATCTCGAACACGCGCTGCGCGGAGGCCGAGGCGCGCGTCGCCAGCCCGAGGAGCGGGCCGAGCATCCGCAGCGGCATCAGGAGCAGCAACAGGTAGGTGTTGAAGGCGACGAGCTGGCCGAGGGAAAGCTGGCCGCTGGCGACCTGCCGGCCCCCATACCACAGGATGAGGAGCGTCCCGAGTCCCGAGAGGGTGTTAATGATGGGAAACACGGTGGCAAAGGCCCGGCTGGCGCGAAGGTTCTGCCCGAAGAGGGTCAGGTTCTGCTGCCCGAAGCGCTGCCGCTCGAAGGGCTCCCGGGCGAAGGCCTTCACCACCCTCACCCCGACCAGGTTCTCCTGCAGGATGGTGTTGAGCCGGGCCAGCTCCTGCTGGATGCCCATGAAGATGGGCTGGACCTTTCTGCTGAACCCGACGACGATCACGAGGAGCGGTGGCGTGATGCTCAGCGACAAGAGCGCCAGGCGCCAGTCGGTCACAAAAAGGATGGCCGAAGTCCCCAGGGTCATGACGACCGTGTTGGTGAGCTGAAGGAGGCCCATCCCACAGAAGAAGCGCACCGTCTCGACATCGCTCGTGGCCCGAGTCATGAGCTGGCCGGTCTGGGTGCGGTCGTGGTAGCTGAAGGAGAGGCGCTGAATCTTGTCGTAGAGGGCGTTGCGCATGTCAAAGGCCACGCCCTGCGACGCGCGCTCGGAGAGATAGCCCTGCAGGAAGGCGAAGACCGCCCGCACGCAGGCGACCACCACAATGCCGAGGGCGATCCACAGGAGCAGGCTGACCCTCCCCGAGCCTATGCCCAGGTCGATGGCGTAGCGCACCAGGCTGGGCATCACCAGGTTCGAGGCGGTCACGACCACCAGCGAGACGTAGGCCCCGACAGCCGAACGCCAGTGGTGGCGCAGATACCCCGGCAGACGCAACAGAGAGCGCATGGAACCTCCGGATGGCCTGGACGGACCGTATTCCCGCCGTGCCTGAGGCCCGGCCCCCGCACGGCATGATTGTGCCGGCACCCGCAGAGACCTGCCGGTCGCGCCGCCTGCGCCCGCCCTGGGCAAATGCCGGCACGGTCACCGGGAGCAGGCCGCGGGCAGGCCCCTCGTGCCCCGGCCCGGCGAGCCTCTTATACCCGCCCGAGGAATGCCAATATCGCGTGCGCGACACGCTCCGGGCACTCCAGGGGCAGCATGTGCCCGGCCGCCGGGATCAGCTCCAGCCGCGCTTTCGGTAGGCCCTCCTGCAGCGCAGCCACGTACTTTGGCGGCGTCAGCCGGTCCTCCGCTCCGCACAGGACGAGTGCCGGTGCCCGGACCTCGCTCAGCCGGGTGCGGGCGTCGAACACGCTGCAGGCGACGAAATCCCCGTGCAGGACCTCTGGACGGACCGCGGCGAGCTGCTTCGCCCCGAGCGCCCGGGCCTGGGCGAGGGTCTCAGGCCCGTAGCCCGTCTCCACGATCCACTGCCGGGCTTTGGCCGGGTCCTGCACGAGCTGCTCCAGCAGGGCGGGCGCGACATACAGGCGCGCCGTCACCGACATGAGCACCAGCGCACGGACGCGCTCGGGCGCTTCGAGCGCCATGTCGAGAGCGATCGCTCCGCCCATGGAGTGGCCCGCGACGATCAGAGCCTGAAGGCCGAGGGCATCGGCTGCAGCGAGCACGGTGCGGCGGTAGCCTGCGATCGTCGTGCTGCCCGGGCCGGTCGAGCGGCCATGCCCGGGCAGGTCGAGCGCGACAGCAGCCCGCCCGGGAAGGTGCTGCAGCACCCGGCCCCAGAGGAGGGCGTTCCCGCCGGCTCCATGTAGGAAGACAATCGGCGGGGGCTCTTGGTCTGTGCCAGCACGGCGCAGATAGAAGAGGCGCTGGCCATCGAGGTCGAGGTAGGGCATGGGGCAACCTTGTTCCCGGCCATGGGTTGCTGGCTCTCAACGCCAGAGCCACGACTGCGTCCGCACCCTCAGGGCAGCAGCGCTGCTGCCCATCGAACCACGCCGATGGTGACGCCGGCAGGCAGCGGGCTAGCTTTCGGTCTCCTCCGGCTGCTCCGCAACGGCGGCGTTCAGGTCCTTCATCAGGGCGTCCACGTCGATGCCGTGAGCCCTGGCACCCTGCTCCACGTTCTCAAATCGGGCGATGGCGCACCCAAAGCACATCAGACCATGGGCCAGAAACACCGGCACGGTCTGAGGATACTTTTCCACGACCTCGCCGATAGGCATATCGCGTGTGATCACATCGGCCATGTAGGGCCTTCCCTCCGATACTGTCTACGGCCGGCTGCGCCGGCCCCCCCGCTCCCCGCCCGTTGCGGTGAGCATCCATCGACAAGGCCTCAAGAGCCGCCCGTGTGGCCGGCGCCCCTTGGGCCCTGGACGGCCTATGCAGGTGTCCCGGGCTCCACAACGCTCGGACCCCGGACTCGCAGGCGCAGCTCGGCATAGCCAACGCTGGCCAGCTCGGCCAGGAAACGCTCGGCAGTCATGCCTGCCGCCGCCCCAGAGCCGACGGCAGTCGCTATCTGGTGCAACAGGGGGTTCTGGACGTCGCCTGCGGCGAACACACCTGGGATGGCCGTCTGCCCCTGCTGGTCCGCCTGGATGTAGCCCTGCGCATCCAGCGGGACCTGCCCTCCAAGGAACGCCGTGTTGGGCTCGGTGCCGATATAGACAAAGATGCCGGCTGCAGGCACCTCGGACTCCTCGCCGGTTTGGACGTTGCGCAGCCTGACGGCGGTGACGTTGTCCTGTCCGACGATGGCCGTGACCACGGTGTTCCAGATTGGCACCACTTTCGGGTTTCGGAGCACGCGCTCCTGGAGGACCTTCTCGGCGCGAAGCTGGTCCCGGCGGTGTATCAGATGCACGCGGCTCGCAAAGCGGGTAAGGAACTCGGCCTCGACGACGGCCGCGTTTCCGCCGCCAACGACGACGACCTCCTTGCCGCGATAGAAAAAGCCATCGCAGGTGGCACAGAAGGACACGCCGCGCCCCACGAACTCGCTCTCCCCGGGCACGCCGAGCCGGCGCGGTGTGGTGCCGGTAGCGATGATCACCGCGAGGGCCTCGATGGGGCCGCTGGAGGTGATCACGCTGAACGGATGCCGGCTGAAATCGACACCGGTGGCCTCGTCGAGCTGGACGCGGGCGCCAAAGCGCTCGGCCTGCTCCAGCATGGCCTGCATGAGCTCGGGGCCGCTGATGCCGCGGGGGAAACCGGGATAGTTCTCTATCTCTGCCGTGAGGGAGGGCTGCCCGCCGAGCAGGCTGCCCGCGATCAGCAGGGGCTCCAGCAGGGCACGGCCGGCATAGATTGCGGCCGTGTAGGCCGCCGGGCCACTGCCGATGATGACCAGCTTTTCGACCATGTGCCGCTATCCTCCGCCGACGAACACGCCTGTCAGGGGTTATTCTATGCCCGATTGGGGCCTTTGGCAAGCGTGGAGGGGCACAGGGTGTAGTGCACCCTGGGGGCAGGCTCTTCTGCCTTGCTGGCAAGGCCCCCACCCCTAACCCTGCCCCCGCGCCGCGGGGGCGGAGAATCCAGAATAGGAGGGACTCGACTTTGGCCTTTCGGGGCGCAACCCGCGGTACCGTCCACAACTCCCGGAGATGGCCTCCAGCCATGCTGCGTCCGAGATGCCCCTCCCCCTCGCCCCCTCCCCAGGAAGGACGCCGCGGCGTCCTT
>DYEI01000239.1 GCA_020725765.1 Anaerolinea sp. | reverse complement strand
GGGACGGCGGCTAAAGCAGCCTGTCCGCCCCTGAACCCGTTGAGGGCGGGTAGAGGGCCTGGTTCAGAGCCGCGAGGAGGGCCTCTTCGTGGAAGGGTGGGGCCAGAACCCAGGCACGGGTGGTATGCAGGAAGGCCTCGGCCTCAGTGGTGGTGTCGCCATCCACGACGAATACAAAGCGTCCGGCCAGCTCGGGCCGGTGTATGCGCGCCCAGGCATAGAGCTCGCGCCCGTCCAGGCGGCCCAGGTCGAGCTGGCACACGACAAGGTCGAACTGTCCTGCATCCAGGCGGCTGCGGGCCTGCAGCCCGTCGCCAGCCAGGGTGAGTGAGCAGCCGTGGCGGCGGAGGATCTGAGCTATCTGGGACTGCCGCTGGGGATCGCCATCGGCGAGGAGGACGCGATGGTACCGTTCTCGGGGAGTGTCGCCGCTGCCCTTCTCTGGCTGGCGCGCTACCGGCAGCTGGAAGCTGAAGCAGGCGCCGCCAGAGGGATTGTTCTCGGCCCAGATCTGGCCGTTGTGGCGTCGAACGATCTCTGAGGCGATGGAGAGCCCCAGCCCCAGGCCGCCGCTCGAGGCCCGGGTGGTGAAGTAGGGCTCAAAGAGCCTGGGAAGCACATCTTCGGCGATGCCCGGCCCGTCATCGATCACGCGGACGGTGATGCGCCCCGGCATGCCCGCCGGGCCCGGAGGCGACCAGCAGGTCTCGATGCGCAGGTTGCCCCTCCCATGGGCGGCCATGGCCTGGATGGCGTTGGTGATGAGATTGAAAAGTACCTGCTGCAGCGGTGAGGCCTCGCCCCAGGTCAGCGGGAGGTCGGGCGCCAGGTCTGTCTCACAGCGGATTCGGTTGACCCTGGCCTCATAGGCCACGAGCTCCAGGGTCTGTCTCACCAGCTCGTTGATGGAGACCCACTCCCGTGTATCCTTCTGCCGTCTGGCAAAGCTCAGCAGGCTGCGCACGATCTGCCCGCTGAGCTCGGCCTGCCGGCGGATCACCTCGATGTCCCGACGGGTGACGGGGTCGGGGTCCGAGGTCTGGATGATGCTGGCCAGCCCCAGGATGGTCGCCAGGGGGTTGTTGAGGTCGTGGGCGATGCCTACGGCGAGCTGCCCCAGGATGGCATGGGTCTGAACGTCGACGAGCTGTTGCGTCAGGTGCTCGAGGTCGTGGGCGAGCGTGGCGCGCGAAGCGGCCAGCTGGTTCACCGGCTGTGAGATCGCCTCAAGCTCGGAGAACTCGGGGCGAGGTAGGGGCGCTGAAGCCTGTCTCTCAACGAGGGAGGAGAGGTCCTCCTGCAGGCGGCGCAGGGCACGGTCAATCTGCCGGCGGAGGCGCAGGCCGAGGAGCAGCACGATCGCGGCACACAGGATCGGCGCCAGCAGCCAGGGCCACCGCTCGCGGAGGAGCCAGGCCAGGTAGGCCGCCGGTGAGGCCAGGTGAGGGGCCTGCCCAGACCCGTGGGAGAGCCAGTCGCTGAGGGTCAGCAGCAGCAGCGCCAGGACCGGTAGGAGGGCGGCCAGGACGCAGTGCGCAGTCACAAGGCGACGGATGCTGGGTCTGCGGCGCGGGTCCAACCTGGCGCTCCTATGCTGACCAAGGGGTTACGTCCCGTAGCCACGGAGAGCGGCGACAGGGCTAGCTTAGGCGAAGGTTCATGTTTTGTCAAACGCCCGTGCCATCTGCGACTTGTCGGCGCTGTCAACCTGTGGTATACTCACAGCACCAATCGAAGGGGCGAGCCCGGAGCGAAGAGAGGAAAGACGTATGTCCTTGGACAAGAGCGAGAAGGACGCAATCATTGAAGAGTTCCGCATGCATGGGGCCGACACTGGGTCTCCAGAGGTCCAGATCGCCCTTTTGACAAAGCGCATCAACCGGCTGACCGAGCATCTGAAGACGCACAAGGGCGATGAGCACTCGCGGCGCGGGCTGCTCATGATGGTCGGCCAGCGGCGGCGCCACCTGGCGTATCTCAGCCAGAAGGACGAGGCTCGCTACCGGGCGATCGTGGCCCGTCTGGGGCTCCGCAAGTAGTGACATCTTCGCCGCCGGCCCGGCACCGCGACGCCGCGCGGAGCAGGCTGGGCGGAGTGAAGCGAGTAGATGGACCGGGCACCTGCCATCTACTCGTTTTCTTGATAGAGAACACCCGAGAGCAGGTGCCCGAATTACCAGGGTGGGCGGTGGTACAGGAATTGGGGAGCGAGCCGAAGCAGGCGGGGCTTCGGCTCGCTCCCCAGTCCCTGACCACCGCTCGCCAACATCCAGTCTGCGCTTGCAGGAAAGGAAGCGAGCAGTGGAACACAGCTATACAGCATCCCTCGGAGAGACCCCGGTCACGATCTCGACGGGCAAGTTCGCCGGGCAGGCCGGCGGCGCCGTGACCGTGCGGTGTGGCGATACCATCGTGCTGGCGACGGCGACCGCCTCTAACGAGCCGCGCCTACGCGGCGGCGAGACAGCCGAGGACGAGTTCGTGCCCCTCACCGTGGACTATGAGGAGCGGCTGTACGCCGCCGGCAAGATCCCCGGAGGGTTCTTCAAGCGTGAGGGCCGCCCTAGTGAGGCGGCCATTCTTCTGTGCCGGCTGACCGACCGGCCCCTGCGCCCCCTGATGCCGAAGGGCCTCGACCGCGAGGTCCAGGTTGTCGTGACCGCCCTCTCGGCGGACCAGGAGCACTATCTGGATGTCCTCTCCATCATCGCCGCTTCGGCAGCTCTGACCATCTCGGATATCCCCTTCAACGGCCCCGTCGGTGCCATCCGCGTCGGCTATGTCGATGGCAACTTTATCCTGAACCCCACGGCCAGCCAGATGGAAGATAGCATCCTCGATCTGCGCCTTGCCGGCACGGCGGATGCCATCAACATGGTCGAGGCGGGGGCCAACGAGGTCTCCGAGGAGCTGATGGTCGAGGCGCTCGTCCGTGGGCACGAGGCCATGCAGGATGTGATCCGCATCCAGCAGCAGATGCAGGCCGAGATCGGCAAGCCCAAGTTCCCGATCATCGTCTCCCCGGCGGACCCTGCCATCCTGCAGGCGGTCAGTGCGACGGTGCGGGACCGCGTGCGGGGCGTTCTGGGGAAGATCCCTGGGAAGAAGGAGCGCGAGCAGGCACTCGCCGAGATCCGCAACCAGATGATCGCCGAGCTGCAGGACACCTTTGACCCCGGCCTTCTCGCGGCGGCCTATAGCGAGTATCTGCGGGCAGAGATGCGGCGCATGATACTGGAGGAGGGCATCCGCGCCGACGGGCGCCGCCCGGATGAGATCCGTCCGATCAGCTGCGAGGTCGGGCTCCTGCCCCGTGCCCATGGCTCGGGCCTCTTCACCCGCGGCGAGACTCAGGTCATCGATATCGCTACCCTGGGGACGGCAGCCGATGAGCAGCGTCTCGACGGCCTGCAGACCCAGGAGACCAAGCGCTTCATGCACCACTACAACTTTCCGCCCTACAGCACGGGCGAGGCGCGGCCGCTGCGGGGTCCGCGCCGCCGGGAGATCGGGCACGGCGCCCTGGCCGAGATGGCCCTGCGCCCGGTGATCCCTCCAGAGGAGGTCTTCCCGTACACCATCCGTCTGGTGTCGGAGGTGCTGTCGTCCAACGGCTCAACCTCGATGGCGAGCGTCTGTGCCAGCACGCTTTCCCTGATGGACACGGGTGTGCCCATCCGGGCGCCGGTTGGCGGGGTCGCCATGGGCCTGATCAAGGAGGATGACCGGTATGTGATCCTCACGGACATCATCGGCATGGAGGATCACCTGGGCGACATGGACTTCAAGGTCGCGGGGACGGCTACCGGCATCACTGCGCTGCAGATGGACATCAAGGTCAAGGGGATCGGCAGGCCGATCCTCGAGGAGGCCCTTGCCCGGGCGCGCGAGGCGCGTCTGCACATCATCGAGAAGATGCTGGAGTGTATCAAGGAGCCGCGGCCGCAGCTCTCCCCGTACGCACCGCGGATCACCATGATCCACATCGATCCAAGCAAGATCGGCACCGTCATCGGCCCCGGCGGGAAGACGATCCGCAAGATCGTCGAGGAGAGCGGGGCTCGGATCGATGTGGAGGACGATGGGACGGTCTGCATCGCCGCTACCGAGGGCATCGGCGGCGAGCGAGCCGTCCAGATGATCCGCGAGCTGGTCGAGGAGCCGGAGATCGGCAAGATCTACACGGGCAGGGTGGTGCGCACGACAGACTTTGGCGCCTTTGTGCAGATCCTCCCGGGCAAGGACGGGCTGGTGCACATCTCACAGCTTGCGGACTATCGCGTGCCCAGTGTGGAAGACGTCGTGCACGTCGGCGATGAGATCATGGTGATGGTCATCGACATCGACCCGGAGGGCAAGATCAAGCTATCGCGCCAGGCTGTCCTCGAGGGATGGACGGCTGAGGAGGCGCGGGAGCGCGACCGCAGGGCCGGGCGGCCGGCGGCGCGGCCTGCCCCGAGGCGCGAGGCGCGCCGTCCGGGCCGGGGTGGTGCGCCACCGCGGAGAAGGTAGCTGCACGGGATGACTGATCTGGAGCTGTACGATGGCACCGGATCAACTGCCTGAGCCAACGCCTTTGGAGCAGGGCGAGCCCGGTCAGGCGGCGGCGCCCCGCCGAAGGGGGGTCCTCGGCCACCTCACCGGGTTTCTCCGCGAGGTCCTCGAGACCGTGTTGCCTGCGATGGTCATTGTGCTGGTCATCAACATGTTTCTGGCGCAGGCCACGCGGGTCGAGGGCCAGAGCATGGAGCCGAACCTGCACGATAACCAGCGCCTGATCATCGAGAAGGTGTCGTACTATGTGCACCCGCCGCGGCGGGGCGACATCGTCGTGCTCAAGCTGCCCAACCACCGCTCGGATGCCCTGATCAAGCGGGTGATAGGCCTGCCGGGTGAGACGGTGGAGATCAGGGATGGCGTCGTGCTCATCAACGGGGAGCCGCTCGACGAGCCCTATCTGAATCAAAGCACCTACCAGGGGATGCCGCCGCGGGTCGTGCCCGAGGGCGAGGTGTTTGTCCTGGGCGACAACCGTGGCTTTTCCAACGACTCGCGGGCGTTCGGCTTTGTGCCCTTCTCCGATATTGTGGGGCGGGCCTGGTTCCGGTACTGGCCGCCAAGTGAGATCGGGCCGGTGCGCTGAGCCCGTGCTCATCCAGGCAGAGGCCCGAGCGGGCCGCACATAGGGCATGGATCGGTCGGTCACGAGGGGGTGAGCGTCCCTGCAGGGATGCTCACCCCCTCGCTCTTGCGGGTGCCCCGGGATCGCCGCAACCCCCATGGGAGCCCTCCCGCACCTGGTACGTTTCTTGCTGCGCACATCCGATAGCACTCGGTACCATCTGCAGCCAGGCGGGATGCGGGCTGGCGCCATGCCCCTCATCCCCCGGCCACGGCAGGAGCCCGGCCGGCTGTGGATCCCAGGACTATGGCGAGGAGCGGCGGATGAGGATCTGGCACATGACGGCCGATGCGGGCCGGGAACCTCTCCGAGTGGCGCCCGGCCAGCTCGTGCACCTGACCATCGGCACCAGCCCGGTCGGGCCCGGCCAGTCGGTGACCGTGACCTACGACGTGGTCCACGCCTCCGGCGGCGTGGAGCGGGGCTTCCTGAGCGTCCCCTGGCACCACAATGTCGGCGACGCCAGCTACTGGCGGGCGACCTTTGGCCCCTTTCAGCGCGGCGACCGGGTGACCTACTGGGTGCACGGGGCCTGGCACGATCAGCGCGTCGATCTGCCTGCCGCCCACTTTGTCGTCGGTCCTCGCATCTACGTCGGACTGCTGTGGCACCAGCACCAGCCTTCCTACGTGGACCTCTCGCGGCCCCCGAAGGGCTCGATTGTCCAGCCGTGGGTGCGCCTGAACGCGGTGCGGGCCTACTATGCCATGCCCGCCCTTGGGCAGGAGGTGCCGGGGCTTCACGTTACCTACAACCTCACGCCGGCGCTCCTCCGTCAGCTCGACCTGTACGTGCAGCAGGGGGCAACGGATCGGTTTCTGGACCTGACCCTGAAGGCCGTCAACCGGCTGACCCCCGGTGAGCGCGACGCCATCCTCGACGAGTTCTTTGATGTCGACTGGCATAATCAGATCTTCCCCTTCCCCCGATATCTCGAGCTGTTCGAGCGGCGGCGGGAGCAACTGCCCTTCTCGGATCAGGATATCCGGGACCTGAAGATGTGGTTCAACCTGGCCTGGTTCGCCCCCATGTTCCAGCAGGGGGTGGTTGACCTGCCGACAGGGCAGCAGGCCTCGGTGCAGCGCTTTGTCGAGAAGCAGGGGGGGTTCAGCGAAGCAGACGTGGAGGAGATGGTAGCCGAGCAGGTCAAGATCATGGCCGCCATCGTCCCCCTGTATCGTCGACTGCAGGACGATGGGCAGATCGAGGTGAGTACCAGCCCCTACTACCACCCAATCCTGCCGCTTCTCTACGACACCGATACCGCCACCATTGACCGACCTGGTGCCTGCCTCCCGCCCCGGTTCAGCCATCCTGAGGACGTTGAGGTGCAGGTCGCGCGGGCCGTCGAGGACTACCGGCAGCGTTTTGGCAGGCGACCTCGCGGGATGTGGCCCTCGGAGGGGGCGGTCAGCCGTCAGATCATGCCCATCATCGCCCGGCATGGCTTTCTGTGGGTCGCAACCGACCAGGGGGTGCTCGAGCGATCGGGTCGCTGGGGCTACCGGGCCGACGACCCGGATGTGCTCGCGCAGCCCTACCAGGTGCGCAGCGACAGCCACGGACTGAGCCTGTTCTTCCGGAGCAGCACGCTATCCAACCTGATCAGCTTCCACTATCACGCTGCCTTCCGGGATATGGACGCCGCCGCGGACGACTTTGTCCGCCGCATCCTGCACGACGTGGTCGACCGCCTCCGGGGAGCCGATGACCGCATTCTGAGCCTCATCCTCGACGGCGAGAATACCTTCTGTGCCTATGGCTCGCGGGCGCCGGGCTTTTTGCGCGCGCTCTACCGGCGGCTCACCGAGACTCCAGACGTGGAAACGGTCACCTTCTCCGAGTACCTGGAGGGGAACCCGGCACGGCAGCTCGCTCCGCACCCCACGCTCGAGCAGGAGCCAATCTACGAGCTCTACACGGGGAGCTGGGTCGACGAGATGGGCTCCGAGCCAGGTGTAGACCTCGGGAGCTGGGCTGGCGAGCCCGATGAGAACAGGGCCTGGGGCCTCCTCGCCGACGCGCGCGGGGCGCTGACCTCCGCCGGCGCGACTCCCGAGACCCATCCGGATGCCTTCGAGGCGCTGTACATGGCGGAGGGCTCCGACTGGTTCTGGTGGCTGGGCACTGATCACCCGTCGCCCCGTGATACCGGGTTCGAGAGCGTCTTCCGCCTGCATCTGGCGAATGCCTACCGCCTCGCCGGGCTTCAGCCGCCGCCGGAGCTGGCGCGTCCCCTCGTGCCCTGGTCGCTCGTCTGGACGCTCGTCCAGCCCTCGCGCGAGCTGCCGCCCGGGGAGCAGCTGACCGTGCGCAGCAACTGCCCCGGCACCGTGGCCTACCGGGTGGTGCCCGGGGACGAGCTCCACGAGGCGGTGCTTCAGCCCGTGATCGGCCCCGCGGGCCTTGCCAGCCGCTATGAGGCGACTATCGGGCCCTTTGGCCCCGAGGTGCGCGAGGTGCGGGTACGTTTTCGCTGTCAGGAGCACCTCGCCCTCGAAGGTGCGGCCTGCGTCGACCCCCGCGAGCGGGTCCTGCAGATTCGGGAGCAGGGGGCGCAGATCGGCGGATGACAGGAGGGCCATGGGCAGACTGATCAGTGCCCGCTTCATGACGCAGGGTCAACTGCAACGCTGCTGTGCGGACGGGCTGAGTCCCGAGGTTGTCGGCTGCGCGCTCTACACTTCCGACAACCGGCGAGTCGGCGTCATCAAGGACATCCTGGTCGACGATGAGCTCTACATCGTCCGCTATGTCGTCGTGGACACCACGAGCGCCGAGTTCATCATCAATCATCCCGAGGTCCTGCTGGTTGCCGCGAACCTCTGCTGCTGGGATAGGGAGCAGCGGACCGTCCGCACCGAGGTGACAGCGTCGGACGTACAGAGCGCCCCTTTCTATGACCACGCGGCGGACGTCGCACAGGCCTACGAGGAGACCTACATCTTTCACTATGGGGAGCGTCCATCCGCACCGGCGGACCACTGAGGCCGCTCGCGTCGGTCCCGGTGTAAGAGCCCCGGCCGCCGGGTCTCGGCAATGTCCCCTTCGGCTGAGATGTGGCCCGGAATATGCTGAGATAGGGGCAGCGGCCGGCCCGGTGTGTGGGATGGCCGTTGGGGACCTGAAGGGCCATCGAGGAGTTGGCAGATGGTAAGGCCCATTGGCACCTTCGTCGTCGTGCCTGCCCTGCCGCGCAGCCTGAGCCGGCTGCGCGATCTGGCGTACAACCTGCTCTGGTCGTGGGACTATGACATCATCGCGCTTTTCCGCCGGCTCAGTGAGGAGGATTGGGCAGCTTCAGGGCACAATCCCGTCAGAATGCTCAGCATGGTCTCGCAGGAGCGCCTGAACGAGCTGGCGGAGGATGAGGCCTTTCTCGCGCACCTCGATCAGGTGTGGGCACGCTTTGAGCGCTACATGACGTGGCCGCACACCTGGTACCGCAAGCTCCTCCCCGACCCCCCGCGGCCCCTGATTGCCTACTTCTCCATGGAGTTTGGGCTCAGCGAGGCGCTTCCGATCTACTCCGGAGGGCTGGGCATCCTGGCTGGGGACCACCTCAAGTCGGCGAGCGACCTGGGCGTTGACCTCGTGGGCGTGGGCCTCCTGTATCAGCAGGGATACTTTCGGCAGCGCCTGAACTCGGATGGCTGGCAGGAGGAGTATTACCCCGTACAGGATTTCTCCCTTCTTCCAGCCACGCTGGAGGAGGGGCCGGATGGCGAGCCGCTGACCATCAACCTGGCCGTAGGCGACCGCATGGTGGCGATCTACGTCTGGCGGGTGAATGTGGGGCGCGTGTCGCTGTTTATGCTCGACACGAACGTGCCGACCAATGCGCCGCAGGACCAGGTCATCACGAGCCGGCTCTATGGTGGCGACCTGGACATGCGCATCCGCCAGGAAATCGTGCTGGGCATGGGGGGCCTGCGAGCGCTCGCGCGCCTGGGCATTCGGCCGGACGTCTGCCATCTCAATGAAGGCCACTCGGGGTTCCTGCTCCTGGAGCGGATCAGGTCGCTGATGGCGGAGCACGGCCATAGCTTTGGCGAGGCGCGAGAGATCGTGCGGGCAGGCACCGTCTTTACCACGCACACGCCGGTGCCGGCGGGGATCGACCGTTTCCCTCCATATGTGATGGAGCGGTACTTTGGCCTCTATGCCCACGAGATCGGCCTCAGCATGGACGAGTTCATGGCCCTCGGCCGCGAGAACCCGGCCGACAGGAACGCGCCTTTCTCCCCGACGATGCTGGCGCTCAACCTGGCCGCGTACTCGAACGGGGTGAGCCGGCTGCACGGCATGGTCTCCCGGCGGATGTTTCAGCCGCTCTGGCCGGCCGTGCCCGCCAACGAGGTGCCGATCTCCTCGGTGACCAATGGCGTGCACCAGCTCTCGTTCATCTCCCACGAGATGGCGGCGCTGTACGAGCGGTACCTCGGCCCGCGCTGGCGCGAGGAGCCGGGCGACCAGTCCGTATGGGCCCAGGCCGCCGACATCCCGCCGGAGGAGCTGTGGCGCACTCACGAGCGCCGCCGCGAGCGGCTGGTGGCCTTTGCGCGCCGCCGTCTGCGCGAGCAGCTCAGGCGGCAGGGCGCCACACCGGATGAGCTCGAGGAGGCCGAGGAGATTCTCGATCCGAGCGCCCTCACCATCGGCTTCGGGCGCCGTTTCACCACCTACAAGCGTGCTACCCTGCTGCTGCGGGACCCGGAGCGGCTCGCCTCCATCCTCAACCAGCCGGGTCGCCCGGTGCAGATCATCTTTGCCGGCAAGGCCCACCCCGCCGACGAGCCCGCCAAGAGGCTGATCCGCGACATCTATGAGCTCAGCCGGCGGCCCGAGTTTCGGTACCACCTGGTGTTCATTGAGGACTATGACATGGTCGTGGCCCGCTACATGGTGCAGGGCTCTGACGTCTGGCTCAACACCCCACGGCGCCCCCTCGAGGCCTCGGGCACCAGCGGGATGAAGGCCGCGGCCAATGGCGCGCTGAACGTCAGCATCCTGGATGGATGGTGGGCCGAGGCCTACCAGCCGGAGATCGGCTGGGCCATCGGCCGCGGTGAGCCGGGCGACGACCCCGAGCGCGAGGAGCAGCGAGAGGCGCAATCGCTCTACGACATCCTCGAGCACGAGGTGATCCCGCTCTTCTACCAGCGCAGCCGCGATGGCCTGCCCCGGCGATGGATCGAGCGCATGAAGGCTTCAATCCAGGCGCTGTGCCCCATCTTCAACTCGAACCGCATGGTCACCGAGTACGTGCAACGCTTCTACCTGCCGGCCGCCGAGCAGGTCTGGGAGCTCTCGATGGAGGACCTGGCCGGAGCGAAAAAGCTGGCCGCCTGGGTCGACAAGGTCCGCAGCGAGTGGCCGCGGCTGAGCTTTGTGTCCGTCAACGCCCAGGTGCCGGACGAGCTGACCGTCGGCCGGGCCATACCCATCACGGCTCGGGTCTACCTCGGAGCGCTGACTCCTGAGGACGTGTGGGTCGAGGTCTACTACGGGCGCCTCAACGGCAACGGCGAGATCGACCCCTCCACGGCCGACACGGCCATCCTGGAGAGCCGCAGCGAGGTGGCACCCGGGACCTACGAGTTCGTCGGCGAGCTGGTCGGGCGCAGTGGCGGCTCCAGTGGCTACACGCTGCGCCTCTTGCCCCGGAATCTGGAGCTGGCGAGCCCTCACGAGCTCCACCTGATCCGCTGGGCGGGAAGCTGAGCCATCGTGGCCGCGGGCGGGCCAACGCACCTTGCGTAAGGGGACGAAACGACGTTGTACGGGGAAACCGACCGGGCTCCCTCCTCACACCCTCCCTCGGGAGTGGCCCCCGCGGGACATGGTCCCCCATCCGGCATGCCCGGAGGCGGCCCCGGCCACCCGATCACGGAGCACGAGCGCCACGAGATCGAGGCGGCCGGCGGGGATCACGGGCGCATGGAGCAGGAGTTTCGCCGGCGCATGCTGGTCGTTGCCGGCCTGACCATTCCCGTGCTCATCCTCTCGCCGTCCATACAGGGCTTTTTCGGCGTACAGCTGCCTCCCTTCCCCGGAGACCGGTTCCTGCTCCTCGCCCTGGCGACGGTCATTGTCCTCTATGGCGGGTGGCCCTTCTATGTGGGCGCGCGGCAGGCCCTGCGTGAGCGCAGGGCCGACATGAATGTGCTGGTCTCGCTGGCGGTGCTGTCCGGCTATCTATTCAGCGCTGGCTCTGTCCTCTTCGCGGTCGGTGTGGACTTTTTCTGGGAGATCAGCACCCTCGTGCTTGTGCTCCTGTTCGGCCACTATCTGGAGATGCGGGCCGTTCGGACGACCGGGGGCGCTCTGCGTGAGCTGGCCAGCCTGATCCCACCTTCGGCGAACCTGCTGCGGGATGGCCAGGTCGTTCAGGTGCCGACCGCCGAGTTGCAGGTCGGGGACCGGCTCCTCGTGCGCCCTGGCGAGCGTGTACCTGTCGATGGACGGGTGGTGGAGGGCCAATCGTCGGTCAACGAGGCGATGATCACCGGCGAGTCGCGCCCCGTGCCCAAGGACCCAGGGGATGAGGTCATCGGGGGGACGATCAACGGCGAGGGGGCCCTGCGCATCGAGGTGACCAAGACCGGCGCAGAGACGGCCCTGGCGCAGATCATTGCCATGGTGGAGAGGGCGCAGGCCTCCAGGCCTCCGACCCAGCGCCTGGCCGATCAGGCGGCGCAGTATCTGACGCTGACCGCCATCTTGCTGAGCGTGGGCACCTTTATCTTCTGGTGGCTGGTGTCGGGTCAGCCGCTGGTATTTGCCGTGACGCTGGCGATCACTGTGGTGGTGATTGCCTGCCCGCACGCGCTGGGGCTGGCCATCCCCACGGTCACCACCATCTCGACCGGCCTGGCGGCGAGGAACGGCATGCTGATCCGCAGCGCCGAGGCGATCGAGAGGGCCCGTCGGCTCGACACCGTCGTCTTTGACAAGACCGGCACACTGACGCGGGGTGAGTATGGCGTGACCGACCTCGTGCCGCTCGGCGGCTGGACGGCGGAGCAGGCCCTGAGCACCGCGGCAGCCGTGGAGGTGAACTCGGAGCACCCCGTGGCCCGCGCCATCGTCGCTGCTGCCCGCGAACAGGGTCTGACGCTGCCAGAGGTCCAGCGCTTCGAGGCCGTCCCGGGGCAGGGAGCACGGGCTACCGTCGCCGGCGAGGAGGTCATCCTCGGCAGCCGTGCGCTGCTGCGATCCGCCGGCATCGACCTCAGCGAGGCTGAGCAGGCGGTCCGCACAGGCGCAAGGGGGCGCTCGTGGGTTTACCTGGCAACGGGTGGGCAGGCGCGGGCGGCCATCGGGCTGGCGGATATCATCCGGGCGGAATCCTACCCCGCCGTGGCCGACCTGAAGGCCCTCGGCCTCGAGGTGGCCATGCTCACCGGCGACTCGGAGGACGTGGCCGCCTACGCCGCCGGTGAGCTGGGGCTGGACACCTGGTTTGCCGAGGTGCTGCCGGGAGAGAAGGCCGACAGGATCAGAGAGCTGCAGCAGAAGGGCCGCCGCGTGGCCATGGTCGGCGACGGGATCAACGACGCGCCAGCCCTCGTCCAGTCGGACGTCGGGGTGGCCATCGGCGCGGGGACGTATGTGGCCATCGAGTCGGCCCAGGTCGTGCTGGTGCGCAACGACCCGCGGGACGTGGTGGGGCTGATCCGCCTCAGCCGTGCCGTAGGCGCCAAGATGCGACAGAATCTCTTCTGGGCCACGGCTTACAACGTGGTCGCCCTTCCCCTTGCCGCCGGCGTCGGCGTACCGGCGGGCATCGTCCTCGCGCCGCAGTGGGGGGCGCTGGCCATGGCGGCAAGCAGCATCATCGTCGTGATCAACGCGCTGACGCTCCGGTGGCTCAGGCTCGCGCCATCGGCCTGATCCGCTGGCGCACCGTTGGGTGTATCCCATAATCGTCGGTGCAGACTGCAACCATTTCGCGACTATGGGAGGCTAAATTGATTCGCCAGCCCTGCGGGCTGGCTACCAGTGACGCCGGCCTGTCATTGCGAGGCGGCGGCAGCCCACGTACCACTCAGTCCCGAAATGCATCGAGAATTGTGGGATATGCCTTCTTGGCGTTGACACTACCTCTCCTCCCTGCTACAATGCCGGCGGCGGCCGGCGGATGGGCCGCCTGTCTGTGTGCCTCCTTCCTCCCACTCAGAAAGGTCAGGATATGGAGATTCCCGAGATCACACTCGAAGACCTGAACCCGAGCGATTTCATCGCCGCGCAGGTGCGCGCGATATCCGAGACGGTAGGCGATGGCCTGGCGATCAACGCCCTCTCCGGCGGCGTCGATTCCTCCACTGTCACCATGCTCGGCCACCGTGCGCTCGGCGACCGGCTCCGCACCTACTTTATCGATAATGGCCTCATGCGCGAGGGCGAGCCCGAGCGCGTCGTGGCGCTCTTCAGGCGGATGGGCGTTCCCGTCACCCTCGTGGATGCCCGCCGCGAGTTCTTCTCTGCCCTCAAGGGCGTGACCGACCCGGAGGCCAAGCGCGAGGCCATCACCCAGACCTTTTACAAGACCGTCTTCGGCCGGCTGGTCCGCGAGAGTGGCGCCCGCTTCCTTCTGCAGGGCACCATCCTCACCGACGTCGAGGAGACGGTCGCCGGGGTCAAGCGGCAGCACAACATCCTCATGCAGCTCGGGATCGACACCGAAGCGGCCTTTGGCTACACGGTGATCGAGCCCCTCATTCAGCTCAGAAAGCCCGCCGTGCGCGCCGTGGCAAGGGCGCTCGGGCTGCCGCCGGAGGTCACCGACCGGCCACCCTTCCCCGGCCCGGCGCTCGCGGCTCGGGTCATCGGCGAGGTCACACCGGAGCGGGTGGCGGTGGTGCGGGCGGCGACCGCCATCGTCGAGGAGGAGCTGTCCGGCTCGGGAGCGTTCCAGTACCTTGCGATTCTGCATGAGGACCGGGTCACCGGGCTGCGGAACGGCCGGCGCGACTTTGGCCTGCAGATAGAGGTGCGCTGCTGGGACTCACAGGATGCCCGCACTGGCCGCCCGACCAGGCTCCCTTACGAGACCCTCGAACGGCTCGCCGCGCGGATTGCGACCATACCGGGCGTGGTGAGCGTCACCTACAACATCACGCCAAAGCCACCCTCGACGATCGAGGCCGTCTGAGGCAGCCGGCACCCTGTGATGGTGGCACGGAATGTGCCACTCTTCTTCTGGTAGAGGTGTCGGGTCCGCTGCGTCGGCAGACCCCCTACCGTTCCCCCGAAAGAGACTGTTGCACGGATATTGTCAGAAAGGAGGTCGACAACACAGCTGTGCGGCTAGATCGGAAGAGCACACCGTCTGAACTCCAGTC
>DYEI01000238.1 GCA_020725765.1 Anaerolinea sp. | reverse complement strand
CCGATCTGGTACAAGAGAGCGAGCCGCGCGCAGGGCCGGCTAGCGCGTCTGGTAGGGCAACGTCGACGGGAGCGCGGCTCCCAAAGTTAGCGTCCGTGGGCAAGGAGGAGGGGGGTTCCCGACGGGCACAGCTACCACCAGCCGGCCTCCGTGCCAGGCGCTGAACCTGAGACTGAACGCGTACGCCGACACCAGGATTTGCCCTCTTGTAGATTCCCGCTGTATAGTACAGTGCGTATGAACGTCGTGAAGCGTCGTGCGCGGAATGTCAGGGGTACGAGAGGCGACCCCCGGCGGACGCGCCTGACCTCATTGCTGCCTGGGCGCAGGTTTCTTCCAGCAAAGGGGAGGACATTCATGACTGACCGTGTCCGCATCGGCATCATCGGCGTGGGGCAGATCGGCAAGCACCACCTCAACCAGTACGCCGAGATTCCAGAGGCCGAGGTCGTCGCCGCGGCCGATATCCGCAGCGACGAGCTCGCCCGGGTGGCCGCCCAGTACGGCATCCCGAACACCTACGCCGACTATCGGGAGCTGCTCAAGCGCGACGACATCCAGTGCGTGGATGTCTGCCTGCACAACCGGCTCCACGCCCCGGTGACCATCGCCGCCCTCGAAGCCGGCAAGAACGTGTATTGCGAGAAGCCGATGTCGTGGACCTACCCCGAGGCCAAGGCCATGGTGGAGACGGCAAACCGCCTTGGGCTCAAGCTCCACATCCAGCTCAGCACCATCTACTCCCCGGAGGCGCGAGCCGCCAAACGTCTGATCGACGACGGACACCTCGGCGAGATCTACTACGCCAAGTCGAGTCACTACCGCCGGCGCGGCCGCCCCTATGTCGATGGCTATGGCACGGCCCAGTTCGTCCAGACCGCAACGGCGGGCGGCGGCGCCATGCTGGATATGGCCGTCTACCACATCGCGCGGATGATGTGGCTCCTCGGCAACCCAGAGCTCATCAGCGTGTCTGGCTCGACCTACCAGAAGCTGGATAACATGTACCCGGCAAGGCGCGAGAACGGCCACTATGACGTCGAGGAGCTCGGTATGGGCCTCGTGCGCCTGGCCGGAGGGATCACCTATTTCATCGAGGAGGCGTGGGCCATCCACTCCGATGAGCCCGACGGCGACCATGTCTTTGGCTCACACGGCGGCCTGCGCGTCGAGCCCCTCAGGTACTTTACCACCCTCTCGGACATCGAGATGGACGCGACCTTTGACGTCCGGCAGGCTGACTGGCGCTGGCACCAGTGCAACCCCAACGAGGCCGGCTACGACAGCTCGCAGCGGCACTGGATATGGGCGCAGCTCGGCCGCGTGCCGCTTCTGGACACCGCGGGCCTCGCCCTCAAGACCGCCATGATCACCGAGGGGATCTACCTCTCGGGGCTCCTCGGCCGCGAGGTTACCGCCGACCAGATCGACCGGGCACCCGCCGGAGCACGGTTGACCCTCAAGCCAGCCGACCTGGAAGCCGCTCTCGCGGCCGGGGCCTGATATCAAACGCCAACGCTCTGAAGGATGGCGCCATCGGGCGCATCGTGCCCAACCGCGCCGTCGTACACAGGCCACCGGGATGACGCCCGGCGGCCTCGTAGGGCGCGCCTGTCCGCCCGTGAACCGCCTGGGACAGGGGTCGCGGGTATAGGCGCTAACTTTGGGAGCCGGCGGTCCGTCGATTGGGCGCGACCAGGCCCGGTAGCAGGCCCTGTGCACGGCTCACTCTCTTGTACCGTCGCCCCATCCCGCCGCCCCTTCCCCGCTGCCGCGGAAGGGGGAAACTTACTGACACTCGACTTTGGCCTGTTGGAGCGCAACCCGCGGTACCGTCCAGAACGCGCCGAGATGGCCTCCAGCCATGTCGCGTCCGAGATGCCCCTCCCCCT
>DYEI01000237.1 GCA_020725765.1 Anaerolinea sp. | reverse complement strand
GCGCGCCGCGGCGCGCTCGACCGCCCGAAACCGCTCGAAAAGAGTGATCCCTCGTTCAGGGGCGGACGGGCAGCCAGAATCGAGGCTGGACGTCCTCGAAACGCCGGCCTGGAGGGGTCTGAGCGGGGCGCAAACAGCCTTTCAGGCCCTGTTCTTGGCCCTCCTGTGGGGCAAGAACAGGCACCTGTCCGCCCCTGAAGGGGAGCGGGGTTGGGGTAATACGTGGCAGCCGGCGCTGCCAGGATGCAGGTCTGAACAGTTACCGGGTTGCTGGAGTTTGACATGGCTGTCGACCTGTGGTATAAGAGCGCCAATCGAATACCGTCTAGCGGTCCAGGTGCTCGTGGCCCGGATGCCAGAGCTTAAAAGGGAAGCCGGTGAGAGTCCGGCGCTGTCCCGCAACTGTAATCTCGGTCAGCCGAGAGAGTCAGGATACCTGCCTGGTCCGCGCTCCAGTTCAGGCCTTCGAGGAAAGGGTGCGGAGCGATTGCGGCAGCGCAAGCGACCCCCATTTCCAAGCGATGGGGGTTTTTGTTGCCGGGTCGAGGTCCGGCTCTGGCTCTTCGAAGTCGGGGCCGGGCCTTTTGTCATTACTCCGATGTTGCCCGCCTTCCTCGAGGCCGGGTCCTTCGAGGAGGGGACTACAGATGAAAGCGTCGTACCGTACCATCTGCTGGCTGCTCGTCGCGGCCCTCCTGGCCATGGCGGTAAGCGCCTGTCAGCCATCGCGGCCGTCCGGGGCCCCGGCGCCCACGGGAGAGACGCCCGCAGCCGCGGCGACCTCCACCGCCGCGCCCTCGCTCCCGCCCACGAGTGCTCCCATCACCATCGTGGACGATGCCAACACCGAGATCACACTCGAGGCTGAGCCCGAGCGCATCGTCTCTCTGGTCCCGAGCATGACCGAGATCCTCTTCGCCCTTGGTCTCGGCGACCGTGTGGTCGGCGTCACAACCTTCTGTGACTACCCCGAAGAGGCCAAGAGCAAGGACAAGGTCGGCAGCTTTGCCGAGATCGACCTGGAAAAGGTCGTTGGGCTCTCGCCGGACCTGGTGCTGGGCGGCAGCCTCCACTCGCAGGCGATCGCGCCCGCCCTGCGGGAGCGCGGGCTGACGGTCGCCCTGCTGGAGGCGACGGACGTGGAGACTACCCTCACGCAGATCGAGACCATCGGCAAGCTCACGGGGCGCACGGCGGAGGCGCAGGCCCTGGTCGCAGACATCCGGGCGCGCCTCGACCGGGTGGCGGAGAAGGTGGCCAGGGCAGAGCGCAAGCCCCGCGTGTTCTGGGAGCTGGATGCCATGCTCTACACCGGCGGCAAGGACTCCTTTGTTGATGGTCTGATCACCCTGGCCGGGGGCGACAACGTGGGCTGCAGGCTGCAGGGTGAGTGGCCGCAGTTCAATCTCGAAGCGCTCATCGAGGCCGACCCGGAGGTGATCGTCCTGGCCGACCATGCCTTCGGTGAGACGGCCGAGCAGGTGAAGGCCCGGCCCGGCTGGAATGTGATCACCGCCGTGAAAGAGGGCCGCATCATCGAAGTGGAGGATATCAACCTGGTGTCACGGCCCGGCCCGCGGGTGGGCGAGGCGGTTGAGTACATCGCCCGCGCGCTGCACCCGGATCTGTTCGCGGGCCAGTGACCTGAGCGGGCGGCCCGATGCCTGTCCTGATGCCGGGGCAGGCACCCCGCCCATACGCGGTAACCTCGGCAAGGCCAGAGTGTCCTCTTCGAGCGAGGTACCCCCACCCTCGCCCCGAACCCGCTACAGCGGGGGCGGGGAAGGCGAGATGAGGGCGAGTTGGCGGGCAGCGAAGGCGCCCGCCAACTCGCCGGTCAATGGCAATTCCGCTTCCCCGCGGCCGCGGGGAAGGCCTCAGGGGAATGGGGCGTCCGCTCTGGCAGGCGTCGCAGGAACGGTTCCATCAACCCGCCCTTGAGGATGCAAGAGGGGTGGGGGGCTCCTATGGGCGCAAGGCTGCGCGCGGCCGGCGCGGCCTCCGCCAGACAGACGTGTATCTCACGGGGAAGGCAGGCCTGATGAGCGCATCGGAGCCGATCTTGGGTCCCTTCTGGTCGCGGCGACGGTGGCTGGCACTGGGTGCCGGGGCGCTGTTCCTGGTGATGGCGCTGGGGCTGGGTGCAGCCCATGGCTCGGTCGACATCCCGCCGGGGGCCGTCGCGGCGATGGTCTCGCGGCACGTGCTGGGTCGGCCCGTCCCGGCCGAGTACCCCGCAAGCTGGCAGGCGATCCTCTTCCAGGTGCGTCTGCCGCGGGTCTTTCTTGCCGCGCTGGTCGGCGCGGCGCTGAGCGTGGCGGGGGTCGTCTATCAGGGGTTGTTCCACAACCCCCTGGCTGACCCGTATCTGGTGGGCGTCTCCTCCGGTGCGGGGCTGGGGGCGACCCTGGCTATCTATCTGCGGCTGCAGCTCAGTTGGGCCGGGCTTGGGGCAATCCCGATCTTTGCCTTTGCTGGTGCCCTGGCCTCGACGGGAGTGATCTATAGCCTGGCACGGGTGAATGGGAAGACGCCGGTCACGACCCTCCTCCTGGCGGGTGTGGCGGTCGCAGCGCTTCTATCAGCGGTGACCACCTACATCTGGCTGGCTGCCGCCGACCATTTCCAGGCCATGACGATCCTCTCCTGGCTGATGGGGAGTCTGGCGCTGGCCAACTGGGCGCAGGTGCGGGCACTTTTGCCCTATGTGGCTCTGGGCGGCGTGGTGATCCTGGGCGGAGCGCGGGCGCTGAACGTGCTGCAGCTCGACGAGGATCAGGCCCATCTGCTCGGGCTCGATGTCGAGCGGACCAAGCTCGTCCTCGTGGCGGCCAACGCGCTCTTGACGGCAGCGGCGGTGGCGGTCAGCGGGATCATCGGCTTTGTAGGGCTGATCGTGCCGCATGCGGTGCGCCTGGTATGG
Source organism: Anaerolinea sp. (assembly GCA_020725765.1). GTDB lineage: Bacteria > Chloroflexota > Anaerolineae > SpSt-313 > SpSt-313 > SpSt-313. The sequence goes on along the minus strand of DYEI01000237.1, from coordinate 301 downwards.
GGGCCGGACCACCGCTTCCTGCTCCCCATGTCGGCGCTGGTCGGGGGAAGCTTTATGATCGCCGCCGATGGCTTGGCGAGGACGCTCCTCGCTCCTGTGGAGCTGCCGGTGGGGGTGGTCACCGCCGTGTGCGGCGTCCCATTTTTCCTGTATCTGCTGAGGAAGAAGAAGCAGTCCGTGTTCTAACGTTGGGCGTGCGTCTCAAGGGCGTTGACCTGCCCGGAGAAACGCGGGTTCTTGCCGCTTGCCCCCACCCCTGCCCCTCCCCCAGGCGGACGCCGCGGCGTCCGCCTGGGGGAGG
>DYEI01000236.1 GCA_020725765.1 Anaerolinea sp. | reverse complement strand
GTGGGCAATGGATAGCTTGCCTCCTCCCCGAGGCGTCCGTCTGGGGTATGAGGGAGGACACTACAGGGTGTTTGGGGCTCCGCTGGCGCGCCGCGGCGCGCCAGCGGAGCCCCAAACACCCTTTGGGAATGGTCCTGCCTCCAGGCGGGCACGCCGTGGCCGCTCGGCGAGGCGCGCAGGAAGAAAGCCCATATCGCAGACTCACACGTGGAGGCCGTGTCAGGCGGCGTCGGCGGCACAGCCCGCCCCGATGAGTGCGGGGGCAGATTGCCGGCTACAAGAGCATCTCCCTATGTAATCAGCCGCGTGCGCCGCGGGGTGGGCGCACCGGGGAGGAATGGCAATGGCGGTAACCGTCGAGAGGGTCCGCGGGTGCCTGGTTGGGCAGGCGGTCGGCGATGCGCTGGGTGCTCCCGTCGAGGGGCTCAGCCGGGAGCGCATCCTGCGATACTATGGGCGGGTCACCGGGTACCTGGAGCCGGACTCGGCCCTGAGTGGCCCGGCGCGGCCCAACGCGCCGGGCGTCTATACCGACGATACGCAGCAGGCGCTGCTCGTCGCCAGCGTACTGGCGGAGGCCCGCGGTTTCGACCCGGAGCTCGCCCGGCGCCGGTACGTTGAGCTCGCCAGCCCTCTGCCAGGGCTGCCGCGGGGCGTGCACCGCGCCATGGGAGGCAACTTTCGCGCCGCCCTCGCGCGCATGAGCGATGGCCACGCAACCCTTGAGACCGGCGTCTGTTCAGCCGGCAATGGCGCCGCGATGCGCGCCGCTCCCATCGGCCTGTGGTACGCTGGCGATCCGGCGCGCCTCTGCCGCGCGGCCATCGAGGCGAGCCTCCAGACCCACGCCGACGCCCGTGGCATCAGCGCCGCCGCAGCCGTGGCCGCGCTGGCCGGCTACCTGGCGTCGGCGACCGTGGCGAGCCCTGCGGAGGCCCTCGAGGCGCTCGAGTATGCTGCAACCTCTGCCGAGGAAGCCGAGGCCATCCTCTGCCGCGACTATCACCTCCCCTACGAGGGCGCAGAGCCGCGGCCTCCTCGCTTCTCTGCTTCCCTGCGCGTGCTTCTGCCCCTGTGGGGCGCGTCGATCTGGGACGTGCTGCACACCATCGTCGCCCAGGCCAATCGGCAACAGCCCGCGTATCCCGTCACCAGCCCCAGCGACAGCTTTGCCTGCGCGTCGGTGACCACCGCCATCTTCCTGGCTCTCGCGTCGACCTCTTTCGAGGAAGCGGTGATAGAGGCCGTCAACCTCGGCGCCGACGCCGATACGGTCGGCGGCATCACCGGAGCCCTGGCGGGGGCGCGCTGGGGCCTTCCGGCCATCCCGCAGCGCTGGCTGGACGGCCTGGCCAATCGGGACGGCCTGATCGCGCACGCCGATGCGCTCGCCGGAGGCACCAAGGGCGCCTGCGAGCCGATGGACCTCCTCGCGTTGGAGTCTCAGCTATCGCTGGCGCAGGTCCGTGTGCGTGAGGGCTGGTAGCAGCGAGGCGCAATCGCCGGCCCGGTCAGCTGCAGGTGAGCGCTCCCCCGTTCACGTGCAGAACCTGGCCGGTGATGTAGGAGGAATCGATCTCGGAAGCAAGGAACACAAAGCTCGGCGCGATCTCTGCGGGCTGGGCCGCGCGGCCCAACGGTGTGTGTTGACCGAAGTGGACGACCTCCTCCGGCGCGTAGGTCGACGGGATGAGCGGGGTCCACACGGGGCCGGGCGCCACGACATTCGCCCGGATGCCCCGCCCGACCAGGCCCCGCGCCAGAGCACGGGTGAAGGACACGATGGCGCCTTTGGTGGCGGTGTAGTCGATCAGATAGTGGTTCCCGGTATAGGCGACCACCGACGCGGTATTGATGATGGCGCTGCCTGGCCTCAGGTGGGGCAGGGCAGCCTTGGTCATGAAGAAGAACGAGTAGATGTTGGTGCGGAAGGTCCGCTCGATCTGCTGAGCGCCAATGCCCTCGAGCGCCGGTGTGACCCGGTGCTCGGCGGCGTTGTTGACCAGGATATCCAGCCGGCCGAGCCGTTGGACCGTCTCCTGCACAGCGCGCTGGCAGAAGGCCTCATCCCCTATGTCGCCAGCGATCGCCACACACCGCTGCCCCTCCTCCTGCACCAGGCGGCAGGTCTCCCCGGCATCCTCATGCTCATTGAGATAGACGATGGAGACGTCCGCGCCCTCCCGGGCGAAGTGAACGGCCACAGCCCGGCCGATGCCCGAGTCGCCGCCGGTGATCAGTGCCACCCTGTCGCGCAGCTTGCCGCTGCCGCGGTATTCGGGGAGCACAAAGACCGGCCTTGGCTGCATCACTGCCTCGACCCCCGGCTGCCGCTCCTGGTGCTGCGGGGGGAAGGTGCTCGGAAAGCTCAGGGGTGACATAACGCTGGCCACCTCCCACGCGGTGTGCGCCGGGACGCGCCCGACGCCGCAGGGACAGCAAGCGCCATGCCACTCCCGGCCTCGAGGTCCTGCGGATGCTACAGCTCGAAGGCCCTCTCGGCCTCGTAGAAGCGCCGTGTCTCCTCCTCCCGGCCCCGCACCACGCGCAGGCCTGCAAGGTCGCCGTGGGTCTCGGTCACGACGGTGACCTGGCCCTCCTGCTCCCCCGGACGGCTGTAGTAGAGGACGACCCAGTCGTGCGTCTTGCCCAGCTCGTGTGCCAGGCCGGTATTGGAGAAGAGGGCGGTGTAGCGGCGCTCGCCGCGTCGCGTATGCAGCACGGGCAACCAGGCCTCGCGCGAGGGGTTGAACCGGCGGGGCGCGATCTTGTGCAGTTGCCCCGCCTCGGCCTTGGTGCGGTACTCCTGATCGACCGAGAGTAGCTCGGAAATGGGCGGGGGCTCGGCGAGCGGAGCGGCCGCTCGCGGGCGTCGCAGCCGCGCAGCGATGGCCTCCCGAATGTGCGCCGCCTTGACGGGGCCGATGCCGGACACCCGCTCGAGGCGGCCGTCGGCGGCAGCGACCTCCAGCTCCTCGAGGGTGGAGACCCCGAGCTCCTCGTGGATGCGCCGGGCCAGCTCCGGCCCGACGCCCGGCAGGGTGTCGAAGAGCTGCTCCGGCGACAGGTCGGCCCGGAGCCGGTCGAGGAGAGGCCAGTCGCCATCCATGGCCAGCCGGCTGATGGTGGAGGCGAGGCGAGGACCGATGTTCTCCAGGCGCTCGAGGCCTGCCATGCCCTCCTCGGCGAGGATGGCCGTCACGGGTCGGTCGAGGCGGCGGACCGTGCCGGCCGCCGCCCTGTAGGCGCGGACCCGGAAGGGATTGGCGCCGGTCTGCTCAAGGAGCTCAGCGGCCTCCTCGAGCGCTGAGGCAATCTCACTGTTCTGCATGGCACTGCTCCCGTTGGGCCTGTGCCGATTGGGGAGCATATCCTATGCCATCCACTCCATGGCCGGGGCGTGCGGATAGCAGCCGGCGGCTTCGAGGAGCGCCTGTGCCTTCCCGCCGAGGGCCGGCTCTCCATTCCACGTCTCGATGGTGAGGCGTCGACGGCGGCTCCTCCGGCAGATCTCGCCCAGGCAGGCGCCGAGGGCACGGATCAGCTCAGCCTCGCCGACGCCGGCGGGCGTGACAATAGACCGAGCCCAGCGCTCTGCGACGAGCACGGGCCGGCCCATCTGCAGCACCAGGTAGCTCGAGGGCCGCCGAGGGAGTGTGAGCGGGAGGCTGGCAGTCCCAAGTTCTCCCAGCAGCCGGGCACTCACCAGCCCGGCCGGGTCCCACGCGTTGACGACGACCGGCACGGGCTCTTCAGCGCCGGCGGACCACTCCCGGAGCCGCTCGAGCGCTTCTGGCAAGGCGAACTGCGGCCCGGCGAGGCCCTGCACAAAGCAGCCCCGGCGCACCTCCCCCCGCATCTCCAGTATCTCCAGGCAGGCGTACAGGTCGGTCCAGGCCCAGGATCGGTCCTCACGGGCCAGGCAGTCCCGCGAGACGATGCCGTACCGGGCAAGGAGCTGCCGTGCCCGAAGGTCGGCGATCTCTTCGGGGCTTCTTGCATCCCCCCAGATGCCAAAGCGGTGCACGAGCGACCAGCGCCCCACCCACTGGGGCGCCGCTGCCTGCCGCCGGGCAATGCGCCGACGCGCCTCATGGAGCCGGCCGCGCCGGAGGGGCGGCGGCTCGGGGCGGAGGGCTGCAAGCTGCGCCTCGAGGGTCGAGAAGGGCTTGTGCACCTGGTCCGAGCCCGGGCGCAGCCTGGCCAACTCGTGCAGGGCATGGAGGGAGTCGTTGGTCACGAGCCCTGCTGAGACCAACTCGTGCAGGGCCATGGCGAGGACCTCAGGCGGGAGGCCGGTCCCCCGCTGCAACTCTGCTGTGAAGCAGGCGCCCTCCGACCGCAGGAAGCGCAGCACCGCGAGCGCCGGCTCGCTGAACGGGAGAAGCTCCTCTTCGCCCGGCCCAGCGGGGAGGTAGAGGCCGCCCTCGCCGCGGAAGAGGAACCGCGCCCGAAGATGCCCCGGCTTGCCGCTGCCCGATCCCACCCAGGTGACCTCTCCGCCCTGGCACAGGGCTTCCAGCTCGGAGGGGTGAAAGCCCTCCATGCGCGCTGGCAGGAGGTCCCGTGTCCACAGCAGGGCGGGCACCGGCAGGGCGCGGAGCTGCCCGATGGCGCGGCGCAGGCCCTCGGGCCGGCGCAGGCGCTCGTGGGGATGGACGTGCTGCCAGCGCGCCAGGAAGTCGGCGTAAGCTGCAAGGGGCACGGGCTCGACCTCACGGCGAAGCAGCGTGAGGGTGCGGCGACGTGCCTGCTGCAGGTTGGCGACAAGGCAATACTCCTCGGAGTCCCTGCCGTCGGTCAGGCGCGCGCGCACGCAGCGGCGGTTCTCGATCGCGACCTGGAGCGCCGCGTCCAGCCACCGCTCGGGAAAGGCGTAGCGGGCGAGGATTTGCGCCCTTTCCAGGGGTCCGTGCGTCGCGAGCAGGCGCTCGAGAAGGGTCGTACGGGCGCGGAAGGCGGCGGCCTCCTGCGAGGGCGCACCCTCGGACGCCCGGTCGGTGTTGCCGAAGGCCTGCTCGTACAGGTCGGCCTCCTCGGCGAGGATCCAGCGTCGTGCGGGGCCGCCAGAGGTTGGGATTGACCGCTCAAGGATGCGACCCTCGCGGGCAAGGTTCTCGAGCCACAGGGCGCCGCCCTCCTGTGTGCGCGCCAGCACCTCCTCGGTGCTCAGGTCGCCGAGCTCGTGGAGGATCAGCGCCAGCTCCTCGCGGCTGCGGGCCCGGCGGGCCGGGGCGGTGCGCTGCAGGAATGCCTCCATCTCGGCGATTGCCTCCGGGCGCAGCAGGCCTCCCAGCGACGCCTCGCCAAGCACGCTCTGCAGCAGCTCCCGGTTGAGGAGCAGCCCGGTCAGGCTCCGCTCGCCCTTGGGGGCGTCCCACTCGTAAATGTAAACGCTGATGAACTGGTGGAGGAGGCTGGTGGCAACCGGCGAGGGCGTGGCCCGCTCGATGGCGACAACGCGTATGCGACGTTCACGGATGCCGTTCAGGACCTCGAGGAGGTGCTCGAGGTCAAGCACGTCGCGGAGGCAGTCCCGATAGGTCTCGACGATAATGGGGAAGGAGTCGAAGTGCCGGGTCACGGCGAGCAGGTCCTTGGCGCGGAGGCGTTGCAGCCAGAAGGGCGTGCGGTGGCCGCGCTTTGCGCGTGGCATCAGCAGGGCGCGCGCCGCATTCTGACGGAACTGGGCGCCGAAGAGGGCCGAGTCCGGGAGCTCGGTTAGAATGCGCTCGCGGGCCTCCTCCGGCGAGAGTTGCGTGACGATGTCCAGCGGGGGGCTGGCTTCGCTCTCCGGGAAGCGGAGCAGGATGCCGTCGTCTGAGGTCTGGCACTCGGGCGTGGTGTGGAGCCGGTCGCGGAAGGCGCTCCTGAGGGCGAGGGCCCAGGCCGCGTTTACCCGGCCACCAAAGGGTGAATGGATGACGAGCCGCCCGTCGCCGAGGGGATCGCGGAACAGCTCGACAATGATGGTACGGTCCGAGGAGATCGCCCCGATGGCTCTCAACTGCTCGGCGACGTAGCGCAGCACGTTCTCGGCCGAGCGCTCGTCGAGAGCGTGCTCCTGCTGCAGCCAGGCGAGCGCCGCGGGGTCGTCCAAGCGCTCGGCGACCAGGCGGCGGAAGCGTCCGACCTCCAGGCCCAGCTCATAGGGGCGCCAGGGGACGTCGCCGCGCCAGAAGGGCACAGTCGGTACGGCTCCCAGCGCCTGCTCGACGACGACACGGTCATCGCCGATGTGCAGAACGCGCCAGGTCTGGCTGCCGAGGGCAAAGGTATCCCCGACGCGCCGCTCGAAGACGAACTCTTCATCCAGCTCGCCCAGGCGGGTCTTGCCGTCGGAGAGGTAGGCGCCGAAGGTGCCGCGGTCGGCGATGGTGCCGCCGCTGGCGGTGGCCAGGTACCGGCTCCCGGGCAGTGCCCTCAGGAGGCCGGTGGCCCGGTCCCAATCCAGACGGGCCCGGAGCTCGCGGAACACCTCGCCCGGGTACTTGCCGGCCAGCATGGCCAGCACCTCCTCGAAGGCGCTCGGCGGGAGGTCCCGGTAGGGATAGCTCTGGCGGACGAGGTCGTAGAGGTCGGTGGCGCGCCAGCTCTCGACGCTGACCGCGGCGACGATCTGCTGGGCGAGGACGTCGAGGCAGTTCTCGGGCACCCGAGTCTCTTCGACCTCGCCGCGTCGCATGGCCCCGGCGACGGCCGCTGCCTCCATCAGGTCCTCGCGATGGGTGGGGAAGATGCGCCCGATGGAGGTCTGGCCGACGAGGTGTCCGGAGCGCCCGACTCGCTGCAGGCCGCGGGCGACGCCCTTGGGCGACTGGACCTGCACGACGAGGTCAATCGTGCCGATGTCGATGCCGAGCTCCAGGGAGCTGGTCCCGACGAGGGCGGGCAGCCGGCCAGCCTTGAGGTCAGCCTCCATCTCCAGCCTGGCCGCAGCGGCCATGCTGCCGTGGTGGGCACGGATGCGGGTGCCGAGCAACTCACTCAGGTGGGCGGCGAGCCGCTCCGCCTGCCGGCGGCTGTTGGTGAAGACCAGGGTGGTGCGGTGCGCACGTATCAGGTCGGCTATCTGCTGCTCGATGGTGGGCCAGATCGAGCCGCCCAGCTCCCGAAAGTCGCCGACCACGGTCACAACCTTCAGGTCGAGGGCCTTGTCGTGGCGGGCCTCCACGATGGTCACGGGCCGGGGCACGAGCTCCCGCCGACCCTGCGGACCTGCCTGCCATTCCTGTCCTCCGAGGAACCGGGCGACCTCTTCGAGCGGCCGCTGTGTGGCAGAGAGTCCGATCCGCTGTACCGGCCCCTCGGCGATGTGGGCGAGGCGCTCAAGGGTGAGCGCGAGGTGCACACCCCGCTTGTTGCCGGCGACGGTGTGGATCTCGTCGACAATCACCGTGCGCACGGTGCGGAATATCTCGCGCGCCCGCGGGCCCGTGAGCATGAGGTAGAGGGACTCGGGCGTGGTAATCAGGATGTGCGGCGGCTGCCGGAGCATGCGGAGGCGCACCCGGCCGGGTGTGTCGCCGGTGCGGACGGCCACCCGCAGCTCGGGGAGGGGCTGGCCGAGGCGGACCGCGACCTCCCGTGCTCCCTCCAGCGGCGCGCGCAGGTTGCGCTCGATATCGTGATTGAGCGCCTTGAGGGGGGAGACGTACACCAGCCGCACCCCTGCCGGCGCGTTGCCGGAGGCGACCTCGGAAAAGAGGCCATCAATGGCCCAGAGGAAAGCCGCGAGGGTCTTGCCGGAGCCGGTTGGGGAGAGGATCAGCGTGTGCTGCCCGGCCTGGATAGGCGGCCAGCCCTGCTCCTGAGCAGCCGTCGGCCGACCAAGGGTCTCTTCGAACCAGATGCGAACCGGCGGGGCAAAGCGCTGCAAGGCAGTCATGGCGACCTCGGCGGGTGGAGCCTGGCCGGTTGCGTGCGCATTCAGTTCGCTTCCCGGCGGGCGGTAGACCATGCGTTCTGTAGGGTAGAGCAGATTGGTCATTGTGTCAAGGAGCAGGGCCGCTCTGCGGGCAGGTTCATCTGTGCTGCTGTCAGAGCCCCCAGCCCCGTAGCCCCATGGGCGCTAACTTTGGGACCCGCGCTCCCGTCGATTTGACCCGACCAAGCGATTCGGTTCCACCTTCTGTTGGCGGGCAGGCCACCGAATGAATTCGGGGCTAATGTGACGCATGGATATTCTGCGGAATGCGGCGCAGAGGGCGCATGCAATCCACCGAATGAATTCGGGGCTACGGGGCCTTCGGGCTGCCCGCGGGCAGCCCGAAGGCCAACCGTCGACCTTCGTCGACGGGGAACG